>DATKCA010000018.1:0-17315 GCA_035544675.1 Thermoanaerobaculia bacterium | reverse complement strand
TGTCCTCATTTCATGAAACGGGCGGCCGGTCGAGCTGGTCGGGCCCGGTTCCGCGCTGCACGATTTCAACAGCACGATGCAACTGCGCATGTGCAGTCACAGAGAGGCAGACATGCCACTGCACAAAATGCGGGAAGCGGGCTGCGGATCGCTGTTGAAAACCGCTGAAATGTTGACAGCAGATCGCGCCCGTTTTCGATAGCATTCCCCTGCTTCGGATCGAACGCTCTATCGCGGATGTCAACGATACGAAGCAGCCGCGAATGACGCGATAGGTCATCAAGGCAGCCACGGCGCGAACGCCCCTTTGCGGATATCAACGCGACGTGGAGGACCTCGGAGGCGAAGGCTCGCGAGGTCAGGTTTCGAGTCGAACGCTCCACCGCAGATGTCAACGACTCGAGGCGGCCCGTGATGAGGCGATGGATCGTCACGGCGAATGCGGCGCGAATGCCCCTTTGCGGATGTCAACGCGCCGAGACCGGCCCTGGAAGGCTAAGGCTTCCAGGGCCTTTTTGTTGCCTCGGAGATTCCACGCCCCTCCTGGCGTGACCGGGATCACCGCTCTCGCGACCGGCGGCCGTCGACCGCTCAGCGATCAGGTAGCCGTCGGATGAAACGCGCGGCCTCGTCGTCTGAAGTGAGGTTCGAGGTTCGAGGTTCGAGGGAAGAGGCGCCTCGAACCTCGAACCTCTTCCCTCGAACCTTCTGAGGGGCAGGTTGCTTTTCGGCCGCGGCAGAAAATGATTGCCGGTTCAGTGGTCGGCGGGTGAGGGGACGGCCTGGATCGTGCGCGCGTAGCGGTGTGTGTAGGCGCTCGGCGAAGCGGTGTGGATCATCTCGGTGAGCGCGCTGGCCGGCATCGGTCTGCTGAACAGGTATCCCTGGAACTCGTAGCAGCCGTGCTCCTTGAGGAATCGGAGTTGCTCCGGCGTCTCCACGCCCTCGGCGATCACGCGGATGTTCAAGGCCTTGCCCATGGCGATCACGGCGGAAACGATCGCCCCGTCGCTTCCCCCGCGGGTGATGTCCTGGACAAAAGACTGGTCGATCTTCAACGCGTCGATGGGGAAGCGCTTCAGGTAACTCAGCGAGGAATGGCCCACGCCGAAGTCGTCGATGGCGATGCTCATTCCGAGGTTCTTGAGGTCGAGGAGAATCTCGGCGGTCAGGTCGGGATCTGCCATGGCCGTGCTCTCGGTGATCTCGATCTCCAGGTAACGGGGATCAAACCCTGAACGCTCGATGGCGTCACGGATCATGGAGACGACATTCGGCTGCTGGAACTGACGGGCGGAGACGTTCACCGCGATTCTCATCCCCGTGCCTTCGCTGCACCACGCCTGTCCCTGGCGGCAGGCCTCCTCGATGGCCCATTCGCCGATGGGCAGGATGAGACGCGTGTCCTCGGCAACGCCGATGAACTCGGCGGGACGGAGCATGTTCTTTCCGCCGCGATCCCAGCGAATGAGTGCTTCCATTCCGGTGATGGCCTGCGTTCGGAGGTCGAGCTGCGGCTGGTAGTGAAGCACGAACTCGTGACGCTCCAGCGCCTGGTGCAGAGCGGTCTCGAGGGTGAGACGTTCGGCCGCCTTCCGCGCCAGAAATGCCGAGCAGAGCTGGTAGCTGTTTCGTCCGGCCTGTTTGGCCTGGTACAGAGCGCTGTCGGCGTTCTTGAGCAGAGACTCCGCGTCTCCGCCGTCCTGCGGGTAGAAGGCGATGCCGATGCTGGTGGTGATGTTGAACTCGTGGTCATCGACGGACATCGGCTTGGCGACGGCCTGCAGGATCTTGCGCGCCACGGCCGTCACGTCGCTGACGTTGGAAGGCTTCATGAGCAGCAGCGTGAACTCGTCGTCGCCGACGCGAGCCACCGAGTCTTCCTCGCGGACGCACGACTTCAGCCGCTCGGCGACCTGGCGCAGAAGGTTGTCTCCACCTTCGCGGCCGAAGGCCTCGTTGACGACGTTGAAACCGTCGAGGTCGAGGCACAGCACGGCCAGCTGGTTCCCGGCGCGATGCGCGTAGTTGAGGGCGATGGCCAGACGGTCTTTGAACAACGCCCGGTTCGGCAGTCCGGTGAGGACGTCGTGATGGGCCTTGTACCGGACGTTCTCCTCGGCCCGCTTACGCGCGGTGATGTCGACCAGCGTGGCCGCGACGATGGGGTGACCCTTGCCGTCGCCAATCATGCTGGCATTCATCAGGACCCAGACTTCTGTGCCGTCGACGCGGCGCAGCGCCGTCTCGAAGCTGGCCAGCGCACCCTGATCGCTCAGGCGCGTGACCATCGTCTGCCACTCGGATGTGTCGGACCCGTACAGGTCGGCGATTCCGTGAGCCATCAACTCCGACCGCGAGGAGAAGCCCAGCATCCGGGCGCAGGCGTCGTTGCAGTCGAGGATTCCTCCCGCGGTGTTGGCGCGGTACTCGCCGGCGGGGTTGCGGTCGAACAACTGCTTGAAACGTTCGGCCGACGTTCGAACCAGCTTCACACGGGCGCGATGCGCTCCGGCCACGGAACCGACGATCAGGAGCGCGGAAGCCGTCAGGAACCACGGAGTCTGATAGAAGAACGCACTCTGATGGAAGGCGGTCGTGCTGGTGCTCCATGGTCCGTCGCCGCTCGCCGCGCGCACCTGGAAACGATAGGAGCCTGCAGGAAGGTTCGTGTACGAGGCCTGCCGCCGCGTGCCGGCGTCGACCCACTCGCGGTCGAATCCCTCGAGCTTGTATTGATAGTGGACTTTCTCGGGTGCGGCGAGGTTGATGCCGGCATAGCGGAACTCGAGCGTCTTCGTTCCCGCGGCCAGTGAGACCGGGCCGGCCGGATCGATCGGCTTCCGGTCCGCGAAGATGTCCTGGACGATCACCGGTGGGGCGGCTGCGGTCCGGGCCCGGGCCGGGTCGATCATGGCCACGCCGTTTACCGTGGCGAACCAGAGCTTCCCGTCGCCGGTCTTCCACGCCACAGGCTGAGTGCCTCCGTTGCATTCGCGGCTGGCCATGCCGTCGGCCCGCCCATACGCGACGCTCGTCACTCCCGGCTGCAGTCCCTCGGCGAAGTCGTCGAGCTGCTGCCGCGATACGCGGAAGATTCCTTTGTTGCAGCTCATCCAGAGATGGCCGTTGCCGTCCTCGAGAATGGCGAAAACGCTGTCGTCGAAGAGGCCTTCCCGGGTGGTGACGGTGGTCCACCGCCCGTTCTTGTACCGGCTCAGTCCTCCGCCCGCGGTTCCCACCCAGAGCGCGCCCGTGCTGTCCTGATGCAGGGACAGGATCAGATCGCTGGAGAGGCCGTTGCCCTTGCCAAAGGACGTGACGGTCCCGCCGCTGATCCGGTTCAGACCTCCATCCTGAGTGCCCACCCAGAGTGCGCCGTTGCGGTCTTCCAGGATCACTCCGACCGCCTCTCCGGAGAGCTTGACGGCGTCCGGCATGAGCGTCCCGTTCACGATGCGCTGGAGTCCGCGGGCCGTTCCGACCCACATGACGCCGCCGCGATCTTCGTACAGCGACAGCACCATGTTGGTATTGAGGCCGTTCTTCGTGTTGTAGGTGGTGGTCTTTCCCTGGAGGATGCGATTCAGTCCGCCGTCGAACGTGCCCACCCACAGACTGCCGTCGCGGCCGCTCCACGTGGACATGACGATGTCGCTCGACAGCCCTTTTCCTTTGCGGAGGTGCCGGCCATCGAGTGTCTGAACGCCCTTCCCGGTGCCGATCCAAAGCTTGCCGCTGGAGTCGGCGCTGACGCTCCGGACCTTGTCGCCCAGGAGTCCATGCGCCATGGTGAAGGAGATGACTCTTCCCTCCGCGATGCGGGTCAGGCCGTTCGCCGAGCCGATCCAGAGGTTGCCTTCATGATCCTCGAGGAACGAGGTCACGGCCTTTTTGCCGATTCCGATCGAGTCGGAGGCGAATTCGAAACGGTCGTTGCGGAAGCGTCCCACGCCCTGGTCCAGAGTGCCGATCCACAGTGTGCCGCGGCTGTCCTCGTAAATGGCGCTGACGTTCGCTGACGGCAGTCGATCGGCAGCGGTGTATGTGCGGAACTGGCCGGACCGGTAACGGAGCAGACCGGCCCCGCGGGTGCCGATCCAGACGCTGCCGTCACGCGTGACACGGATCGAGAGAATGTGAGCGGTCGGGAATCCGTCTGTGGTGTGCCGTACGAGCCGGCCGTCCTTCATTGTGGCGATGCCGTGCGTGGTGCCGATCCAGAGCTGGCCGGACCAGTCCTCCGTGATCGTAGTCACGGCCAGGGGGGTGGGACCGTCAGAGCCGGCGATCGTCACAATGCGTCCGTCCGGCTGACGGGAAGCCAGACCCTTCTGCGTCCCGATCCAGATCGTGCCGTTCCCCGACTCATAAAGAGCGGTGGCGGCGGCGCTCGGCAGTCCGTCAGCCATGCCATAGGAGCGGACGCGCCGGCTCTGCACGTGAACGACTCCACCACCATTAGTAGCAGCGTAGAGGCTGCCGTCGCGCGCTGACAGCAGCGCGAGAGTCATATTGTTGTCGATCTGCGGCGACGCTGCTCTGTCGTAAGTGACGAATACGGATCCGTCGAAGCGAACGAAACCCTCCTGTGTGGCAGCCCAGACATAACCGTCGTTCGACTGTGTCAGCGCGTACACGGTGCCTTGCGGCAGCCCCTGATCGACTCCCCACGTCCGGACGACGTTCTGATCGAGGGACAGCGCCGGATCGATGGCTAGAGCGCTGGTGGCCCAGATTGGGAGGATTGTAAGGAGGATGACCCAGCGGCTTGCGAGTCTCATTGGTTGATGTGGTCGGGATGTTAGTCCCGCGCATTGTCACTGTCAAAGTGTTCTTGGTTGTAGAGATGGTCATCACGGCGTAATGCAAACGTCACATATCTATCTATTATGCGTCAATCAGCATACGCCGGGTATACCGTTGGGTATAGCGTTTATGAGGTTGGATATAGGCATTATGTATCCTCGTGTATAGCGTGATTATGACTGACGATACATTTAAGGACTACACGACACACGCTGTGATCCACGTCAAGCAGCTTTTGACCATTGTGTTGTGCAAAGTGCGCGCGTAGAATTCCGCGTCAACATGAGAAGAACGGCATTGTTGTTCGCGGGTCTCGCCCTGGTAGTGGCTACGGCCGCTACTGCTGGCGAGGGGGATGTCCGCCGCAAGGCGAAGCACATTCCTGGTCGATACATCGTGGTGCTCGAGCCGAGCGCCGATACCACCGCGGTTGCGAGCACGATGCGCAATCTCAAAGGTGCGCGCGTCCGGCACACATACGGTCGCGGTCTCAAAGGCTTCGCGGCGGAGCTCAGCGAGTCCGACGCCCAGGCGCTTGCGCGAGACTCACGCGTTC
Source organism: Thermoanaerobaculia bacterium (assembly GCA_035544675.1). Classification (GTDB taxonomy): domain Bacteria; phylum Acidobacteriota; class Thermoanaerobaculia; order Gp7-AA8; family Gp7-AA8; genus DATKCA01. The sequence goes on along the minus strand of DATKCA010000018.1, from coordinate 11,950 downwards.
AGTTCGTGGAAGAGGATTCGCCCATTTCCATCGCAGAGGCGACGTGGGGCCTCGATCGAATCGATCAGCGCTCTCTCCCGTTGAACGGGTCTTACGTGAGCGATGGGACGGGAGCGGGGGTCACTGTCTATGTGGTCGATACAGGGATCCTGGCCGGTCACGCCGATTTCGGCGGTCGCGTTGCGCCGGGTTTCAGTGCGTTCGCAGACGGCTCTTCTACGGACTGTAATGGTCACGGGACACATGTGGCAGGAATCGTGGCCGGGTCCACCTACGGCGTGGCAAAGTCCGCCGCTCTGGTTCCGGTGCGCGTCCTCGATTGCGATGGATCCGGCAGCATCGAGACTCTGCTGGCCGGTCTCGATTGGGTGCTCCAGGAGCATGCGCTATCGCCTCGTCCCGCGGTCGTGAACCTGAGCCTGGGAGGCGAGGCCTCATCGGCGCTCGACGTGGCGGTCAACGAGTTGGTCGCCGCCGGCCTGACCACAGTCGTGGCCGCCGGAAACAGTAACAAGGACGCGTGCAAAATGTCACCGGCCAGAGTGCCCGCGGCACTCACCGTCGGAGCGACGACCGAGGCCGATCAGCGAGCCGCGTACTCCAACTACGGCACCTGTGTCGACCTCTTCGCGCCCGGATCGAACATCCTCTCCGCCTGGCACTCCAGCCCGACGGCCACGGCCATTGCCACCGGCACGTCCGCGTCAGCGCCCTTCGCCGCCGGCGTGGCTGCTCTGACACTGGAAAAGTACCCGGGCGCGTCACCGAGTGCCGTCGTACAGACATTGCTGTCGGCGGCCACCCTCGACGCGCTCAGCGACATCGGTGAAGGCTCGCCAAACCGCCTTCTCTTCTCACTCATCAGCTCGCTCGACGAATCCGTTCAAAGCGATTCGCAGCTTCTTGCGGATCCGGGCTTCGATTACGGCACCACGTTCTGGAGCCTCGACATCTGCACGGTCATCAACCCCGCCGGCTGTCCTTCCAGCATGGACGAAAGCCTGGGCACGGGCGATGATCTGAGTGTGATGAGCCTCACGTCCCGAAGCGGAAACAGCCGGGCCGCGCTGGGGGGACCGCCGCGGACGTTCAGGGTCGTATCCGAGACGGTGACCGTTCCCTCCACGGTGAGCCGCGCGGAGCTGAGCGTCTACCTCTGGGTCGTCACGAAGAACACGAAACCTGTCGTGAACGACACTCTCACCATCGAGATTCGCGACCCGGCCGGCAAGTTGCTGGAGACGTTGGCGACGTTCAGCAACGTGGACGCCTCTCCGACGTACGGCCGGCGGCAATTCGATGTCAGCCGCTACCGCGGCGCGAGCATCCGAATCTCCTTCACCGCTATCCAGAGACCGGGTCCGCCCACATGGTTCCTTCTGGACGACGTCAATCTGAATATCTGGCGTTAGGCGGCCGGCGTTCCGGCCGTCTCGCCAGCGAGCGGAAGAGCACAGAGCAATCTGTGCTCTTTCTGTTTCTGCCTGCCAGGCAGGTCTCCCTTTTTGCTCGACAGCAATCAACTCCGGCGGACAGAATAGTCCGCGGTCCAAATTAAGATGCCGGGGTATCAGTTCTCGCCGTTCGCGGTTCCTCCCGCGGTAACAGCAGTGGTAGTGATGCTCTTCGCGATCCTGGTCGTAGTGACCCGGTTCTCGCGGACGAGCATGGCCATGTTCGGCATGTCCGTCGCCGCGGCGGCGTGGCAGACCGCGTGCGTGTTCATGTACCTGGCCGCGGATGCGCGCACCGCGCTGATCTGGGCCAAGGCCGGCTGCGCCTGCCTGCCCTTCATGGCTCCGGCCTTGTACCAGTTCGTGGCCAGCATCCTTCCCATCGCCAATCATCGCCGGATCATCGCCGGTGCCGGCTGGCTCGTGGCCGCTCAGTTCGCAATCCTGACGTTCACGACCGGTTACCTGGTCAGCGGCGTGCAGCAGTTCTGGTGGGGTTTCTACCCCACGTTCCACGTCGTGGCGCGCGTCCTTTACCCGCTGTTTTTCGCCGGCCTGCTGGCCGCGGCCGTCGTGGAGATCGTTCGCGCCTACCCGGGCGCGAAGGGGACGGAACGCAAGCGCATCCGGCTCTTCACGATCGCGCTCGGCCTGGTCTGTCTGGCCGCCATCGACCTGCTGCCGATGTACGGCCTGGCCATCTATCCATTCGGCTGGTCGGCGCTCCTGGCATGCACGGCTGTGGTCATTTACACGGTCACGAAACACGGGATGGTGCCGATCACACCTTCGCTGGCGGCGACGGAGATCATCAGCACGATGCGCGATCTCCTGCTCGTCAGCGACAGCGACGGCCGGATCCGCTTCGCCAACAATGCGGCTTGCGGGTTCCTTGGATACGCCCGCGAAGACATCGTCGGCCGTCAACTCGAGGAGGTCCTCGTTCCGGCCGACGGCACCGAGACGACGCCGCTGCAGGGCTGGGTCCGCGATCGCGAGTACATCTTCCGGACGAAGATGGGCCAGCCGATCGAGCTGACGCTGTCGCACTCGCCGGTGACGCATCGGGGAGAAGTCACCGGCGCGGTGATCATCGGTCGCGATCTCCGCGAGCGGAAGCGCTACGAGTGGGAGGCCCGGCGGGCCGTGACGCTGCTCCAGTCCACGCTCGACTCGACCGCGGACGGCATCCTGGTGATCGGGCAGGAGGGAAGGGTCCTCACCTGGAACCAGCGCTTCGCCGACATGTGGGGCATTCCGGCGGAGCTGATGGCGCAGGGCGAAGACCACGATCTGATTGCGCAGCTGGTCGAGCAGCTGGCCGACCCCGCGGAATTCCTGCTCAGTCTGGAGGAGCTCCGCGCTCATCCGGAGGTGGAGAGCGTCCACGTCCTGCAGTTCAAGGACGGCCGCCGTCTGGAGCAATACTCCATCGGCCGTTACCTGGACGATGTGCCGTTGCGTGTGTGGAGTTTCCGCGATGTCACCGCGCGACTGTCGGCCGAGGAAGCGCTGCGTGACTCCGAGGCCCGGTACAGGCTGCTGTTCGAGCAGAACGCCGCGGGAGTCTGTCTGGCCACGCTCTCCGGCCGCATCATCGACTGCAATGCCACGTTCGCCGAAATGACCGGCTACGAAGCGGACCAGCTGCGCAACCGAAACCTCGGCGAAGTGCTCGCGCGCACCGCTGCCGTGGAGGAGATCCGGCGCCATCTCGACGAAACGCCGACCGTGCGCGGTCTGGAGATCGAGATGAGGCGGCGGGACGGCGCGGGGGTCTCCGCACTTGCCAACGTCTCGCTTCTGGGCCAGGGCGAGCGCGCCCTGGTGCACATGACCGCCGTCGACATCAGCGATCGCAAGCGCGCCGAGGAACAGGTCGAGTTCCAGGCTTACCACGACGCGCTGACGCAGCTGCCGAACCGGCGCCTGTTCGTGGAGCGGTTGGAGCTGAACCTGCTGGCGGCGAAACGCGTCCGCGGGAACGTGGCCGTCCTGTTCATCGATCTGGACCGCTTCAAGACCATCAACGACACGCTCTGGCACAGCGTGGCCGACGCACTGCTGGTCGAGATCGCCCAGCGCCTGCGGAGCTGCGTCCGGCAGACGGACACGGTGGCGCGCTACGGCGGCGACGAGTTCACGGTCATCCTGCCGGACCTTCATCAGCCGGAGGACGCCGCACAGGTCGCCGAGAAAATCCTGGAACGCGTCGTCGAGCCGGTGGCCGCGGGCGCCACGGTCATCGAGATCTCGGTCAGCATCGGCATCGCTGTCTATCCATTTGACGGTGTCGACATCGACACGCTGCTCCGCAACGCGGATGACGCGATGTACCGCGCCAAACAGGCCGGCCGGAACACGTATCAGCTCTGCACGGAGCAGATGAAGACGCGGGCCATGGAGCGGTTGTCGATGCAGTCGCGCCTGCGCAAGGCCATGAACGACGAAGAGCTGGTGCTCGCATACCAGCCAACAGTGTCGGTCGCCACCGGCCTGGTGGCCGGTGCCGAAGCGATGGTCCGCTGGAACGATCCGGAGCGCGGCATCGTGGAGCCCGGTGACTTCATCCCTCTGGCCGAAGAGACGCGCCTGATCGTGCCGCTGGGCGAGTGGACGCTGTTCACGGCCTGCCGGCAGCTCCGCCAGTGGTGCGACGCAGGGTTGCCGCTGCGCCTGGCTGTGAACATCTCCGCGCGTCAGTTCCAGCAGCGTGACCTGGCCGCGGTCGTCCGACGGGCCATCGACGAATGCGGGGTCGATCCCGCATTGCTGGAGCTCGAGATTCGCGAGACCACGGCCATGCGCGATGTCGGTCTCACCATCGAGCTGCTGAATCTGATCCGCGAGGTGGGCGTCTCCGTCTCCGTCGACGACTTTGGCAGCGCCCACTCATCCTTCGGCTCGCTGCGGGTGCTGCCGATCCACGCCGTCAAGATGGATCGCAGTCTCCTCCAGAGCGTGGCCACGGCCGGAGCCGACGCGGCCATCGTCGATGCCGTCATCGCCGTGAGCCGCACCCTGGGCTTGCGCGTTTGCGCCGATGGCGTCGAGACGCGCCAGCAGCGCGAGTTTCTCGCACACCATGGGTGTGAGGAGGCGCAGGGCTCGTATTTCAGTCCGGCGCTCGATCCGGAGAGCTTCAGAGCTCTGATGCTGGACGCCAGGCCGCTGCCGGCCGTGAAGCCGCGTGCGCCGGCGTAGAGTGCTGCCATGAGATGGATCCTCCTCCTGGCGGGAGCCGTATCGCTCTCCACGCTCGCCGCGGCTCAGCCGGCGATCAAGCCCGATGCGATCGTCGCCGCGGATGGCTCCGGCCAGTACACCTCGCTGCAGGAGGCGATCGACCGGGCGCCGATGCGCACCGGCGCGAACGACCCGCGCTGGGTCATCCTCGTCAGGCCCGGCATTTATCGGGAGCGCATCTACGTCCAGCGCGAGCGCGGCAACATCGCGGTCATCGGCGAGGCTGCGGAGACGACCATCATCACCGCAGCCCTCCACGCCAACCTCCCGGGCCGGGACGGCAAACCGATCGGCACGTTCCGCACGGCGACCGTGCAGGTGGATGGCGATGGCATGCTGTGGGAGAACATCACCATCGCCAACGCGGCAGGGGAGCCGGGGCCGCGCCCGGGCGCACCACCGGTGGGACAGGCTGTGGCGCTTCGCGTGGACGGCGACCGCGTCGTCTTCCGGCGATGCCGCTTTCTGGGCTGGCAGGACACGATCCTGGTCAATCGCGGACGGCACTACTTTGCCGGCTGCTACATCGAGGGGAACGTCGACTTCATCTTCGGCGGCGCCACGGCGGTGTTCGACCGTTGCCACATTCACTCTCTCGAGAACGGCTACATCACGGCCGCTTCCACGCCGCACGGAACCGAACACGGATTCGTGTTCATCGACTGCCGGATCTCCGGCGCCGCGGGAGTGAAGACCTATCTCGGCCGGCCGTGGCGCATCGATGCGAAGACCGTGTTTCTTCGGACGCGGATGTCATCCGTGGTCCGTCCCGAAGGCTGGCACAACTGGGACAAACCGGAGGCAGAGAAGCGCGCGTTCTATGCGGAGTCCGGCAGTACCGGCGACGGCGCCAGCCCGTCCACGCGGGTGCGTTGGGCGAAGACGCTCACGGCCAGACAGGTTGCTGCGCTCACGCCGGCGAAGATCCTGGGCGGGTTCGACGGCTGGAATCCGGAAATGCCATGATCGCCCTTACACTAGGTGCCCTCGCGTCATGGACCGAAAGTCGCTGTCGTTTCTCGCTCTCGGCCTGCTCGTCGGCGTGCTGCTGACGTCGGCCGCTCTGATCCCGGCGGTTCGCGCCGGCAAGTCGGGTCCCGATGCCGAGCGCAAAACCGTCCTCAAGCTCGGCCACGTTCTCGATCCCCAGCATCCCGTCCACCTCGGCATGGAGTTCATGGGCAGGCGCCTCTTCGGGATCTCCGGCGGCACGGTCGAGCTGCAGATCTTTCCCGGCGGCCAGCTCGGCACCGAGCCGGAGATGATCGAACAGCTCCAGCGCGGAGCGCTGGCCATGGTGAAGACCTCGACCGCGGCGATGGAAGGTTTCGTCCCGGAGATGGCGGTGTTCAGCCTGCCCTATCTTTTCCCGGACGAGGAGCGCTACTGGCGCGTGCTCAATGGCCCGATCGGCCGCGAGCTGCTGGCCGCCGGCGAGCGGCACGGCATTCATGGCCTCTGCTACTACGATTCCGGCAGCCGCAGTTTCTACACGTTGAAACGGCCGATCCTGAAGCCTGGCGACGTGAAGGAGATGAAGCTCCGCGTGCTGCCGAGCAAGACCGCGCGCGACCTCATCACCACGCTCGGCGGCGGACCGACTCCCGTGCCGTGGGGCGAGCTCTACACCGCGCTGCAACAGGGCATGGTCGACGGCGCGGAGAACAACCCGCCCAGTTTCCTGAGCAGCCGGCATTACGAGATCGCAAAGCATTTCTCACTGGACGAGCACACGCGCATCCCGGACATGGTGATCTTCAGCAAACCGGTCTGGGACAGCCTGAGCCCGGAGGTCCGCAACTGGGTGAACGAGGCGGCGGCCGAATCCGTTGATTACCAGCGCAAGCTCTGGCGGGAGAAGACCGAGGAGGCGCTGAAGATCGTGGCCGAAGCAGGCGTGACGGTGTATCGGCCCGACAAGGCCGCGTTCGTCGAGGCCACCGCGCCGATGTATGCGGCGCTGGAAGACCGTCGCATTACGGAGCTCGTCCGCCGCATTCGCGACGTGCCATGACCATGACCGTCGCGGTTTCCCCACTCGAGCGCGCGTGGCGCAACGTGGTCCGCGCGCTGGAATGGTTCACGATCGCGCTCTTCGCCGCGCTGGTGCTCGACGTGCTCTGGGGTGTGATCTCCCGCTATGTGCCGGGGATCCGGCCCAGCGACTGGACGGAGGAGCTCGCCGTCTACCTGCTCGTGTGGGTGTCGCTGCTCGGCGGCGCGCTCACTTACCGCGACCGCGGCCACCTGGGGGTCGATTACCTCGTCGCGAAATTCGATCCGGCGGCCCAGCGCCTGGCGGGCATCGTGGTGGAGCTGGCCGTGATCGTGTTCGCCGTGATTGCGCTTTGCTGGGGAGGCTGGCTGCTGGTCAGCCAGGCCCTCGCTTCCGGACAGCTCACGCCGGTGCTGCAATGGAGGATGGGCCTGGTCTACGTCGTGGTGCCGCTCAGCGGCATCTTCTTCGTCGCCTTCAGCATCGAACATCTTCTGGGGCGGCCTCTCGCCGTCGCGGCGGTTGCGGACGCCTGACATGGCCGCCGAAATCCTGATCCTCCTGTTCGTTTTTCTGGCGCTGCTCGCGCTCAACGTGCCGGTCGCCTTCTGCATCGGACTGGCGTCGCTGGCAACCATCGCCTGCCTCGAGGACGTCCCGGCCGCGGCGATGACCGCGCAGCGCATGGCCAAAGGCATCGAGAGCTTCCCGCTGCTGGCCATCCCCTTCTTCGTGTTGTCCGGCGTGTTGATGGGGGAGGGCGGGATGGCGCGCCGGCTGATGGATTTTGCCGCCGCGCTGGTGGGCCGTCTGCCCGGCGGTCTGGCCTACGTGAATACGGTCACGTGCATGCTGTTCGGCTCCGTCTCCGGCTCGGCGGCGGCCGCCGTGTCGTCGATCGGCGGGTTCATGATCCCGCAGATGGAGGCCAAGGGCTACAAACGCGAATTCGCGGTCGCGCTCACCGCCACCTCCGCCACCACCGGGCTTCTGATTCCGCCCAGCAACATCATGATCGTGTACGCGGTGGTGGCCGGCAATGTGTCGGTGGCCGCACTCTTCATGGCGGGCGTGATCCCGGGAGTGATCGTGGGGCTGGCCATCATGCTCACCACGTTGATTGTGAACCTCCGCGGCAGCGCGGCGCAGGCCAGAATCGAGGCGCCGCCCTTCGGCCAGGCGCTGGTCGGAGCGCTGCCCAGCATGCTGCTGATCGTGATCGTGCTCGGCGGCATCCTCGGCGGCATCTTCTCCGCGACGGAGGCCTCGGCCATCGCGGTGGCATACGCGCTGCTGCTGGGCGCCGGGCTGTATCGCGAGGTGAAGCTTCGCGCCCTGCCGGCGATCCTGCTGCGCTCGGCCAGGACCACGGCCGTGGTGATGCTGCTGGTCGGCGCCAGCCAGGCCATGAGCTGGGTGCTGGCCTACGAGCAGATTCCCCAGACGGTGAGCGCGGCCATGATCATGCTGTCGGACAAGCCGCTGGTGGTGCTGCTGCTGATCAACGTGCTGCTGCTGATCGTCGGCACGTTCATGGACATGACGCCCGCCGTGCTGATCTTCACGCCGATCTTTCTGCCGGTGGTGATCAACCTGGGCATGGATCCGGTGCACTTCGGCATCGTGATGATCGCCAACCTCTGCATCGGCCTCTGTACTCCGCCGGTGGGCACGTGCCTGTTCGTGGCCTGCAGCGTGGGCAAGACGACCATCGCCAGGGTGGTCGCGCCGGCCATCCCGTTCTTCCTGGCCATGATGGTGGCCCTGCTGATGATCACCTACCTGCCGTGGCTCTCGATGTGGCTGCCGCGGATGCTCGATCTGCTGTGACCGGTGCGGTACGATCGTTGCCAATCCACCATGAAGAGGCTGCGCGTCTGCCTGCTCTGGCTTGCCATCTACGCGCTGATCGTGATTGCGCTGGTCGCCGTCATCGAGCGGCGCCTCCCGGATCGCGTCACTGCCGTCGTGGTGGGACTCGTCGCGGGCGGGCTTGTCGCGGCCGCCCTCGGACACGCCGGCAGGATGTTCCGCAACGCTCGCGAGCTGATGTTGATCCGGGCCGGTCTGGCCGGCCAGGACCCGCGCGACGGAAAACTCTACGCCGCGGTGGGGCCCATCACGCCGGGCGGCGGGGCCAGACTGCTCTCGCCACTCTCCCGCACGCCCGCCGTCGTCTACACCTACGAGATCCTCATGGATGCGGGAAGACGACGCTGGCAGGGGCTGGCCATGGTGCCGTCGACGATTCGATGCGGTCTGACTCACGTTCGTCTATTGGCCTTTCCGGAGCTCGTCGACTTTCCGCGGGACCGCCCCACGGGTGCGGCCGTGCAGCGTGCCGAGGACTACGTGCGCACCACCGAGTTCCAGCCGCTGCTCGACAGGAAGAAGAGCGTCAGGGAGCGCATGAGCGATGGCTACGAGGTCTACCGCGACGGCGATGGAACCGTGCGCCAGGATCGCGGACAGCGACAGCAGAAGCCGTCACTCGGGGGCGCGCTCCTCTTCGAGCAGGTGCTCCGCCCCAACGACACCATCTGCGCGATCGGCACGTATTCGACAGAACGCCGGGGGTTGATCGCCGATCCGAACGCCGTTCGTCATTCGGTGAGGATCGAGAAGGCGCAGCCGTGGCTGCTCATGCTACGGCGGCTGGCAGGCATCGGTGGCGGCCTGATGAACGCCGTGGTGATGCTGGGCATCGTGGCCGCCGCTCTGATTGCGCTCTACACGATCGTCCCGCTGGACGCTGTGGATCTTCCCGACGTCTCGTGGCTGGAGATCGGCGTCGAGGATCTCGTCGAAGATCGTCTCCGCACGCCACTGCTGCAGGCCGGTATGCCGGTTTTCGTCCAGGCCGCGCCGGGCGCATCGCTCCAGCCGGGACAGGCGCGCGGCAGCATCCGCATCGGCGGGAAGGAAGCCGTCGTTACGAACGCGTTGGCGCAGTGGCACGAGGGACAGGTGGCCATGGTTTTTCTCGATGGGAAGACGGCTGTGGGCGGCATCATGATGTCGCCGGACGGCCGGTTGACGCGCCTGCGCCTCTTCTCGGAAGACGTACCGTGGGAATCAGGCCGGACCGCGAAACTGGTGGCGCACAAAACCGGCCACCAGGAAGTGGCGGGGCGCTTGAGCTGGATTCGCGACGGTGTGCCGATGTGCCGCGTCGTTTTCCGCGCCCCGATTTCAGAAGCGGAGACAGCTGTCCATTGAAGTCGATCGAGCGCCCCGGCAGCAGGCTGGGACCCTTTGACGTGGACGTGTGCGTCGCGGCCGGCCTACTCCGCCGGCGTCATACCGAGGACGATGTCGAAGCGGGCCATGAGCTCGCCCGCGCGCGCCCCCGCCGCCGGCGCGAAGTCCACCATCACCGATTCGCGGGCGCGACTGTCCCGGATGCCGCGCAGGATGCCATCTCTCTCATTCTGCGGATGCCCTTTGATGTAGCACTGGGTGGTGAGCAGACTGCGATCACCGCGCTTCACCTTGACGTGAATGTGCGGCGGGCGGCCTGGATACGCGACCGGCTTGATGGTCCGGAAGTGGTACTGGCCGGTCGAGCCGGTCGTGAACCGGCCGAAGCCCTGGAAGTTCTCATCGCGCCTGTCACGGTTGGCGCTGCCCTGGTGCAGGTACACGCCGTGATGATCGACCTGCCAGATCTCCACCACCACGTTGCGCACCGGATCGCCGCGCCGGTCGAGCACGCGTCCGGACAGGTGCGTGACCTCGCCCACCGCCGGAGTGATGCGGTCGTTGATGATGAGCAGATCGTTGTCGGTGTCGAGCGGCAGTCTGGACGGGTAGAAGGGGCCTTCGGTCTGCGGTGGCGTGTCCACGAGCGTCTGTGCGAACACGCCCGGGACGTAGAGGGCCGCGGCGCCCAGGCCGAGCAGGCCGGCCAGCGCCTGTCGTCGAGAATAGGAAAACTGACTTGAGGCCATAGAGCACTCCTCCACCGCTCATCGTACCGTCTGGGCGCTCGCGATCATCATCACATCACGGCGAACTTTTCGTCTCCGTGAGCGAGGTCCTACCAGCTGTGAACCGTGCCGTCCGTCAATCGATTGACGGGCAGATACGCGCGTTCGTAGGGATACTTCGCGGCGAGCTCCTCATCGATGTCGACGCCCAGGCCGGGCCCGTCGCCGGGATGCATCAGTCCGGCATCGAAGGTATAGCCGTGCGGGAACACGCGATCGGTCTCTTCGGTGTGGCGCATGGCCTCCTGGATCCCGAAGTTGTGCACGCTCAGGTCGAAGTGCAGCGCGGCGGCCATGCACACCGGGCTCAGGTCCGTCGCGCCGTGCGATCCCGTCCTCACCTGGTACAACTCCGCGAGCGCGGCGATCTTCCGCAGGTGGCTGATGCCGCCCGCGTGGACGACCGTCGTACGAATGAAGTCGATGAGCTGCTCCTGGATGAGCTGGTGGCAGTCGAAGATCGTGTTGAAGACTTCCCCGACGGCGAGCGGCGTCGTGGTGTGCTGCCGGATCAGGCGAAAGGACTCCTGGTTCTCGGCCGGCGTCGGATCTTCGAGCCAGAACAGGTGGAACGGTTCGAGACTCTTTCCGAGACGGGCGGCTTCGATCGGCGTGAGGCGATGATGCGCGTCGTGGAGCAGATGCGGCTCCGGTCCGAACTCGGCGCGCAGGCGCTCGAAGAGCCGGGGAACGATCTCGAGGTATCGGGAGCTGTCCCAGCGTGTCTCGAGCGGCAGCCCCTTCTCCGCCGGCTCGTAGTACATGGCGCCCCGGCCCACTCCGTATGCGTTCGGGATTCCCGGGATGCCGCACTGGGCGCGAACGGCCTTGTAGCCGAGCGAGAGGTAGTTGCCTACGGCGGTCACGCTGTCGTCGATGGTCTCGCCGTTGGCATGACCGTAGACCATCACCGCATCGCGGGAGGCTCCACCCAGCAGCTGGTACACGGGGGTGTTCAGCGCCTTGCCGCGGATGTCCCACAGCGCTGTGTCCACCGCTGAGATCGCGGCCATGGTGACCGGCCCGCGCCGCCAGTACGCACCCTTGTAGAGAACCTGCCAGGTGTCTTCGATCCGTCGCGCGTCGCGGCCGATCAGCAGCGGAATGACGTGATCGGTCAGATACGAAGCCACGGCCAGCTCACGGCCGTTGAGCGTGGCGTCGCCGACGCCGTGAACGCCGTCTTCGGTGATGATCTTGAGGGTGACGAAGTTCCGGCCCGGCGAACAGACGATCACCCTGGCATCCACGATCTTCATGCGAGG
>DATKCA010000017.1:0-2479 GCA_035544675.1 Thermoanaerobaculia bacterium | reverse complement strand
GGACCTCGCCACCAGGGCATCGAAGGCGATCTCGTGCCCCTGCCACTTGAAACCGAGCCGGAAGCGGAGACCTTCGTTGGCGCGGCCGCGGTGCTCGATGAAGGCGCCGCCGAGGCCGATGTCAAGGATGAGTGCGCTGTGCGCATCCAATGTGGCCAGAATGGGTTTTGCCAGCTTCAACCGCTGGAACTCACGTCGTTCCGTCATGCCCGGCTATGGTAAGCGGTTTGCTCCTCCCGCGCAGGGAGCCGGTTTATTTTGCTGAACAACCGCAGAAGCGTCTGGCGGGTAGGCCCGGAGAGTCGATGGACGACGGTTCTGCCTGTCGCGTTCATCATCGTGTCGCTGTGCTCCCTGGTGGCGATTCCGGCGGTGGTGGCGCGTCAAACCAACATGATGCGCCGCGAGATCAGCAATCTCGCCGAGCCGGCGCGCCGCGCCGCGAATCAGATCCAGATGGACCTGGCGCAGGAGCTGGACCGGATCATCGCCTTCCAGGTCACGGGACAGACGCAGTATCGCGATGAGTACTTCGCCCTCCTCGGCCGGGAAGAGAGAAACCGTGTGGCCCTCCGCGAGCTTTCCAGGCGACTCGGCGGCGGACTGGAAGACGACCTCAACGCGGTGATGGTCCATGCCGGCCGATGGCATGAAGGAGTCCGGCAGGGGGAGTTGCTCGCAAGGCAACTTCCCGCCGAAGTCTGGACCACACGGATGTTCGAGCGCCACGCGGCGTACACGAAGGCGCTCGGCGCCGCCTCGGAGCTCGAGCTGGCGATGCAGGGGGCGATCGACGACCGGTTGCAGCGGATGCGCTCGGCCGATCAGTGGAGCCGCTGGCTGACCCTCGTCCTGACGCTGCTGGCCCTCACGTCGGCGCTGCTGGTGGCCGGGCTCGGACGTCAGATGCGGCTGCTGGCGCGGGAAGCGGTGCGGCGCCGGCAGGATGCCGAGCGCGAAGCGATCGAATCGCGGAATGCCCGCGCCGCCGCCGAACGGGAAGAACGCCGCTCCGCCTTCCTGGCCGCCGCGGGCCAGCAGCTGGCGACGACGCTCGACTACGACCAGACGATCGGCATGCTGGCGCAGCTCGTCGTATCGAATCTCGCCGAGTTGGCGGTCGTCGATCTCGTCGATTCCGACGGCACGCTGCGCAGGGTGGCCTCCGCGCACCGCGACCCCGAGCTCGAAAGCTCTCTCGCCGAAGAGCATGGACGGGTAAGGACGAACATGCCGGAGCCGGTCGTACGCATCATGCAGGAGCGTGAAGCCCGCCTGATTGGATCGAGCCGGTCGCTCATCGAGTACGCCGGCGGCGGCTCGGAAGGGAATCGGACGATGATCGCGGCGCCGCTCGTCACACGGGGGGAAGCGTTCGGCGTCTTGATCGCGCTGGCGAAGGAGTCGAAGCCGTTCACGGCGGGGGATCTGCCGCTGTTCACGGAGCTGTCGCGGCACGCCGCGCTGGCGATCGACAACGCCCGTCTCTACCTCGAGTCGCAGCAGGCCGTTCGCGCCCGCGAGGAAGTGCTGGCGGTCGTCTCGCACGATCTGCGCAATCCGCTCAACGCGGTCATGCTCGCGGCGCAGCTGACCGAGACCTCTCCGGCCCTCGCGGAAGAGGATCGCGAGCAGATCGAAACGATCAGCGTGTCGGCCCGGCGGATGAGCCGCCTGATCGCCGATCTGCTCGACGTCACGCGCCTCGAGGGCGGCAAGCGGCTGCCAATCGAGCCCGGTCCGGTGACCGTGGCGTCGCTCTTCGAGGAGAGCGAGGAGCTCTTCAAGGCCCAGGCCTCCGCCGCATCCGTCACCCTGCAGATGAGGGGCTCCCAGGCGGTCGTACACGCCGACCGCGACCGCATCATGCAGGTGCTGTCGAACGTGATCGGCAACGCCCTGAAGTTCACTCCGGCGGGTGGCATGATCACCGTGCGGGCCGGCGAGCCGGAGTCGGGCGAAGTGCAGTTCCAGGTGAGCGACACCGGCCCCGGCATTCCGCGGGAACACCTCGATCACGTCTTCGACCCCTACTGGCAGGCCAAGCGGACGGAGCGGATGGGTGCCGGTCTGGGACTTCCCATCGCAATGGGAATCGTGGACGCGCACGGCGGACGTATCTGGGCGGAGAGCGAGCCGGGGAAAGGGACCACGTTCCGCTTCACGCTTCCGGTCGACGCGGATCAGGCCCGCGGCGGGATCTCCAATTCGTCGCTGACGCTGAGCTCCGCGAACAATTGAATCAGCCTCCGCCCCTCGGCATCGGCTGCCTCGTAGACCTGGCAGAGCCGCGTCACCTCCGACGGCTCGACCCAGCGCGCGACGGTGAACCCGGTGGCCGGCTGCTCGGGCAGAAATGCGCGATGCTTCGACCAGCGGCCGTTCTCGAAGCGGTAGCAGAGGAAGCCGGCCGCTTTGGTCCGCACGGTCTTGTCGCCGTCCACAGGCGCCTCGGCCGGGATGCCGATCTTCGGCATGT
>DATKCA010000016.1:0-37829 GCA_035544675.1 Thermoanaerobaculia bacterium | reverse complement strand
GTCCGGTTTCCGATCACGTCCCCCGGTCCTTCAGCCGCGCGTACAACGTCGACGGGCTGATCTCCAACTGGCGGGCGGCTTTGCGCACGTTGCCGCCGGCGGCATCCACCGCGGCAGCGACATACGTAGCGATGACGCGGTCGAGCGGCTGGATCTCCCACTCCTCGGCAGGCAGCGCGCCGCCCTTCCCCCCGACCGCAGCGGAGCTTGCTTCGATGACCAGGTCCTCGCTGCGAATCTCTTCGCCGGCGAGGGTGAGCATGGCGCGCTCGAGGACGTTCCGCAGCTCGCGCACGTTGCCCGGCCACGGATAGGAGCTCAGTTTCTTGACTGCACGCGGACTCACAGAAGGCAGAGGGCGCCCCAACTCCTTGGCCAGCGGGCGGAGGATCTCCTGCAGGAGGATGGGAAGATCCTCCATCCGTTCTCGCAGCGGCGGCATCCGCAGCTTCACGACGTTGAGGCGGTAATAGAGGTCGCCTCGAAAGCGGGCGGCGGCGAGTTCGGCATGAAGATCCTTGTTGGTCGCGGCGATGAGACGGAAGTCGGCACGGATGTCGCGCGTGCCGCCGACGCGGCGGAACCGCTTGTCCTCGAGCGCCTTGAGCAGCCTGGCCTGCACCGTCAGCTCCATCTCCCCGATCTCGTCGAGAAACAGCGTCCCCTCACCGGCGATCTCGAACAGTCCCGGCTTGGTGTTCGTGGCGTTGGTGAACGCGCCGCGCTCGTGCCCGAACAGCTCCGACTCGAGCAGCTCTTTCGACAGACCCGCGCAGTTGAGGTCGACAAACGGAGCGCGGGATCGGGCCGACCGGTTGTGGATCAGACGCGCCATCACCCCTTTTCCCGTTCCCGACTCCCCCTCGATGAGCACCGGCGAGGGCGCGCGCGCGATCTGCGCGAGAATCTCGTTGAGGTAGACGATGGCCGGAGAGATGCCGGGCAGGCCGACCTCGCGCGACTCGGCGCGCCTCAGCGCGATCAGTTGCCGCTGCGTCGCGATCATCTTCGACACCTGCTGCAGCGTGAGGCGCAGCGTCTCGTACTCGAACGGTTTCTGGAGAAACGTCTCCGCGCCGAGCTTCATCGTCTCGACAACCCGGTCGAGCGTGCCCGCGCCCGACATCATGATCACCGCCGACGTCTCCGAGTACATCTTGAACTGATGCAAAAGGTCGATGCCCGAGAAGTCCGGGAGCTGCAGATCGAGCAGCACCACGTCCGGCGAGAAGTCGGAGAAGGCGACCAGCGCCTCCCGGCCCGTGACCGCTGTGCGCACGTCCCACTCGCCGCTGAGGAGCGCCTCCAGCCCGGCCACGATGGCGGGGTCGTCGTCAACGACGAGAATGCGCTGAAGCAATTCCGCCACGTGCGCAGCAATCATACACATGTCCAGATTTCGAACGAGCGGAAGTTCTCCTCTCCCGGCAGGTCGCTGATTCCACGGCACTTATCGGTTCAGAATGTTGAAATCGGGTTTGGATCCGACCGGCCCAGAACAACCGAAGGAATCTAGTCCTTGAGCCAGGACAGCCGCCATTTGACCCTGGTCAGCCGTCACCCGCAGAAGAGCAGGCGCGACTGGGATCAGAGCCTTTCCGCCCCGAGCCGGATTCTGACGCTCGACTCACTCACGGTGTTGAGGCTGCACCCCTCGCGAGCGTCGTGGCCGGCATCGATCTCGACATCGAGCGGTCTCGTAAGAAACCGGGAGCGGTCTCATACGAAACCGGGAGCGGTCTCGTAAGAAACCGCGCCAGCATCGGAGCATCGCAGCCGGCCGCGAACCTGACGCCCGTTCGTGCCTTACTTCGCGTGCCGGCGCGGTTGAGATCGTGGATCGTAGATCGCAGGAGAACATCCCCGCTCCCGTCCTCCAACGATCTACGATCCACGATCTACCGCTCGTGTTACCTTACGACTCGTGCAGTTGTGGGCGGCGTTCCAGCATTCGGGGTGGGTGGGCAAGGCTGTCCTGGCTGTCCTCCTCCTGTTCTCGATCCTGTCGTGGGCGACGATGTTCGTGGTGGGCCGGCGGTTCAAACGCTCGGCCCGATCGTCACGGCGTTTCGTCGCCGCGTTCCGCAAGGCCAAGCGGCTCATCGACGTGCAGCCGGTCCTGGGATCCCTGGCCCACTCGCCTCTGGTCGGCCTCTTCCGAGCCGGCTATGCCGAGATCGAGGCGCAGATCGCGCACGCGGACGGCAAGCAGACCGTCCGGTCGCTCGACGCGGTGGAGCGTTCCCTGATGCGAGCATCCAGGGTCGAGACGGCGCGCCTCTCCCGCTTCGTGCCCTTCCTCGCCACCACGGCGGCCGCCACCCCGTTCATCGGGCTCTTCGGAACGGTCTGGGGAATCATGGGCGCGTTCGCCAACATCGGCGTCACCGGCTCGACGTCGATCACCGCCGTGGCCCCAGGCATCAGCGAGGCGCTCATCAACACCGCGGCGGGTCTCTTCGCCGCCATTCCCGCCCTCGTCGCGTACAACTACTTCGTCCAGCAGCTTCGCCGCGCGCGCGGCGAGATGGAGGACTTCACACTGGAGTTCCTCAACCTGACCGAACGCAACTTCATGTAGCCCGACTGCGTCTAAGACAGGAATGTTCCGGCCGACCGAAACCGACGAACTGGGCGATCTCGCCGAGATCAACGTCACCCCGCTGGTCGACGTGATGCTCGTGCTGCTCATCATCTTCATGATCACGGCGCCGATGCTCACCCAGGGGCTGGAAGTGCAGTTGCCGCAGGCCGAGGGGCGGAGCTTCGAATACGCGACGAGCAGCCCGGCGAAGATCACCGTTCTGGCGAGCGGAGCGGTCTACGTGGACGGCACGGCGGTTGGATCGACGAACCTGGAGATGACGCTCGGGACCATGCTGCGGGGCAGACGGATCAAGCGCGCCCTTCTGGAAGCCGATCAGGGTGTTCCCTACGGCCGGGTCATGACCGTGCTCGATGTGATGAACCGGGCGGGAGTGGAGCAGCTGGGAATGATCACGCAGCCGAGGGAGATCGATGCGCGACGCGGTCGCTGAGGTGCTGGCGCAGCGGACCGCCATCGACCGTGGCGGAGCGGCCGGCCTCGCTCTCTCCATCATTCTCCATGTGTCTCTGACCGTCCTCGCCGTGTACGCGGCCATGAACCAGCCCGCCCCCCGCCAGGTCTCCGCGCTGAACATCCGCTTCGCGCAGGCGCCCCAGCCTGTCGTTCCGGCCGCGCCGGTCCCGAAGCCAGCCGCCCCGCGCATCGAGCCTCCGAGGCCCGAGCCGGTCAAGCCGCCTGAGAAGACGGCGCGCCCGCCGGAGAGGAACACCGCGCCGATGTCGCCGTTCGGCCGGTCCAGTAAGAAGGGATCGGAGAACCCCGCCACTCCGCCCAAACCCACCCCCCAGCCGGCCGCCCCCGCCGCGCCGCAGGTCGCCGTCGGCCAGACCGGCGTGACCGGACTGGAGGGGGGCGACTTCCCGTACACGGTGTACATCGACCGGATGAAGACGCTGATCGGCACGCACTGGTTCCGCCCGCAGATCGCGGGCGAGCCGAACACGGTCGTCTACTTCGTCATCGAGCGCGACGGCCGGATCCGCGACGCGAAGGTCACCACGCCGAGCGGCAACACCACGTTCGATCGCGCCGCGCTGCGCTCCATCCTGGAGACCTCGCCGCTGCCTCCCCTGCCTTTTGCATACAACGGAACCTATCTCGGAGTTCACCTGACGTTTCGATGAAGACATCCCTCTCTCTCCTGGTTCTTCTCCTCTTCCCGCTGGCGGTTCTCGGACAGACCGAGATCGGCGAGACGATGGATCCGGATCGCGCCCGCACGGTCGTGCGCATGGCGGTGCCCTTTCCGCTGGTGACGCCGCCTTCGAACGCGCAGGCCGGCATCCCCGCGAATCCCGGCGTGGTACGTGAGACGTTTTTCTCCTCGCTCACCCGCGACATCGCCTACTCCGGAGTCTTCGCCCTCGCTCCCCTTCCCCCGAACGTGCCCATCACGCCCGAGGTGGCGAAAAACGCCAGGGCGGACTACCTGCTGATGCTGGTCGTCTACGCCGAGCCGGCGGCCGACGCGCTGGTCTACGTCGTGGAAGCGCGTCTGCTCGACACGTCGGGAGCGGTGCAGTTCGCCAAGCGCTACCGCGGCGCCCAGGCGGCGTTGACGCGCACCGCCCACACGCTGGCCAACGACCTGCTGCGATTCGTCAACGGGTCGCCTGGCGTCTTCATGAGCCAGATCGCGTTCGCCTCGAACCGCAGCGGCGCATGGGAGATCCACCTCATGGACTGGGACGGCGCGAACCAGCGCCGCATCACCAACCACGGCACGCTCTCCATCCTGCCGAGCTGGTCGCCCGACAACGAGCGGATGGTGTACACCTCCTTCTCCGATGGGAGGTCGGACCTCTACATCGTCAACCGGCGGGGCGGCGGGCGGACGCGGCTGCGCTCCGGTGTGGGGCTGAACGTGTCGGCCACGTTCTCCCCGGTCGGCAACGACATCGCGTTCGTGGGGTCGGTCAACGGCAACCCCGACATCTACGTCATGCGTGACGACGGGTCGAACATCCGCCGCCTGACCACGACCAACTCGATCGAGTCGACGCCGGAGTGGAGCCCGAACGGGCGGCAGATCTCGTTCACGTCCGGACGGAGCGGCACCCCGCAGATCTACGTCATGGACGCGGAAGGGACCAACGTCCGGCGCATCTCCTTCGACGGCGACTGGAACGACGACGCCACCTGGTCTCCGAAAGGCGATCAGATCGCGTACACCTCGCGCGTGGCCGGCCGTTTCCAGATCCGCATCTACAACGTCGTGACCGGGCAGAGCCGGATCGTGGCCGGCGAAGGATCGAACGAGCAGCCCACGTGGTCTCCGGACGGGCAGTGGATCGCGTTCCAGTCCAACCGCAGCGGGAAATGGCAGGTGTACCGGATGCGCGTCGACGGCACCGATCTGTTGCAATTGACGTTCGAGGCCCAGAACAAGGAACCGGACTGGTCGAAGAAGCCTGAATGATTGTTATGATCGAGGGCAGAGGAGTGAAGATTTGATGAGACAGATGTTCAAGAACTCTGCAGTCGGACTCGTGGTCGTATTGATTCTGGTGGCGCCTGCGTGCCGCTCCACCAAAACGAAGAACCAGACTGGCTCGACGACCACGGTCGCCACGGCGACCGTGCCGGACGTTCCGGTAACGGTCGACACGCGCGTCGAGCCGCCCCGGGACTTCGTCGATCCTGCCGTGGATGCACGACCCACCTCGGAGGTGCTGCCGGGCGACATGGAGTCGCTCAACCGCGTCGTGCAGCAGCGCGGCTTCATCCGCGATGCGTTCTTCGGCTACGACGAGTCATCCCTCTCCTCTCAGGCCCAGGCGGCGCTGAGCGCGTCGGCCACATGGCTGAGACAGAACCCGAACTACAACCTGCTGGTGGAAGGCCACTGCGACGAGCGTGGCACCGAGCAGTACAACCTGGCTCTGGGCGACCGCCGCGCGTCGATCGCACGCGAGTACCTCGTCACGCTGGGCGTCGAATCGGCCCGCATTCGCACCGTCAGCTACGGTGAGGAGCGTCCCTTCGACGAAGGGCACAACGAGTCGGCGTGGGCTCAGAACCGCCGAGCCCATCTCGTCCTGGTCGCCAGATGAGGCGGGGCGCGCTCTCGATCGTTCTCGTCTCACTGCTGACCGGCGGCTGCGCGTCGACCGGCGACGTGGAGCGGCTCCGCAACCAGGTCTCCGAGCTTCAGGAAGAGCTGGCCAACATCCGGCGCACCGCCTCGAGCAAGGAGGAAGTGCAGACCGTCAGCGAGCGCATCGTGAGCCAGACCGAGATGCTCCTGCGCTCCAACGCCACCCTGGTCGCGAAAGTGAACCAGATGGACGAGAGGATCCAGAGCGCGCAGGGGGCGGTCGAGCAGGTCAGCTACCGGATGGACCAACTCGCCCAGCAGATGACGCAGGCCCAGCGCGACATCGAGGCGCAGCGCGGAGTGCAGGTTCCCCCGCCGGCGGCGACTGCTCCCGCAGCGTCGCCGGCCATGCCGGCCGTGACCGAGGTGACGATGAGCACGAGGGCGGGAACGACCACGGCGCCGGCGGCGAACCCGATCGACATGTACAACTCCGCCTATCGCGACTACCAGCTCTCCAACTACGACCTGGCCATCGCGGGGTTCCGAGATTTCATCGAGGACAACCCCAACTCCGATCTGGCCGACAACGCCGCGTACTGGATCGGCGAGAGCCTCTTCTCCCAGAAGAAATTCCGCGATGCCATCGAGCAGTTCGACAGCGTGGTCACCAGGTACCCCCGTTCGGACAAGGTGCCGGGCGCCCTGCTCAAGAAAGGGTACGCGTACATCAACCTGAACGAGCGTGCTCAGGGAATTGTGCAGCTGCAGTACGTCGTTCACGAGCATCCCACCTCGCAGGAAGCCTCGCTTGCGCGGCAGCGTCTCCGGGCGCTGGGCGTGGAAACGAGGTAGAATGCGCGACTTTTGCAGCTAAATCATAGGGAGCAGATCCATGGCTAACATCCGTTCGGCCGAGAAGCAGAGACGCCAGGCCGAGAAGGCAAACACTCGAAACCGCGCCGCCAAGTCGCGCCTCAAGGGCTCGCTCAAGAAGGCCCGCACCGCCGCGGCAGAAGGCAACATCGACCTCAGCAGCGGTTTCTCAGAGATCGACAAGGCCGCCAAGAAGGGCCTCATCAAGGGAAACACCGCCGACCGCTACAAGTCGCGCCTGGCCAGGGCCGCCAAGCGCACCGCCGCCGCCGCGAAGTAGTGGAGCGCCGCCATTCCTGGCGGCGGCTCACCCCAGCGGAAGCCCTACCAGGCGATGTGTTGCCGGACCGTCATGTCGAACCGGTCCTGCATCAGCACGAGCTCCTCGTCGAGGTATCCCGCCAGGACGGTCGCGGTCCGCCCCGTGACGAGCAGAGCCTCGTCCAGGAGTCCGGCCCTCACCAGCAGCTCCCCGCTGCGGGCCCGCTCGACCATGAGCGGAGAGCCGGCGCTGTTCTCGAGAAAGCGCGTCAGGACGCGGACGGCGCTGGTGCGTGCCGAGGCGAGCTCCAGGAGATCGCTCTCGCCGGCGAGGAACTGGCGGACGATCTCTCCCGCCCCCTGGTTGCGGTGTGGAGTCCAGTCGATGTTTCGGGCCAGTTCAGAATTTCTGTAGATCACGGCTTCTCACTGTTCAAGCTACGTGCCGCCAGGAGGACCCGAAGTGACGGCGGTCACCCGCGGATCTCGATCGCGACCGGTTCCGACAGGATCACGACCTGGGTGGACCGCCGCCGCAGGATCCGGCGATACCACGGCTCGGGCTGTGGTTTCCCTCCGTAGTCCATGACCATCCGGGCCAGCGACGTAACGTCTTCCTGACTCATGCGGATGCAGCCATGGGACGCTGCCGAGCCCAGCTGGTCCTCGTCGCCCGTGCCGTGGATGTAGTAGTCGGGCTGCTTGAAGAAGATCTTCACCCGCTTCATCGGGTTTTCCGGGTGCCCGGGAGGCTTGGCGGACTTCCCCTTCGCCCACTCGGCGTTGGGTGGCACCCAGGACGGATTCCAGATGAGCTTTCTGATCTCGAAGCTGCCTTCGGGAGTCGGATTCGTGTCCTTCCCCACGGAGACGTCGGACCGGGCGATCTCCTGGCCGCGGACCACGGCGCGAAGCTCGTTCTGAGAGAGGTCGACTTCCAGGCGCAGCGCGTCGGCGGAAGCCGCGCCCGCGATGAGTGTGAATGCAACCATGAATGAGGCTCGAACAAGGAGGGTCATTCCATGGTTATTTGCAACCGAGACGCTCCACTACAGCACGAACGTGACCGGGCCGTCGTTCTCGAGCGAGACGACCATCATTTCGCGGAAGCGGCCGGTCTCGACCCGGATGCCAGTGGCGGCAAGCTCACCCACGAACACTTCGAACAGCGCTCTGGCCCGTTCCGGTTCCTCGGCACGGTCGAAGCTCGGTCTGCGGCCGCGCGCGATCGATCCGGCCAGGGTGAACTGAGACACGGCGAGAATCGCCCCGCCGATCTCGGTGACGTCGCGATTCATTTTTCCCGCTTCGTCGCTGAAGATCCGCAGCTCGCGGATCCTGCGGGCCACCGCGCGGACGCGTTCCTCGTCATCGCCTTTCTCCACCGCGGCGAGCAGCACGAGGCCCGGGCCGATCGCGGAGACGACTTCGCCGCCGACCGCGACGGAGGCCCGTCGCACGCGCTGAATCACGCACTTCATGTCATCGGCCGGCGGCGCGGCGCCGCGGCAACGACGGGACGACCAGCTCGTAGACACCGCGGCCGTACGTGGACAGGACGATGTGCCCTGCGGCAGTCACGTCGAATGACGTGACGACCACCGGCGGCATCCCGTCCATGAACGGCTGCCACTGGCCTTGGCCCTGGCGGCGAAACACTCCGACGTCAGTCCCGGCGTAGAGGATCGTGTCGTCGGATGGATCGACGAGCAGCGCGTTGACCGGGATGTCCGGCAGGCCGGCGCTGATCGACTGCCACGAGGCACCGTAATCCTGCGTTACAAACACGTGGTCGCTCCGGTACCCGGAGAACGCCACGTACGCGACGCTGGGGTTCCGGCGATGCGGGACGACCGCTCTCACCGAACGATCCGGCAGTCCGGCCGTCACGTCGGTCCAGGTCAGTCCTTCATCGCGGGAGACCATGACGCGACCGCGATGCGATCCGGTGTAGAGCAGTTGCGGATCGAGCTGCGACACGCCGATCGCGCTGAGCACGTCGCTACGCCCTCTGGTCAGGTCGAGCGTTCCGGCCGGCGCGGTCCAGTTGTCGCCGAAGTCCCGGCTGAGAAACAGCCGCCATGTCCCGAAGTAGAGCGTGCCTGTGCGGCGCGACTGCTCGAACGGCGCGATGAATCCCACCCGGGCCTCGCCACTCGGCTCGCCGAACGTCGCGGTCGAGGAGATCGTGTTTCGGTAGCGGTCGCCGTTGCTCGCGAACTCCACCAGCGTGCAGAAGATGTAGTTCGAGATGATCCGCGACGGATCGTTGAGGTTGAAGACGATCGTGCCGTAGTCGCCGGTGATGACCTCGCGCCAGCTCCCGTCGGGAAGGCGGCGCTCCAGGCCGTTGTCCTGCGTGCCGAGAAAGAGGAGGTTCGCATCGAACGGGTGTGCGTTGACGCGATAGGCCTGCACCAGCGAGAGCGAGCTGTTGAGCGTGTCGAAGGTCGTCCCCCCGTTGCGCGTGAGAAACGCGCCGCCGTCATTGCCCAGATAGAACGTGTTGGAGTTGCCGGCGAAGGCGATGGCGTGCTGGTCGATGTGCGAGGTGGATCCGGCCGGGTCGAAGTGGCCGTTGACGTTGATATTGCGCGTCATGTTCTGCCACGTCGCGCCGGCATCGACGCTCTTCCATCCGTCCCGGTCGTGAAAGCCCACGTACAGCGTCGCGTCATTCCACGGATCGTTCTGCAGGTAGGCTGACTTCGCCTGCGGAAGAGACGTCGCGGTCTGCTGGCTCCAGGTGATGCCGTAGTCGTCGCTCAGGAGGAATCGCGGACGCAGCGCGGTCTCGGTGGTTATGACCGCGTGCACGTAGATGCGCCCGCCGCTGGTCACGGCCAGCGTGTAGTTCGGCTGGGAGCCGGGGTCGGGATCGCCCGAATAAAGCAGCGACCACGTCGCCCCTCCGTCGGTGGAGCGATGAACTCCGCGCGAGAGACCAGGCTGATCGGGGCGCGAGACTCCCACCAGCAGCGTTTCCGTCGTCAGCGGATGGGCGATGAAGTCGGTGATGAGGCCGTGCAGCTGGGTCGACCACGTCACACCGCCATCGACGGAGAGGAGGACGCCGCTGGAGAAGACCTGCCCGCTCATCGCATCCTGCCGCGAGGTCTGGGCGACCCATAGACGGTCCGGGTTGCCGGAGTCGACGACGACGCGAATGGCCGTGCCGCGCGGCGCGAACGTAGGACCGCTCACCAGCTGCCACGTCGCACCGGCGTCGGCTGACCTCAGGACTCCCGTCCCCAGGAAGTCGCTGCCCATCGCGGCGTAAACGACGCGTGGGTCGGATGGAGCGAACGCGATCGCACCCACGGAGAGGTCGACATGCTCGTCGGTGACCGGAGTGAACGATGCTCCGCTGTCGTTGGAGCGCCAGATTCCGCCGCTCGAGGCCCCGACCAGAACCAGACCTGGATCGATCGGAGAGACCGCCAGCGCCTTGACCCTCCCCGTCGCCGTCTTCCACGGCCAATCGACCCTGACCGGCAGCGGACCGATCGGCCGCCAGTAAGGCACCGGCGCGGCCCCGATGGCGCTCGGAACGGCGCGAAGACGCACGCGAACAGCCTCCTCCCACGCCTGCCGGCGCGCCTCGCGCGGCACGGCATCGAACGGATAGGCACGCTGCTCGTACATCCAGCGAGCCCGCGCTCCACCCTTCTCGTGCGGCGGAAACGACGGCGGCGGCCCGTACGTCCGGCACGAGACGAGGAGAAGCAGCAGCAGGGCAAAGCGTCCGCGAGTCAGGGGCATCGTGGATTTAGGTCACTCCGTATCGCTCGCGCAGAACACCAAGATGATGCCGCTCATGCCCGAGTATCGTGTAAGCGAGCGCCCGCACCGTGGCCGGACTGTCGTTGGCCACCCCGCGGCGGTCCCAGGCCTCGCTGCCCAGGTTCCGGAACATCAGGATGTTGGACTGCCGGACGATGCGCAGGCCATCGACGAGATCGGCGAACTTCCACGAGTCGAACTCACCCTGCCGGACGTAGGTGTCCTCGTCCCAGCCGGGCAGCGGGTTCTTGTCTCCGCGGGAGATCGCCAGGGCCCGGTACGCGAAGATCCGCTCCGCGTCGCCGACGTGCCCGACGACCTGCTTGATCGTCCACTTATCGTCGGCGTAACGGAACCGGGCGCGCTCCTCGTCTACGCCGTGTAGAACCGTGGACGTGGAGTCCATTTGCGCCTCGAGCGCGGCGAGGATGTCGGTCTCCGGCACGAGGTCGATGTAGCGGGAAAAGTACGGCGCGTGCTCGGATGGATCGGGCCGCCGATGCATTGAGTCATCGTACGTCATCCCGAGCGTAGAGAGGGATCTGGGGGTTGGGCGGTGCGACATCGTACCGCCCTCCGCCCAGATTCCTCGCTTACGCTCGGAATGACCGCGCCCGAACGACCACGAACGTGATGTCGTCGTTGGGCGGCTGCTCGCCATGCCACTCGCGCACTGCCTCCCGAAGCGCGTCGATCACATCCTGCGCGGTAGGGAGGGTCGCGGCCCTGGCGAACTCCTGCGCCGCGACGACATATCCGAGCTGCTCTCCTGAGGAGTTGAGCAGCTCCGGGAACCCGTCGGACATCAGAAGGGCCGTGTCTCCAGCCTCGAGCGCAACCTCGGCCTGCGGGTAGTCGACTCCGATGGTGCCGAGAGGCGTGGCGGGGAGTGTCACCTCGGCGATGCGTGACGAGGCTTTGCGGAAGACGAGAAGCGGGGGCATACCGGCCGAGGCGATCGTGACGAGCGAGGGGTCGAACCGCGCCAGCGAGAGCGCCATGGACATCCGGCCGAGGTCCATCCGCTTGATCTTCTCGGCAGCGTCGCCGAGAAACGCCGACGGCGTCGTCGCGCTGTCGTAGCCGACGAACAGCGTCTTGATCACCGTCACCATCGTTCCGGCCTTTGCGCCATGGCCGGTGGCATCGCCGATGGTCACCGACAGCGTCCCGTCTTCCGAAACGTGGAAGTCGTAATAGTCGCCGCCGACTTCGGTGGCGGTCTGCGTGAAGACGGCCACCTCGTAATGGTCGTGCTGTGGAAGCTCCTTCGGCAGCATGGAGAGCTGGAACCGGCGGGCGTCCTCGAGGTCGACAGACTTGCGCTCGTATTCGATGGCGAAGACGCGCTGCTGCACTTCCTGCTCGCGCCGCGCCCTCTCCTGTTCGAACAGCTTCTGCTGGTTGCTGCTCAGATCCTCGGCCATGCGGTTGAAGGCGAGCGCGAGCTGGCCGAATTCGCTCTTCGATCGAACCGGAAGGCGCGTCATGAGGTCGCCCTGGGCGATCCGCTCCGCTCCGTCGGTCACCATGCGGACGTCGCGCGCGAAGTGATTCGCCAGCGGGATGATTCCGATGAGAGCGAACGCGATCAGACCCATCCCGTAGCCGAAGTTGCGCGCGGCGGTCTGCTTGAGGTCGACGAGGTTCTCACCGACCGGACGGGCCACGCCGAACTGCAGGCCGCTGTCCTCATCCTTCGAGGAGACCACGATCCAGTCCTCAATCCGGCGAAGGGCCTGGCCCGACTTCACACGCTCGGGAATGCCGAGGCGCTCTACCGTGGCTTTGTCGCGAGGATTGCGCGCGTAGACGGTTCCTTCCCGGTCCACGGCAAACGGGATCTCGCTCCCGTCATCCGGGGAGGCGCCCAGAACGCGGCGGACGACTTCGCCGGTACGGAGCTGGGCGCGGATCTGGCCGACGATCTCCCCCTCCTGCTGCAGAGGAACGTTGAGCTGCCGTCCGAGGATGAGGCCGGCCTGCTTCTCGCGAAGCTCGATCCGAGCCTTCTGAGAGGTCGACAGGTCCTCCACGCGCGTGATCTTCGTTTTCGATTGCGTGCTGCGCTTGACCGTGGCCCTGGGAGCGGGGCCGGATGAAGGCTTCGGCGCGGCGCGGGCGGCCATCCGCCGCTCCCGGTCCGCCTGCCGCTCGCGCATCACGCGCTGCGCATCGGCCATCTCTTTGCGAAACTTCTCGCGGCTGGCCTCCATCTCCGCGTCGAACGCTTCCTGCAGCCTGCGGATCTCCGCCTTCTTCGCGTCGCGCTCCTGGCGGGGCATCGTGCCGGCCTTCCTGGCCAGCTCGTCGGACAGACTGGCAATCTCGCCGATCTTGCGCTGCGCGGCGGCGGGCATCTCGAAGCTCGGAAAGATCACGCGAGGTATGTCGATGACGATCGACGCGGTGAGCTCCGCCTCGTCGTCCGTGTCTTCCGGCGGCTCCACATCGGCCAGCTGAGGAATTTGCGGCGCCGCCGGGGGGGCCACCGCGCCCGACGGTGCGACGGCCGCGACTCCAGGAACGGCCGGCGGGCGCGGGACGATGGTCAGTCCATCGACGAGCGGCGCGGTCTCCCCCATCGCCGCCAGGATGTCGGCGATGACGGCGTTGCGGCCGCTGCCGGTTCCGTCTGCGGTGGTGGAGATGGGGATCGACGAGAGGCTGGCCAGACGCTCGTCGAGCTCGGTCCGGATCGACGTCAGACGGCGGTCCATCTGTCGTGTCAGGCGCTGGGCTTCCAGGCGATAGGCGGACTCGAGTGCGCGGCGCGACGAGTGATAGGAATAGAGAACGATCCCCGTCAGCGGGAGCACCGCGAGGATGAAACACGCCAGGACGAGCTGAGATCGGATCTTCAAGGGGTTACGATCGGTACGAATCGAATCGTAGCTTAAGACGCAAACGCGCCAGGAAGGTTTGCGAGACGCGGCCGGGGGCGGTACCGGGTAACCGGAAACCGGTAACCGGAAACCGGTAACCGGAGACGATCACACCGGGTTTCACGGTTACCGGTTACCGGAGACAATCGCATCCGGTTTCCGGTTTCCGGTTACCGATTGTCGTTGCCGTGTCGTTCGGTGCAGGGATGGCGGATCTACCACTGGTAGACGTTTGCTCATGCCGTCGATCCTTCGATTAGAATCGAATCCGATCCGCACGCTCCGACCGACCCACATCGGCCGCGCGGCGCCTTTCCCCGGCGCGGCGCATGGAGAAACGAATCAGCAAGGAGACTCGCATGTCTGGAAGCATCAACAAAGTGATCCTCATCGGACGGCTGGGACGAGACCCGGAGATCCGGTCGACGCCGAGCGGAACGACCGTGGCCAAGTTCTCGATCGCCACCGACGAGCGCTATACCGACAAGAGCGGCGAGAAGCAGGAACGGACCGAGTGGCACAACATCGTGGCCTGGTCGAAGCTCGCCGAGATCTGTGGCCAGTATCTGAAGAAGGGCAAGCTCGTCTACATCGAGGGCTCGCTCAGGACCGACAGCTGGGACGACAAGGAGACCGGACAGAAGAAGTACCGGACCGAGATCGTCGCCAACAACATGCAGATGCTCGATCGCCGAGGCGACGACGAAGGCGGCGGCGGATCGTACGCCGGAGCGGGCGCGCGCAAGTCGGCGGGATCCGCTCCCGGACCCGGCTCCGAGGACGACGAAGAAGTCCCATTCTGAACACGATCGTGTGACCGAACCGCAACCGGCGGTTCGGTCACCATCCCGGCGGCGTAGCATCCGCGAATCGGAGGACACTCATGCGCCGCTTTCTCCTCGTTCTTCTTCTCCTTGCTCTGCCCGCCGCAGCACAGCAGCCCGGCGAGCCGGTCCCCATCCGCATCGACTCGAAGATCCTCGGCGAAACGCGCACCGTCCTCGTCAGGACTCCCCCCTCGTACGCCACCGGCGCACGCACATATCCCGTTCTGTACATGACGGACGGTGAGACACAGCTCGCGCACACGGCGGCGACGGCCGACTTCCTGGTCCGGAACGGACGCATGCCGGAAGTGATCATCGTCGGGATCACCAACACCGACCGCCCCCGCGACCTCACGCCGACGCGCGTCGAGCGAGACAGCTTCGACGGGAACGCGGTGGTGTTTCCCACAAGCGGTGGCGCGGAGAAGTTCCTGGCCTTCAAGGCGAACCGGCAGCTCGACTCCCACGCTCGTGTTCATGTCCGCGTCGCGAAAGCCCTGAGCGAGAAGCCGCGGCAGCAGTCATCGATCGACGCGCGCATTGCCGAGCTGGGCGGCACCCTCGAGCGCAACGCAGCGGGCACCATCGTAAAGATCGATCTTCACGAGACGAAGGTCACCGCGGCCGACCTCGAGATTCTCGCGGCGGCGCCGCAGCTCGAACATCTCGACCTGCGCCTGACCTCGATCGACGACGCCGCCATCGACCACATCCGCTCACTCGAGCGCCTCACCTTCCTCAATCTCTTCCGGACCGCAGTGGGCAACGACGCCCTCGCGAAGATGGCCGGCCTCAGAGAGCTCCGCACGCTGCTCATCGGCGGCACGCGCGTCACCGACGAAGGGCTGGCCTCTCTGACGTTGCTCCCGAACCTGCGCAAGGTCAGCATCTTCCGGACGGCCGTCAGCGACGGCGGCGTCGCGCATCTCAAGCAGCTACCCAATCTCGAGGTCCTCCTCATCGGCGGATCGAAGATCACGAGCGCGGGCCAGGCTGAGCTGCGGCAGGCGCGCCCGGAGATCCGCTTCAGCGAGCAGACGTAGCGGGAACGATGAACGCGGAGCCGTCCCTCGCGCTCAACCTCGTTCTCCCGGGGCCTCCAGGCCCGAGGCCCGCCTAGCGCCCGACCGCGCGCCGGCGCGACCGCGTCTCGCGTCCCAGCGCCCACTCGATCGCGCCGGCGAGGTGCTGCTGGAACCACGGGGTGTGCCACGTCTCGTTCCGATGTCCGAGCGCCGTGTAGAGCACGCGGCCGGAGCCGTGGCGCTTGTGCCACGCCAGCGGAAAGAATCCCGGCGCGCCGGTCTCCGGATGCGCGCGTAGCGACATCAGCATGTTCACACGATCGCGCGAGAAGCGGCCGAACAGGTAGATCTCCTCGAAGATCGTGTAGGGGGCGGTCAGGCCGGCCGTGGAGAGATGCGCCGGGTCGTCGATCTGCACCGAGACGGTCGTCTCGGCCGGATGCGTGGCGAACTCACCGCCGAGCATCTCCAGGTATTGATCCGACTCGTGCCACGTGTCGGAGGCCGAGTGCACACCGATGAACGCGCCGCCGTCCGCCACCCACTGCAGCAGGCCGGCTCGGCGCGGCGTGGCGACCTCGCCGGTCGTATGCACGAACATGACGACGCTGACCTCGCGCAGGCCGTCGGGGGACAGCGCCGCGATCATCTCCGCCTCGGTGCGCGCGAAGCGCACCTGAAACAGCCCGGTCCTCCCAGCCATCGCCGCGAGCACTTCCTCGGCCGTTTCGATGGAGTCGTGGCGAAAGCCCTCCGTGGCCGTGCAGATCAGCACCAGCGGCGCCATCGCCGCGAGGAGCCTCAGGTCCACTCTTCCCGCCCGCTGCGGCCGTGTCCGGGCGAGCGCGAGCCCTTTCGGCGATCGCTATCGGGGACCACGATGTCGCGATGGGGACGCGTCCTCTCGAACTCGTCGCAGAAGCGGATGGCCTCCTCGATGAGCGCGTCGAAGGAGTCGACCGGTGGTGCGCCATCCTCGCGCAGTCGCGTGCAGTGGCGGCGATAACGCTCCGCCCGGGCCACGGCGTCCTCGAACCGCTCCCGGATGGCCGGGACTTCCTCGACCCGCTGGCGCATGAACCGCTGCACGTCGGGGATGCGCTCGATGTGACTGCAATAGAGGATCACGTCGTTGCCGGCCTTGAGGGCGCGCTCGCAGATCACCTCGTAGCTGCCGAGGTCGGAGACGGCGTGCATTTCCATGTCGTCGCTGATGGCGACGCCGTCGAATTCGATCTTCCGGAGGAGGTCGGCGGTCAGCTTGTGGCTCAGCGTGGCGGGGAGGTCGGGATCGTCGATCTGCGGATAGGTGCCGTGACCGATCATGATCGCTCCCGCCTCGGGCCCCAGACGGCGGAACGGGATCAGATCGCGCCGCTCCAGGTCGTCGATCGAGCAGTCGATCACCGTCGCGCCGTAATGCGGGTCGGCCGAGCCCACTCCGATGCCCGGCCAGTGCTTCAGGCAGGAGGCCACGCCCTGCGAGTGAAGTCCGCGTATGAACGCGCCGGCCAGATCGACGACGGTCTCGGGATCCCTCCCGAAGGTGCGCCGCTCCAGCCCCTTCGGCGCGCGCTCTCCCCGGATGTCGACGACGGGCGCGAGGTCGACCTCGATGTCGAAGAAGCGGAGTGCCATGCCGATGATCCGGCCGAACCACTCGGACATCCCCACCGGGTTCTCCCCCTCGCCGAACGACTCCGCGCTCGGCAGGCCGGGGACGAGGTTGCGCAGCCGGTCGACGCGGCCACCCTCCTCGTCGATCATGATGAGCGGCGGCTTCTCCGCGATCGACTTGATCTCCCCCACCAGATCGAGGAGCTGCTGCATGCTGCCGATGTTCCGCCCGAAGAGGACGATGGCGTACGGGGTCGACTCCGCCAGGATGCGGCGCTCGAGGTCTGTGAGGCTTTTTCCGGAGATACCGATGCCGAGAATGTCGCTGCTCATATTTGAAGGGGTCGGATCGTAACAGGTAACCGGTCGCGCGCCGCGCTCCGGTCACCGTAGCGGTAACCGGCAACCGGAAACCGGAAACCGGAAACCGTAGAGGTAAACCGGAAACCGGAAACCGGAAACCGTAGAGGTAACCGCTGACGGGCAACCGGTAACCGCAGATTCGATGCCCGGTTTCCAATGCCCGGTTTCGGGCTACCCCTTACCGCCACGGTTACCGGTGCCCGTTTCCGGTTACCGGTTGCCGGTTTCCGGTTGCCCGTCTCCGGTTACCGGTTGCCCGTCTCCGGTTACCGGTTGCCCGTTACCGGTTGCCGGACGGTTACCGGTTGCCCGTTACCGGTTTCCGGACGCCGTTTACGGCGTGCCGCCACCCTTGAGCCGCTGCTGGAGATCGTTCAGCGCATTCAGGGCCTCGAGGGGCGAGAGCGCGTCCACCTGCAGGCCGCGAAGGGCATCGAGCACACCCTGCTCACGCGCGCCGAAGAGGGAGAGCTGGGTGGTGGGCAGCGGGCCGCGCTGGCGCGTCTCCTCGACGACGTCGCGCTCCTTCCGCTCCAGGGTGAGGAGGATCTCGCGGGCCCGCTCGATGACGCTGGCCGGAATCCCGGCCAGCTTCGCCACCTGGATTCCGTAACTCTTGTCGGCCGCGCCCGGCACGACCTTGCGAAGGAAGATGATCTGGTCGTTCCACTCCTTGACCGCGACGTTGAAGTTGGCCACGCGCGGCTTGGTGCGGGCCAGATCGGTGACCTCGTGGTAGTGCGTGGCGAAGAGCGTGATGCCGCTGCGCGCGGCGTTGTCGTGCAGAAACTCGATGATCGCCCATGCCAGCGACAGGCCGTCGAAGGTGGCCGTGCCGCGGCCGACTTCGTCCAGGACGATCAGGGAGCGATCCGTGGCGTTGTTGAGGATGTTCGCGGTCTCGTGCATCTCGACCATGAACGTCGACTCTCCGCGGGCGAGCTGGTCGGACGCGCCCACGCGCGTGAAGATCCGGTCGAAGAGTCCCAGCCGCGCTTTCGCCGCCGGCACGAACGAGCCGGCCTGGTTGAGCAGCACGATCAGCGCGACCTGCCGCAGATAGGTCGACTTGCCGCCCATGTTCGGACCGGTGATGACCTGAATGCCGTTGCGGTCGCGCTCGATGTCGCTGTCGTTGGGGATGAACCGCTCCGCCGTGAGCTGCTCGATCACGGGATGCCTCCCCTCCTCCACGCAGATCTCGGCGCCCACGGAAAGCGTGGCCCGCACGTAGCGATGGCGCACCGCCACGGTGGCCAGCGAGGACAGCGCGTCGGCCTCCGACACGGCGCGGGCCGTGGCCAGAATCGCCGCGCTCTGCCCGCCCACGCGCCCGAGCAGCCCGTCATACAGACGCAGCTCGATGGCGATCGCCTTCTCCTCGGCGCCGACGATCTTCTCCTCGAGCTCTTTCAGCTCGGGGGTGATGAAGCGCTCGGCGTTGACCAGCGTCTGCTTGCGGATGTAGTCCGTGGGAACGCGGGAGAGGTTCGACTTGGAGACCTCGATGTAATAGCCGAAGACACTGTTGAAGCGGATCTTGAGCGAGCCGATGCCGGTGCGCTCCTTCTCCTTGGCCTCGATCTGCATGAGAATGGTCTTCGAGTCGCGGGCGATTGCGCGCAGCGAGTCGAGCTCCGGATCGACGCCGCTCCTGATGACGCCGCCGTCGCGGATGTTCTGCGGCGGCTCGCTGCCCAGGGTTGCGACGATGTCGGCAACGATCGCGGGAAGCGGATCGAGGCGCCCGCGAGTCTGGCCGAGGAGCGGACCCTGAAGCGGGCCCATGGCCAGGCGGAGCTCGTCGACGGCCACCAGGGAGTCGGCCAGCGCCAGGCACTCGCGGGGCGTGGCTGTGCGCAGGGTCATGCGGGATGCAACCCGCTCCAGGTCGGCGATCCTGGAGAGACGCGAGGCCATGGCCTCGAGGATGGCGCGCGATCGCGTCAGCTCGCCGACGGCGTCGTGGCGGTCGAAGATCGCGTCGCGATTCTTCAGCGGCCGCGTGAGCCAGCGGCGCAGAGTGCGCGTTCCCATCGCCGAGCGCGTGGCGTTGATCACGCTCCAGAGCGTGGCGCGCGGCCGCCCGGCGTCGCGCGACTCGAGCACTTCGAGGTTGGTGAGGGTCGCGGCGTCGAGCTGCAGGTAGTCGGCGTCGTTGTCGACGCGCAGCGACCCTACGTGATCGAGCGCTTTCCTGTGGCTCGAGCTCGCGTAACGGAACGCCCCGCCGGCCGCGGCAACGCGCGGATCGTCCGCCTCCAGACCGAATCCCCGCAGCGACTGCGTCCCGAAGTGACGCGATAGATAGTCGTGTGCGCCTGCGAACAGCGAAGCCTCCACCACCGTGGAGGGCATTCCCAGATCGCCGATCCCGCCGGCGTGGATCAGCTCCCGCGGCGAGAGTCGCGCGATGTCGTCGAGCAGCCGGCTGTCGTCCATGCCGCGGTAGGTCGTGACGAAGAAGTCGCCGGTGGAGACGTCGAGATACGCCGCACC
Source organism: Thermoanaerobaculia bacterium (assembly GCA_035544675.1). GTDB lineage: Bacteria > Acidobacteriota > Thermoanaerobaculia > Gp7-AA8 > Gp7-AA8 > DATKCA01. Next base: position 18,048 of record DATKCA010000016.1, on the reverse strand, counting down.
GAGTGGAGGTGGAGCGCCGGCATTCGGGCCGGCGGTGGCCGCCAGGAATGGCGCCGCTCCATCCGGCGCTCCATTGGTCAGCGCGAGCAGGTAGCAGCTCTCCCGCTCGACGATATGACTCTCCGTCGCCGTGCCCGGCGTGACGACCCGGACCACCTCCCGCCGCACCAGCCCCTTCGCCTCGGCCGGGCTCTCGGCCTGCTCGCAGATGGCCACGCGGAATCCGTTCTTGATCAGCTTGGCAATGTACGAGTCGGCGGAGTGATACGGCACGCCGCACATCGGCGCCTCGTGCTCCTGCCCCTTCCCCCGTGCCGTCAGCACGAGATCGAGAATGGGCGCGGCCCTCTCGGCATCCTCGAAGAACATCTCGTAGAAGTCGCCGAGCCGGTAGAAGAGGATGGCGTCGGGAACCTGGCGCTTGATCTCGAAATACTGCTCGAGCATCGGGGTGAGTTTCATGGGGCGTGTCATCGGTCGGAAGTCGCTCAGTCTAGCGAATCTGGTCGCCCGGATCGCCGAGTCTACAGGGTGTAGGATGGTTGCAAAGACCAACATGGAACGCTTGGGCCATTTCACGATCCTGAATCGACTCGGGGCGGGCGGCATGGGTGAGGTTTTCCGGGCCCGCGATGAACGCCTGCATCGCGATGTCGCGATCAAGATCCTGCCGCCAGCCGGTGCGGACAATCCGAACAGCCGGGCCCGCCTTCTCCGTGAAGCGAGGTCCGCGGCGGCGCTGAGTCATCCCCACATCTGCGTCGTGTACGAGGTGGGCGAGTCGGACGGTCAGGCATGGATCGCGATGGAGTGTGTTCCCGGCGAGCCGCTGAATGTGTGACTGAGCCGCGGGCGGCTTCCGCCCGCCAGGATCACGCAATTTGGGTTGCAGCTCGCCGACGCCCTCGATCATGCGCACAAGGGCGGCATCGTTCATCGCGACCTCAAGCCCGGCAACGTGATGGTCACGCCGGAGGACCGGCTCAAGGTGCTCGACTTCGGTCTGGCCAAGCGCATGCTCGACGCCGAATCGAACGATCCTCATGCCACGACCGAGGATCAACTGTCCCGTCCCGGCGACCTGGCGGGCACTCCGGCGTACATGGCTCCGGAGCAGCTGCGCGGCTACCCGGCCGATGCCCGCAGCGACATCTGGGCGCTCGGCGTGATGCTGCACGAGATGGCGACCGGAACGCGGCCCTTCCGCGGCCGCACGAGCGCCGAGCTGGCCTCGGCCATTCTCAACGACACTCCCGTCCCTGCAGCAGCCGGCGTCCCTTCCGGACTGGCCACAGTGATCCAGAAATGCCTGGCCAAGGATCCCGAGCAGCGATATCAACAGGCCGCAGAAGTCAGCGCCGCGCTCCGGGAGATGACGGCGGACGCGGGAAACGTCACCCGGCCCCCAATCCGACTGCGACCGCGCCGTCCGTGGGTCCTCGCGGCTGCCGCCGCGATCGTCCTGGTGATTGCGATGGGCATCATGTTCTATCGCCAGCGCGGCGGATCCCCCGAGCCGTCCATGGCCCGAGCGGTAATTGATTCGGTCGCCGTTCTCCCCCTGGCGAACCTCTCCGGAGACCCGGAACAGGACTACCTCGTGGACGGGATTCACGCCTCGCTTCTCGGTGAGCTGGCGACGATCAAGGCACTCCGTGTGATCTCCCGGACGTCAGTCCTGCCGTTCAAGGGGAACCAGAAGCCGCTGGCCACTGTCGCCCGCGAGCTCAATGCGAACGGCGTCGTGGAGGGATCGGTCACGCGAGCGGGCGATCACGTGCGCGTTCAGGTCCAGCTGATCAGCCCGCGGGGCGACGAGCGTCTGCTTTTCTCCAACACGTATGAACGCGAGATCGGCGACGCGCTACGGCTCAATGGCGACATCGCTCTGGCGCTCGCGCGCGAAATGAAGGTCGACGTCACCTCCGCGGAAGATGGCCGGCTGACGCGGTCGCGGGGATACAGCCGTGAGTCCTACGAGACGTATCTCAGGGCCGTCCACAGTCTGAACCAGATGACCGAGGAGGGCTTTCAGGACGCGCTCGGCCATCTGCACGCGGCCATCGACAAGGATCCCGCCAATCCGCTCCTTTACTCGGGGCTGGCGTTCGTCTACTCACAGCGCGCACACGGCCCCGGCGACCCGCGGGAGGATTTTCCTCGTGCGAAAGCGGCGGCCCAGCGAGCGCTCAAACTCGATCCGACGCTGGCCGACCCGCAACACATCCTGGCGCGCATCAAGCTGTATTGGGAGTGGGACCTGAAAGCGGCAGGAGAGGACCTGCGGCGGAGCGTCGAGCTGAACCCGAACCTCGCCGCCGCACACGCCGATTACGCGTGGTGGCTCGTTCTGGCCCGCCGCTACGATGAGGCGATCGCTGAGATGGGGCGCGCTCAGGCGATCGACCCGCTCGACCCGACGTGGCCGACTTGGGAAGCCTGGATTCACGTCTGGAGTACGAAGAACTACGACGAGGGCGTCCGCCAGGCCCGAAAAGCCCTCAGCCTGAAGCCCGATTTTCATCTGGGTTGGGTCGTGCTCGGCTATGCCCAGGCATCGAAAGGTCTTTATCGAGAGGCTGTCGAATCCGGCTCACGCGGGGCGCAGAACCCGGAATTCCGCTTTGGCCTCGGGCTGATCCACGCGATCGGCGGGAATCAAGCCGAGGCACGCCGTGCCGCAGCCGAGCTGGCCGTCAATCCCTCGCCGATGGATGTCTGGTTCCTCGCCGAGATCTACGGATCCATAGGCGAACGGGCCGAGGCATTCAAGTGGCTGGCGCGATCAGTCGAGCAGCGGTTCAGCTTTGTTCCGTGGATTCTCGAAACACCCTCGTTTCGATCTCTGGGTGATCATCCGCGTTTTCAGGAGATGATCCGGAAACTCGGAGTTCCCCTGACCACAGAATCGTGACGGGTCATCGGACCGGTTGCCTGATTCTGAGCAGCGATCCGTCTTCACCCCGCAGCTCGACCACGAGCGCTTCCTCGAGGCGGGTGTGGGGAACCCGGTCCAGCAGCACGACCCAGCGCGGCTCCGGAGCGCCTTCGCCGGCGCGGGCCCACGCGACGTGGACGACCTGGTAACTCTCGTACTTCGCGTCGCGCTCGCGCAGGAGCGACAGCGCGATCCGGCCCGCGTCTACGCTGAGAATGCGGCCCTGCCGCCTCGACGGATCCTCTGCGTCGCGCAGCGCGAAGAAGAGGAACGCGCAGACGGCAATCCACACGACGTAGAGAGCGAGGAACTTCTGCGATCTGCTGACCCGCACCGGCGACCTATAATAACGGCCGATGACGCGCAGCGAGATCGAGCAGAAGCTCGTCGCGATCGTGCGGAACGAGAAGGACATCGCCGAGGAGACCCTCACACGGGAGACGCTGCTGGCTGAGGCGGGAATCGACTCGCTCGACGCGCTCACCATCCTTTTCGCGATCGAAGAGGACTTCAAGATCTCCATCCCGGACGATCGCGCACGCCAGATCAAGACGTTTGGCGACATGATCGACGTCGTCGAGTCGCTGGCGGCGCCCGCCCAGTGAAGCGCGTCGCCATCACCGGCGTGGGAGTCGTCTCGCCGTTCGGATCCGGTAAGGCCGCAGCACTGGACGCCCTGCGGAATGCGCGGAGCGGGATCCGCCACATCACGTTGATCGACGCCGCCGAGCTGAACTGCAGGATCGCCGGCGAAGTGCCCGCGGAAGCCGCGGCCGGCGGAGTGCGAGGACAGGATCGTTTCACCCGCTTCGCGCTCATGGCCGCAGCCGAGGCGGCGGAGCATGCCGGGTTCGCCTCGATCGGTGCGGCCTCCGAGTCCGTGGGCGTCCTCATCGGCACCGGACTGGGCGGCAGCGAGACGCTCGACAACGCTTATCGCCGGCTGTACAAGGACGGGTCGCCGCGCGTACCCCCGACGTCCATCGCCACGTCGATGTACAACGCGGCGACGAGCGCCGTGGCCACCGCCTTCCAGGCCCGCGGCGTGTCGTACGCGGTCGTCTCTGCCTGCGCGTCGAGCGCCCATGCGATCGGGCTGGCCTGCCAGGCCATCCGCAGCGGGCAGGCCGAGGTGATGTTCGCCGGTGGAGCCGATGCTCCGCTGACGTACGGGATCATCCGCGCATGGGAATCGATGCGCGTGCTGGCCATCGACAACGAGCGTCCGGAGGCGGCGTGCCGGCCCTTCAGCGCGGACCGGCGTGGGCTGGTGCTCGCCGAAGGCGCAGCCGTGCTCGTCCTCGAGTCTTTCGACAACGCACTCCGCCGCGGTCAGCCGATCCTCGGCGAGATCGCCGGCTTCGGCGCCACGAGCGATGCCGGCCACCTCACCGATCCATCCGCCGACGGGGCAGCGCGAGCGATGAGCCTCGCTCTGCGCGACGCCGGAGTCGACCCTGGCGCGGTGGATTACATCAACGCGCATGGCACGGGGACGACGGCGAACGACCTCACCGAGACGGCCGCGATCAAGAGCGTATTCGGGGACCACGCCTACAGGCTGGCCGTGAGCTCGACGAAGTCGCTTCACGGGCACGCCATGGGGGCGAGCGGCGCGATCGAGATCGCCCTCTCGCTCCTGGCGGCGAACGAGGGATTCCTGCCTCCGACCCTCAATCTGGAGCACCCCGATCCTGCGTGCGATCTGGACTATGTGCCCGGCCGGGCCCGGCAGAGGCGGGCCGCCTTCTTCCTGTCGAACTCGTTCGGTTTCGGGGGGATGAACGCCGTCATAGCGGTCAGAACAGCAATGGCAGCCGATTTGCTACCTCGCTGACTGTTCATTGATATCATTCGTCCAGCCGCAACGGAGGCAGTTTTGATCGTCGAAAAGAAGCATCTCGAGAACTTCACGATCCTTTACGTCGAAGGGTTGATCAAGCTGGGCGAGAGCGCCGAGTTCTTCTCCTCCGCGCTCGAGAATGTGCTGAAGAACGAGAGCACGAACGTCATCATCGACTTCACGAAGATCGACTACATCGACTCCACCGGAATCGGCGAGCTGGTCGGCTACCTCGGCAAATTCACCACGCAGAACCGCAAACTGATCCTGGTCAACCCGTCCGAGCGCATTCAGAAGCTCCTCAAGCTCGCCAAGCTCGACACCGTGTTCAAGATCTACAGCACGGAAGAGGAAGCGGTGGCGGCCGAGAGCGGCAGCCCGGCCAGGACTGCCTGAAAGGCAACCGGTAACCGGAAACCGGCAACCGGTAACCGTAGCGACGACGTCCGATTGCCGTACGCGGCCAAGTCCCGGTTTCCGGTTGCCGGTTCCGTGTGGCTCACCGCGGAACACGCGACTGAAGATACACTGGCCCCGAGTGCAGACACTCGCCAGCGTCTACCGCGGTTCGCAACTCGAGTCGTTTCACACAGGATCGATCGCCGTCGTCGACTCGGCCGGCCGTCTTCTCGCGTGCGCCGGTGACCCGGGACTGAAGACGTTCCTGCGATCCGCAGCCAAGCCGTTTCAGGCCATCCCGCTCATCGAGATCGGCGGCGCCGACGAATACGACGTCACACCGGAGGAGATCGCGCTGACGTGCGGCTCGCACGGCGGCGAGGCGCACCACATCGCCGCCGCGGCCGCTCTGCTCCGAAAGGGCGAATTCGACGAGACCGACCTTCTCTGCGGCGCGCACATCCCCTACGACGAGAAAGCCGCCGCCGATCTGCGCGCCACGGGCGAGTCGCCCACCGCGCTGCACAACAACTGTTCCGGCAAGCACGCCGGCATGCTGCTGACGACCCAGGCCATGGACGTGCCGAGCAGCGACTACATCGATCCGGATCATCCCCTGCAGGTGCTCATGCGCAGCACGATGGCCGAGTTCGCCGGCCTGGCGTCCGCCCAGGTGCCCATCGCCATCGACGGCTGCGGCGTCCCGGCGTTCTATCTCTCCCTGTACCGCACAGCGCTCGCGTATGCCCGGCTGATGGAGGGGTCGCTGGAGCGATACGCGGACAGCGCCTCGCGCGTCGTAAGTGCGATGACCGAGCATCCGCAATACGTGGCCGGCCTCTGGAGCATCACCACACCGCTGATGGAGTCCTACGACGGCGGCCTGCTCGCCAAGGAAGGGGCCGAGGGGTTCTACGCCATGGCGTTGCGGAGCGAATTGACCGGGCGGCTGCGGCTCACCGATGATTGCGCGATCGGAATCGCTCTGAAAGTCCACGACGGCTCGATGACGCGCGGCCGCAACCCTGTCATCCTGCGCACCCTGGAGCTTCTGGGCGTGGATCCGGCCAGCCGTCCCGCGCTGCAGCCATACCGCGACTCTTCGCTGCGCAACGTGGCCGGAACGCTGGTCGGCGATGTGCGGACCGAGTTCGAATTGGAGATGATGTAACGATGCGCAAACTCGTCATCCTGACGCTCATGACCCTGACCGCGTGCCGGACGGTCGGTGTGTCCACGACCTCCGGCGGCTACGCCGAAGTCTCGGCGACGGTGGCCAACGAGATGGTGCTCGACTCGCGACAGGTCGTCATCCTCGACATCCGCGCGGCCTCCGACTATCGCGGACAAGACGGGCACCTGGCCGGCGCGCTGAGCGCTCCGTTCGAGACGATCGAGCGGCAGCTGCCGGAGCTTCTCCCCTATCAGAACCAGACCGTCCTCGTGTACGGGGCGAATGCGACAGACGGCGCGCTGGCCGCCCGGCTGCTGAGCCTGGCCGGCTTCCGAAACGTCGTCCACGTGGCCGGCGGCCTGGAAGCGTGGATTGCGCACGGCTATCGAACGGTTAACGCGCATTGACTATGACCATGAAACGGCTCTTTCTCGCGGCTCTCGCGACCGGAATCCTCTCGTCCAACGCCTCGGCGCAGCAGGCTGAGATCACAAAATGGGTCGAGGGAGCGCTGCAGCGCTGCCCCGATTCCATCGTCACCCTGGAGCGGCTCGAAGCCGCCGGCCCGGCGAACTTCGTGGTGTACATCGCCCGGCAGAAGTCGTCCGATGAGCGCTGCGGAAGCCAGAAGTACGTCATCCACTCCCCCATGACCCAGCAGGTCATCATGGGCTCCATCATCAGGCTTCCGGCCGACTCGAGACCGGCCAACGTGCGCATCAACGAGCAGGCGTCCTCGATCATGAAGACGCAGATCACCTCGACGATCGCCCCCTTCCCGCTTCCGGACGGCATCAAGGACGTGGCCATGAACCGCACCACGCCGTACGGCTCTTTCGCCTATCGCGGCTATCTCGACAGCTCCGGGCAGTTCCTGCTCGTCGGCCTGCGCGGCAACGTCCGCGAGAGTCCGGGCGCGGCGCTGCGAAAGGCGCTGCAGGTCGAGAACGGGGCGAGCCGCGGCAGCAAGGGATCGAGCCTGGAGATCATCGAGCTGTCCGATTTTCAGTGCCCGACCTGCGCCCGCGCGCACGACCGGCTCGAGCCGCTCTTCGCGAAGAACCTCGACAAAGTGAACTACATCCGGCTCGACCTTCCTCTGTTCGAGCATCATGACTGGGCCCTTCCCGCGGCGATGGGCGCGCGCGCCATTCAACGCCTCGCGCCGGCGAAGTACTGGCTCTACGTCGACGAGGTGTTCAAGAATCAGGAGCAGCTCGGGACCATGAAGTTCGACACGTTCATCAGGAACTTCGTCGAGGACCACGGTCTGAACTGGGCGGCCATCGAGAAAATCTACGCCTCGAAGGCCGAGCACCAGGCGTTGCTCGATCAGGTCAGCCGCGCGTTCGCCGTCGGACTCGTCTCGACCCCGACCTTCATCCTCAACGGCCAGCCGGTCGGCTTCGGCGACGGCACCTACGCCGAGGAGACGCTGAGGCGCGCCATCGGCACGACAGGGACTGTAAAGAAGAAAGTCGCTAGTCCTTAGTCGTTAGTCCTTAGTCCTTAGGACAACAGACCCAGCGCGGGCTTTCTCCTGACGCCTAAGGACTAAGGACTGAGGCCTGACTTACAGCCCCAGACTCAGCTTCGCCGAGTACATGATCTCCTCGGCCTGAGTCGCTTCGAAGACCAGCCGCGGCAGGCCCAGAGAGAAGCGCGCGCCGACGGTGATGCGATCGATGTTCGACTCGTCCTCGAGGATGATCTCCGGCGTCGACGCCGTCTCCGGAATCGTCCCCCGCGCGTCGCTGCGCATGCGGCCGTACCCGCCGTACACGGTCAGCGGTCCGATTCCCTTGCCGATGAACCCCTCCAGCCCGTACGTCTTGAGCCGGTACACATCCACGCCGCGCAGCGTCGAGTAAGAGCCGCGCAAGGCGACCGTCGGGCGCAGAAGACCGCCGTTGATGATCGGCAGATCGACGGATCCGCCCCAGACCGTGATGCCGGTGTCGGAGATCTTTGCGTACGTTCCGGCGATCGTGGCGCCGCCGAGCCCCTTGACGAACACGAGACGCGGCAGGCCGAGGTAGTCGTCGCCGACGCTGAAGTCGTCGCCGACGGCGCGTTGCCAGTACGACGCGCTCGTGTCGATCTCGACCACGGTCGCGGCGAGGCCGATGTCGAACCGCAGAATTCCGGCCGCCCCCGCCGGGTGCACGGGCGAGGCGAAGATCCCCTGCGCCACGAGTCGCGAGAACTTCCGGAACTCCTCCTCCGTGATGTCCGGCGAGAAGTCGATATCGCTCTGCGCGCAAAGCGGCGCGGCGAACAGAAGCAGCGTCAGAAGAGCTGCGAGATGAGGTCGTTGCTCAGCAGAAAACCGGAGGAAGTGAACGCCACCCGCCCGCCGTCCCTTCTCAGCCACCCGTCCCGCACTCCGCGATCCATCCATTCGATTCCCTCCTGTCCGCACAGCCGCTCGACCTCCGCATAGTCTATGCCGGCCGTCTGACGCAGCCCGAGAAAGAGAGTCTCTCGCCGCGACTCATCCTCGCCGAGATCTTCGGAAAAGTCCGCCGCGTAGGGAGCCGTGGCGATGTAGCGGTGGATGTCGCGCGTGTTGGCGAACCTGCGGCCGCCGGCGAACGAATGTGCGGCCAGACCGAGGCCAATGTATTCGCCCCGGGTCCAGTAGCGGAGGTTGTGGCGGCACTCCTCACCGGGGCGCGCGAAGTTGCTGACCTCGTACTGAACGATGCCTGCCTCGCGCAGCGTCTCCACCGCCTCGACGTAGAGATCCGCCACGACCTCGTCCTGCGGCAGTGTGGCGCGGCCGCGCGCGACCTGCACCTCCAGCGGCGAGCGAGGCTCGAGGTCGAGCATGTACAGCGAGAGATGACCGGCGCCGAGCGCGATGGCCCTGGCGATGCTGTGGCGGAACGACTCCGCCGTCTGCTCCGGAAGCCCGAGGATCAGATCGAGACTGGTGCGGAAACCTGGAGGGCCGGTGTCCTCACCGGCGCCGAAGGAGACAGCGAGCGCGACCGCTGCTTCGGCGCTCGATCCGCCATGAATGCGGCCCAGCGGTCTGAGCTCGCGGTCGTCGAAGGACTGAACGCCGATGCTCAAACGGTTCAGCCCCATCCCCCTCCAGGCCCCGAGCGTGTCGGGAGTCACGTCCTCCGGGTTCGCTTCCATGGAGAATTCGACCGCGGCAGCGACGTCGAATCGCAGCCGGATCCGCTCGGCAATCGCAGCAAGGCTGTCGGTCGGCATCCGGGAAGGCGTCCCGCCACCGAAGTAAATGCTATCGACGGGTTGCGAACGGGTTCCACGCGCGTCGATCTCACTCAGAAGAGACGAAACGTAGCGCCCCTGCGCGGAGAGATCGGTGCTGATCGCGAACGCGCAGTAGGTGCAGTGCACGCGGCAGAACGGGAGATGGACGTAGAGGCCCAGGTGGGCCTCGGGCCTCGGGCCTCGGGCTTCAGATTTACGGAATGCGGCCTGCTGAGGCGCGATTGTTGACATACAAGGCGGAAAAACTGCGTTTGCATTCGTATAATTCATCAATGTCCGAAGTCGCCGAAAAACCCGCCCGCCGCGTGCGTCTGCTCTGGACGCTTCTCGGCGCCATGGTCCTGGTCAGCCTCGTCCCCCTGATCGTGTCGCATTACATCCTGACCGGGATCAACCGCGACTCGCTCGAGACGCTGGAGAAGAAGTACCTGACCCGCTCCGCGGTCGGGATCGCGACGGACGTGCAGAACCTCCTCGCCAGTAACACTCAGGGGCTCAGCGAGATCGCGGGCAATATCCGCATCATGCAGAGGGCTCTGCCGGCGCGAACCGACCCGTTCCTCTACGCCGCTCAGACAGGATGGATCGCCGACTACGTCACGAGCGACACCGACCTGATCGCCCTGCGCCTGCTGAACACGGAGGGCCAGGGCGCGGAGGCGAAGCCGGCCGGCCTCGACCCGAAGGTCATGCAGAGCATGGACATGGCCCGCCAGGTGGCGGCGGCAGGGCAGCCGTTCACCGGCACATTCCAGTACGTCAAGGCCCTCAATCAGCCGGCCGTGGTGATCGCCGTTCCTGTCACCGACGCCGCGAACAAGACCATCGGGGCGGTCGTGGGGCTGGTCAGCCTGCGGCGGATCGCCGAGCGGATGGCCGAGGAAGGCAAGGGCGACGTCACGGCATTTCTCGTCGATCGCAACGGGAACGTGCTCATCCACAGCGAGCCGGCCGTGAACGTCCAGCGGCCGAACTACAGCGGCCTGCGCATCGTGCAGGAGTTCGCCAAGGCTCCGGTGCGCCTGACCGAGTCGTACGAGGACACCAGCGGGCCGCGGCCCGTGAAGCTTTTGGGCACGGTCGCGCCGGTCGGACGGCCCGAGTGGGGCGTCGTCGTTCAGAAGCCGGAAGAGCGGGCCTTCGCATCGGTCGGACGCATGGTGCGGGCGACGATTCAGTGGGGCTCGATCGCCCTGCTGCTGGCCGTGATCGCGGCAGTCTTTTTCGCGTCTGGGATCTCCAGGCCGATCCGGGTACTGGCCGAGAAGACGCGCGAGATCGCGGCCGGGAAATACCAGCAGCGCGTCGAGCTGAAGACCCACAACGAGATTGGCGAGCTGGCCTCGAACTTCAACTCGATGTCATCGGCGATCGAGGTGTCGATCGACCAGCTCAAGAAAGCGGCGCAGGAGAACCACCTCCTCTTCATCAACTCGATCCGCATGCTCGCGGCCGCGATCGACGCCAAGGACCCGTACACGCGCGGTCATTCCGAACGCGTGGCGCGCTACTCGATCGCCATCGGGAAGCACCTCAACCTGAACGAGCGCGACATGAGGAACCTCAGGATCAGCTCGCTGCTCCACGACGTCGGGAAGATCGGCATCGACGACCGCATCCTGCGCAAGCCGGGCGCCCTCAGCGACGACGAGTTCGAGGTGATGAAGGGTCACCCGGTCAAGGGCGCGGCCATCATGAGCGGCGTCGCCCAGCTCACCGACTGCATCCCGGGCATGAAGTTTCACCACGAGAAGTGGGGAGGCGGCGGATACCCGGACAACCTCGAGGGTGAGGCCATTCCGATGCAGGCCCGCATCGTGGCGATCGCCGACACGTTCGACGCCATGACCACGAACCGCCCGTATCAGAAGGCCATGGAGCTGAACTACGTCGTCGAGAAGATCAAGAGCTTCGCCGGCACCCGGTTCGATCCGCGGGTGATCGATGCGTTCGTGCAGGCGGTCAAGCGCGGCGACATCCAGATCGACGAGCAAGTGAGGGGCGCCGCCTGATCCCAGCTCTCCTCCTCTCCCTTCTTCCCGCGTTGTCTCCAGCCACCAGCGACGCGTGCGACCGGGCGGCGTACTACATCCTGAACGGACAGTACGATCGCGCCCTCACGCAGCTCGACGGCGCCCGCGCCAGCGGATCGTCCTCGGCGGCCAACGAACTGCTGCGGGGCCTGGCCACGATGCTCGATGGCGATGCCCGGAAAGCCATCGAGATCTTCGACGGCGTGATCGCGAAGGAGCCCGCGCTCGTCGAGGCGCAATTCAACCGCGCCGTCGCGCTGCTCAAGCTCGGCGAGACGACCAAGGCAGCGACGGAGTTCGCCCGCATCGCCAACGACGAGAAGGCGGGCCTGCTGCGCGGAAACGCCGCGTATCACCATGCCATGGCCCGGGAGCGGCTCGGACACTCGGCCGAGGCGGAGAAGTGGCTGGAGAGCGCGCTGGCGCTCGACCCGAAGTTCCACGCCGCCCGCCTGCTCCTCGGCTCACTCCAGGAACGGCGCGGCGCGGTCGAGGCCGCGGCCGGCTCCTACCGCGACTATCTGAAGGCTTACCCCGAGTCGGCGCTGGCGCTGCTGCGCTTCGGGATCTGCGCGCACCGCGCCGGTCGCACCGACGTCGCCGCGACGTATCTGCGCCGGGTGATCGAGAAGGCTCCCCGCTCCCCTGAAGCCACCGAGGCGAGGAAATTCCTCGTCATGTGGGAGTAGAGGTGGCGTTCCGGCGTATCCTGCGCAGCCTTGTCGCCACCACTCACGGAGCCCTCGGCGCGATCTTCCTCGACTTCGAAGGGGAGACCGTCGAGGTCGTCACCGAGCGGCCGCTGGACGCCGACGACCACGACCTGAAGGTCATCGGCGCGTACCAGGGGATCTTCCTCAAGCGCCTGCGCGACATCGCCGCACGGCTTCCGGTCGGCAAGCCTCTCCGGTTCAAGATCGAGTTCGATCGCCTGGCCACGCTCGCCTGCGACCTCAAGGATGGCTACTACCTCGTCCTGGTCATCGATCACGAGGCCAACGAGGGGGTGGCGTGGCGGCGGCTGGAGTCGTGCCGGGACCAGGTGCTCCGCGAGATGTAGTGGAGCGCCGCCGACCCGGCGGCGTCGGGGGCGTGGCCGCCGCCGGATCGGCGGCGCTCCACCCTATTCGTCCAGCGATTCCAGGTTTCCCAGGATCGACTCGATGCGATTGCGGATCTCGGTGCGCTCGCGTGCGAACCGCTCGTGCTCCTCTTCCAGCGTGGAGACCGATTCCAGCCTTGCCTCGAGCTCGTCGCGCTCGCGGCGCAACTCGTTGATCATCTGAACCGCTTTTTCCACGCGCTCGCTCAGGCGGGCGAGAATCTCGCCCTCTTCCGTGCCGGCCAGACTCAGTTGATCATCACTCTGTTTTTTCTTCATTCGCGTCCACCACACTAGAGGATTTTCACCGGCAGCAGATCGGCCACGCGCGAGGCCAGACGCTGGTGAGCTTCACCAACCTCCTCCTGCGTCAGAGAGCGATCGAATGCCTGATACCACATGCCCAGCGTCGTCTTCACCAGGCTCTCGTCGTCTTCGGGCGTGAAGCGGTCGCGCAGACCGACCTCGTGCAGGTACGGCACCTCCAGCTCGCGGATGGTGTCCAGGAGGCGCTGGTACTGGAGATCCCGGCTGTGCGTGATGGCGAGGATCATGGGGATGCCGGGGAAATGCGCGACCGGAGCCATCTTCCAATCCGCCGTCGAGGCCAGAAGCGCCTCCGTTTCGATCTCGGCGGCGGCGACCTCGCCCTTGATCCCGAACTTCTGCAGGATCTCGTTCGAGAGAAAGCCGGCCATCGCCACCTGCCGGTCGCCCGCGCGCGCAGCGGCGCGCCTCCCGGGCTTCAGCCACTCCGCGCCCGACGCCGCGAACGTCACCTCCACGTGCAGCTTCGCGGCGATCTGCTCGACCACACCCTTCACGTCGAAGAAGTCGACCGCGCGCTTCGCGTCCCCCCAATGCGAGCCGGTCGAGCCGTACATGACGACGGCGACGCGATGCCGCTCCACGACCTTCGAGCCATCGCGATGATACGTGCGCCCCACCTCGAACAGCGCCCCGTCCCGCGTGCCGTAAGAACGGTTGTAGGCCACGTTCTCCAGAAGGCCCGGCAGCATCGTCAGCCGCAGCGCGCCGGTGTTCTCGGTCAGCGCGTTCGTCAGCCGGACCTGCTCTTCCGCGGTGAACCAGCTGTTGTGGTCAGGCTTGATGAACGAGTAGTTGACGACCTCCGTCAGTCCTGAGCCGACGAGAATTCTGCGGATCTCGTCTTCGCTCTCGCCGATGACGTTCGGCCGCATGTCACCGGTCGACAGCCGCGGCAGGGAGGCCGGGATCCTGTCGAGTCCGTAGAAGCGCAGGACCTCCTCGATGAGATCCATCTCCTCGTGGATGTCGCCGCGATAGGCAGGAACCGTGACGTCGATGCCGTCGGTGTTCGTGTTCGCGGCGAAGCCCATCCGGCGGAACAGCTCGAGCGCGTAGCCGATGCCGACGGCCCCGCCCGAGGCCTCGTGCAGCCGCTCGGTACGGAGCTTGATCGCCTTCGGCGCGGTTTGGGAAGCGACGAGGTCGATGACCGGCTCGATCGCGCCGCCGATCATCGCCGCGGCCGCCTCGATCGCTGCGATCGTGTCGTTGGGGTCGACACGCCGCTCGAAGCGGTATGACGCGTCGGTCTTGATCCCGAGGCGCCGGGCCGTGCGGCGGATGACCGAGGGGTTGAACCAGGCGCACTCCAGCAGGACGTTGCGCGTGGTCGCGCTGATCTCGCTCTCCGCGCCGCCGATGATCCCTCCCAGGGCGACCGCGCGCTTGTCGTCGGCGATGACGACGGTCTGAGGGTCGATCCGCCGGGTCTCGCCGTCGAGGCTCCTCATCATCTCGCCCTCGCGGCCGGGGCGCACGATGATGCTTGCGCCGGCCAGCTTGTCGAGGTCGAACGCGTGCAGAGGATGCCCGAGCGCCATCATCACGTAGTTCGTGGCATCGACCACGTTGTTGATCGGCCTGAGACCGACCGTCTCCAGCCGTCGCTGCACGTTCGCGGGCGACGGCTGCACGCTCACGCCGCGGATCACGAGTCCGGTGTAGCGAGCGCACATCTCCGGCGCGTCGATCCGAATGGTGACAGGCGACGCGGTGGCCGTGCCGGCCGAAGAGACACCGCGCCACTGGCCCTGCTCTGCGCTCTTCAGCTCCCGCCCCAGCGCCGCGGCCAGCTCGCGGGCCATGCCCAGATGCGACATGGCATCGACACGATTCGTGGTGATCTCCAGGTCGAAGACCGTGTCACCCTGGTGCGATTCCACGGCGTCGACGGCATGGCCGATCTCGGTGAACCGCCGCACCAGCTCCTCGCCGGAAAGGTCGCTGAGATCGACGAAATCGCTGAGCCAGTGGCGCGACAACTTCATGGGCGCGCGATTCTAGCGGAAGTCATCCCGAGCGTCAGCGTGGGATCCGAGCCGGTGGGCGGCGCGGCGTGCATCCCCTTCCTCCCAATTCCTCGCCAACGCTCGGAATCCTACGCCCGGAATGTCACCCTCCGGAGCACTTCCTCGGCGGCGTCGTGAGGGTTGTTCCGTTTCCGGAGCACATCCTCGAGCAGCGCTTCGTAGTCCTGGCGTGAGATCGAGCCGCCGATCACCCGGCACATGAACTCTTCCTTGAGCTGGGTCTCGATGCGGATCCGGACGCGCTCGCGGTTGCGGCGGTCGAGCTCGCCGGACGCCTGCAGGTAGGCGAAATGCCGGCCGATGGCCTCGTCGAGCTCCGCGATACCCTCGGACTTCGACGCCACCGTCTTGAGGATCGGCGGGATCCACTCGCCGTGCTCCTCGACGAGCGACATCATCATCGTCACTTCGGTCACCGTCTTGTCCGCGCCGGGACGATCAGCCTTGTTCACCGCGAAAATGTCGCCGATCTCCATGATCCCGGCCTTGATGGCCTGGATGTCGTCTCCCATCCCCGGGACGAGCACCACCAGGTTCGTCTGCACTGTGCGGACGACTTCCACCTCGTCCTGCCCCACTCCGACCGTCTCGACGAGGACGATGTCGAACCCGGACGCGTCGAGGAGGTCGACCACGTCGTTGGTGGCCCTGGCCAGACCGCCCAGAAAGCCGCGGGTGGCCATCGAGCGGATGAACACGCCGCGATCGGTGTACAGCTCGGCCATGCGGATGCGGTCGCCCAGGATTGCGCCGCCCGTGAACGGCGAGGTGGGGTCGACGGCGATGATGCCGACCCGCTGGCCCGCTTTGCGGTAATGCTTGGCCATGGCCGCAACGAGCGTCGATTTGCCCGAGCCTGGCGAACCGGTCACACCGACGATGCGCGCGCTGCCGGTGGAAGGATAGATCCGCGCCAGGAGACGGTCCACGCCCGGATCATCGTGCTCGACGAGCGAGATGGCCTGCGCCAGGGCCCGGTAGCGTCCGGCGCGAATTCCATCAGCGAGATCTCTGAGCTCAGACAATCACTCGGTTCCGGCGAGAAGGTTCCGCGCGATGACCATCCGCTGGATCTCGCTCGTCCCCTCGCCGATCGTACACAGCTTCACGTCGCGGTAGTACTTCTCGGCGGGGAACTCCTTGATGAAGCCGTAGCCGCCGAAGATCTGCACGCCCTTCTCCGTGGCCCGCACCGCCACTTCCGACGCGTACAGCTTTGCCATCGCCGAGTACTGGGTCACCTTCTGGCCGGCGTCCTTGACGGTTGCGGCGCGGTAACAGAGCAGCCGGGCGGCCTCGATCTCGGTGGCCATGTCGGCGAGCATGAACTGAATGGCCTGGAACTCGGAGATCGGCCGGCCGAACGCGACGCGCTGCTTCGCGTACGCCAGCGCCGCCTCGTACGCGCCGCGGGCGATGCCCACCGACAGAGCTCCGATCGAGATGCGGCCTCCGTCCAGGACTTTCATCGCATCGATGAATCCGTAACCCGGCTGGCCCAGGACGTTCGCGGCGGGAACGCGGCAGTCCTCCATGACCAGCTCCGCGGTGTCGGAGACGCGCATGCCCAGCTTGTTCTCCTTCTTGCCCGGACGGATGCCCTTGCGGTCCATCTCCACCGCAAACGCGGTGATGCCGTGCTTCGGATCGTCCCGGTCGGTGATGGCCAGAACGACGGAGATGTCCGCGTACGTGGCGTTGGTGATGAAGTTCTTCGTGCCGTTCAGCACCCATTCGTTGCCGTCTTTCACCGCGGTCGTCCGCAGACCGCCGGCATCGCTTCCCGAACCCGGCTCGGTGAGGCCCCACGCGCCGATCCATTCACCCGAGGTGAGCTTGGGCAGCCACTTCTTCCTCTGCTCCTCGTTTCCGGCCAGGTAGATGTGACCACTGCCGAGCGAGTTGTGCGCGGCGACGCTGAGGCAGAAACCGCTGTCGACGACGGCCAGCTCCTCGATCACGTTGACGTAGTCGATGTACGAGAGGCCCGCGCCGCCGTACGCCTCGGGGAAGATCACTCCGAGCAGGCCAAGCTGGCCGGCCTTCTTGAACGTATCGACCGGAAAGTGCTGCGCCTCGTCCCACTCCGCCAGATGTGGCTTGATCTCGCTCTCGGCGAACTCCTTCACCATCTGGCTGATCTGGTTCTGCTCGTCGGTGAGACGGAAATCCATTTTCGCGACTCCTTCGGGATTGGGCGTGTGACACCGTGGGACAGGCAGGGTTGCCTCTGCTCCTCACGGCCTGGCCGGCGCGGGCATTCTAGTACAATCAAATCGGTTCTTCTCTCCGTGACGACCCTCAAAAAACGACTGTTACCGCTCGTTTTGCTCGCCATCTGCACGTCTGTCCTGGCCGCGCCGCAGCAGGGGCCCGGCAACGGGAAGAGCGCGTTCCGCAACGAATTCCTGGCGAACCTCGACGACGTGCAGGAAAAGATCATGGAGCTGGCCACGGCCGTCCCGGCCGACAAGTACGCGTGGCGCCCCGGCGGAGGCGTCCGCTCCATCGGCGAGGTCTACATGCACATCGCCGGCGGCAACTACTTCCTGGCCACGTTCCTCGGAAAGCAGGCTCCGGCCGACATCCCCAGGGACCTGGAGAAGATCACCGACAAGCAGAGCATCCTGGGCGAGCTGCGCCGCTCGTTCGACCACATCCGCGCCGCCTCGATGAGCGCGTCGGACGCTGATCTGGAAAAGGGCGTGCAGATGTTCGGCGCGAAGACCAGTCAGCGAGGCGTCTTCGTGACCATGCTCAACCACCTCCACGAGCACCTCGGCCAGTCCATCGCGTACGCGCGGATGAACGGCGTCGTACCACCCTGGAGCCGCTGACGGGGCAACCGGTAACCGGTAACCGGTAACCGGAGGGTACGCAGGTGTTCGGTTGCCGGTTTCCGGTTTCCGGTTGCCGTGTGCCCGGTTGCCGTGTGCCCGGTTGCCGCGTG
>DATKCA010000015.1:0-2237 GCA_035544675.1 Thermoanaerobaculia bacterium | reverse complement strand
GACGTCCCAGAGAAGAGGGCTCCTGAAGTTGGGCCACATGTCCATCTGGTTCGGGATCGGGAACATCCAGTAGGCGACCCAGACGCGTCCCACGTGGATCCCCGGGAACGTCATGGCGCAAATGACCGCGAAGATGGTCATTGCCTCCGCCGCGCGGTTGATCGAGGTGCGCCATTTCTGCCGGAAAAGGAAGAGGATCGCCGAGATGAGCGTCCCGGCGTGACCGATGCCGACCCAGAACACGAAGTTCGTGATGTCCCACGCCCAGCCGACGGGGACGTTGAGTCCCCAGACGCCGATCCCCTCCCAGAAGAGCCACGAGACCGCCACGCCGAGAAGGCTGAGGAGCGCGAGGGAAGGGATGAAGAAGAGCCACCACCCGATCGGTGCCGGCCGCTCGAGCGGCCCGGCGACGACGTCGGTGATGGAATGGAAATCCGGCGAGCGCAGGATGAGCGTGGGACGGCCGGCGACCGGGTTGTCGAGCAGATCTGCCTCCGTCTGGACCAAGCCGGTTCCCCGCTTCGACTGAGTAAAAGCGCCGTTTGTATCATCGTGCATCGCCGGGAGTCAAGCGTCCGCCTCCGCGCGCAGCACTTCGCCGAGACCTCGCTGGAGCGTCGGCGAAGGCGGGCCGGGATCGGCGGGCGTCACCGTGGCGCACGCCCCCTCCTCGAGCATCCGCACTACAATGAGAGCTGTATTGGGGTCAGATCTTGATTCTTCCGCGATTGTCCTCTCCAGTGGACCGGTCTGGCTGACGTCGGAGCGCCTTCGCGCCACGGAGTCATCGCCTATCGCACCCGTCACGAGGGCTAAGCGCATACGGCCTCGAGGGTGGTCGGATCGGTTGTCGCCAGAAGAGGACAAACGCGCAAGAATCAAGATCTGACCCCGGAGAACAGAGGTCACCGAATGTCTTCCACGAGTACGCGTCTCCACGCCGGGCTCTTCGTGCCCCTTGTGCTGGTCGCGGCACTGGTGGCCCCTGCGGCGGCGCAGCCGCAGGCGGCCGGCGCGGGCCAGCCTCCGCTGATCGATCGCGAGCTGTTCTTCGGCAACCCGGAGATTGCCGGCGCGCAGATTTCGCCGGACGGCCAGTTCATCGCGTTCATCAAGCCGTACAAGGACACCCGGAACATCTGGGTGAAGAAGACGGCCGAGCCATTCACCGCCGCGAAGTTGATCACCGCCGATACGAGGCGGCCGATCCCCGGCTACTTCTGGAGCCGCGACAGCAAGTACATCCTGTTCGTTCAGGACCAGGCGGGCGACGAGAACTACAACGTGTACGCCGTGAACCCTGCCGAGAGTCCGGCCTCGGGCGAGGACGCGCCCGCCGCGCGCAACATCACCGACGCGAAGAGCGTCCGCGCCCTGATCTACGACGTGCCGCGCACCGATCCCGACGCGATCCTTGTCGGCCTGAACGATCGCGACGCGGCCTGGCACGACCTCTACAAGGTGAAGATCTCCACTGGCGAGCGCACGCTCCTGCGACGCAACACGGAGAGGATCGCCGGCTGGATGTTCGACAACAAGGGAGACCTGCGGCTGGCGCTCCGCACCGACGACAACGGCGACACGGAGGTCCTCCGCGTCGAGTCGGACGGCTTCGAGAAGATCTACTCCTGCACGGTCTTCGAATCGTGCGGCCCCATCCGCTTTCACAAGGACAACACCCGCGTGTTCATGATGACGAACAAGGGTGACCCGGATCTGATGGGGCTCGTGCTGTTCGACGTCGTGACGGGCGCGGAGCAGTTCGTCGAATCGGATCCGCTCGGGCGCGTGGACCTCGGCGGCTCCAGGTTTTCGGACCTGACGGACGAGCTCCTGGTCACCGTTTACACCGACGAGCGCACCCGCCGGTACTTCAAAGACAAGGCGCTCGAAGCCGACTATGCGCTGCTGACGAAGAAGCTGCCCGGCAGGGAGGTCAACCTGGCGTCATCGACGACGGACGAACGCCTGTGGCTCGTCAGTGCCTCGGCGGATACCGAACCCGGCGGGACGTACCTCTTCGATCGCGAATCCAAGCAGCTCACGCTGCAGTACCGCATCCGCGAGAAGCTGCCGCGCGAGCACCTGGCACCGATGCAGAGCATCCGGTACACGTCGTCGGACGGCCTCGAGATTCCGGCGTACCTGACGCTGCCGACGGGGGTTCCCGCCAAGGGCCTTCCGCTGATCGTCGTGCCGCACGGCGGTCCGTGGGCCCGCGACATGTGGGGCTA
>DATKCA010000014.1:0-46273 GCA_035544675.1 Thermoanaerobaculia bacterium | reverse complement strand
AGCTCGGCGCGGTAGCGCGTGCTCGCGGAACGCGCGCTGTTGTACGACGCCTGCTGTGACTCCACCTGCGCGCGATAGCTGTCGGGCTTGATGCGCAGCAGAAGCTGCCCCTTCTGGACGACGTCGCCTTCCTTCACGGGGATCTCGACGATCTCGCCGGAGACTTCCGGCGCGATCTTCACTTCGATCTCCGGCTGGATCTTTCCCGTGGCGGTGACGAGCTGGGTGATCGATTTGCGGATCGCTTTCTCGGTGGTGACCTCGATCGGCTTCTCACCTCTTCTGGACATGGTGGCAGCGAGGACACCGGCCACGACGACGGCGAGGGCGATGCCGATGATGAGTTGGCGTCGGGAGGGTTTCCACACGCGCGCATTATGCCAGCGGAGGAGGGTTCCACGCCGTCAGCCACTTCGCGCCAAGGTCACTTCCAGCGCAGGACCGGCTGGCGCGCCGCGCGCGCCTCGTCCAGGCGGCGCACCGGCGTGGTGTGCGGCGCGCTCCGCACCAGCTCCGGACGCTCCTCGCACTCCCGCGCGATCGCGATCATGGCATCGCAGAACGCGTCCAGCTCTTCCTTCGGCTCCGTCTCCGTCGGCTCGATCATCAACGCCCCCGACACGATCAGCGGGAAATAGATCGTCGGCGGATGAAAGCCGTAATCCATCAGCTCTTGGCGATGTCCAGCGTGTGCACGTTGCGCGCGACCTGGTTCCTGTCGCTGAACACCACCTCGTGCATCGACGGCGCATCGTACGGCAGGTGATACGTCCCCCTGAGCCGGGCCCGGATGTAGTTCGCGTTCAGCACCGCCAGCTGCGCCACACGCCGCAGACCCGTCGGTCCCATCGACCGCATGTACGTCAGCGCGCGCACCATCACCCCGAAGTTGCCGTTGAACGCGCGGATTCGCCCGATCGAGTCGGGGTGGCTGTACTCGAGATAGAACGTGCCGTCTTCACGCCGCTCCACCGTCGGCGTCGGAACGAACGGCATCAGCCGCTCCGACACACCCACCGGCCCCGCACCCGGCCCCCCACCCCCGTGCGGCGTGGAGAACGTCTTGTGCAGGTTGGCGTGGATGACGTCGATGCCCATCTCCCCCGGCCGCGCCACCCCCACGAACGCGTTCAGGTTCGCGCCGTCGCAATACAGGTACGCACCCTTGGCATGGAGGATCTCCGCCATCTTGCGGATCTCGCTCTCGAACACGCCCAGCGTGTTCGGCACCGTCACCATCAGCGCCGCCACATCCTCGGTCACCGCCTCGGCCAGCGTCGAGAGATCGACCGTGCCGCGACTGTTCGACTTCAGCTCCCGGATCTCATAGCCGGCGAACGCCGCCGAGGCCGGGTTCGTCCCGTGCGCCGAGTCGGGGATCAGGACGTACTTCCGCGCATTGCCGCTCCTGGCCAGCGCCTTGTGCACCATCAGGATCCCGGTCAGCTCGCCGTGCGCGCCCGCCACCGGCTGCAGCGTCACGCGCGGAAGGCCGAAGATCTCCTTGAGCGTCTGCTCCAGCCACCACAGCAGCTCCAGGTTCCCCTGGACCTGATGGTCCGGCTGCAGCGGATGCGACAGCGCGAAGCCGGGCGTGCGCGCGATCTCCTCGTTCAGCCGCGGGTTGTGCTTCATCGTGCACGAGCCGAGCGGATACAACCCCGCATCGATCGACACGTTCAGCTTTGACAGACGCGTGAAGTGCCGGATGACGTCGACTTCCGACACCTCCACCTCGCCGGCCACCTCATCCCGCCTCACGCCGCGCGGCAGCAGCTCCTCGATGGACCGCTCCGGAACATCGAGCGCCGGCAGGTGATAGCCGCGCCGTCCCTTCTTGGAGTGCTCGAAGATCAGGCCCCCGCGAAGGGACGCTGACGCAGCATCACCGTTCTTCCGCCCGGGATCCTTCGCCTCGTTCACGACGACACCCTCGGCGGTCGTCATCGGCGCTCCCGTGAGATCGCCGCGGTGAGCGAGGCGGCGAAGCGATCGAGCTGCTCGCGGGAGTGCAGCTCGGTGACCGCGACCAGGAAGTCGTTGGGATGCTCCGGATAGAACTGCCCCAGCGGAATGCCGCCCAGGATCTTCTCGTGCTCGAGATCGCCCAGGATCTTCCCGGCCGGAAACGGCGTTCGCACCACGAACTCGTTGTACACCGGCCCGCTGAACGGCATCGTCACCGAGCCGAGCTCCCTCAGCCTGGAGCGCAGATACGCCGCCTTCTGCAGCGACTGCGTGGCCACCTCGCGCAACCCGTCCTTGCCCATCAGCGACAGGTAGATGTTCGCGGCCAGTGCGATGAGCGCCTCGTTCGTGCAGATATTCGACGTGGCCTTTCCGCGGCGGATGTGCTGCTCGCGCGTAGCCAGCGTCAGCACGTACGCGCGCCGCCCATCCACGTCCACGGTCTCGCCGACCAGACGCCCGGGCATGTGCCGCTTGAGCGCGTCCTTGACGACCATGAACCCGACATACGGCCCGCCGAACTGCGTGGGGATGCCCCAGGCCTGACCTTCGCCGACGGCGATGTCGAAGCCGTGCAGCCCGGGCGGACTGACGACGCCGAGGGACGTCGCTTCGGCGATGACGGTGATTTTCGTGGCGCCGGCGCCGGTGGCGATCTCACCGATCGCGTCGTAGTCCTCGACCACGCCGAGGAAGTTCGGGGACTGGATGGCCACGGCGAATGCGCCCTGGCTTGCGGCGCGAAGCGCAGTCGTGTCGACACGCCCGTCGTTCGTCCAGCCCACCTCCACCACCTCCAGCCCCAGGTTCTGCACGTACGCGCGGACGGTGGCGGTGTATTGAGGATGCACGCTTCGGGCAATGACGACCTTCGTCCGCCCCTTCCCCACCCGCTCGGCGAGCAGCACGGCCTCGCACAACGCCGTCGAGCCGTCGTACAGCGAGGCGTTGGCGACGTCGAGCGCGGTGAGCAGGCACTGATGCGTCTGATACTCGAAGATCGACTGCAGCGTTCCCTGCGAGACCTCCGGCTGGTACGGCGTGTACGAGGTCAGGAACTCCGCGCGCAGCAGGAGCTGATCGACGCACGCCGGCTGATAGTGCAGGTACGCGCCGCCGCCCAGAAACGAGACGTGATCGGCGGCCGTCATGTTCTTGGCCGCGAGCGCGCGGAACCACTGCCGCGACTCGATCTCCGACCACGGCCCGGGGATGTCCAGCAGCCGGTCGAGCTTGACCTCGTCCGGGATCGTGTCGAACAGCCGGTCGATGGAGTCGACGCCGATGACCTCGAGCATCTCGGCGACGTCGGCGGCGGCGTTGGGAATGTAGCGGTGAACGTTCGCGGGGTCGGTGGGGTCGGGGAGATTTGACATAGGCCTTTTCGGCGTTAGGCCTCTCAGGCGTTAGGCCTTAGGCGTTAGGCCTTAGGAGTCGACTAAGGACTAAGGCCTAAGGACTAAGGCCTAAAAGGCCTACTTTCCGCTTTCCTTCTCGACGTACTCCTCGTACTCCTCGGCGCTCATCAGCTCGTCGGCCTCATCGGCGGCGGCGACGCGGATCCTGACCATCCACCCGTCGCCGTAGGGATCGGTGTTCACGAGCTCGGGCTTCTCGGCGAGGGCCTCGTTCACTTCGATGACCTCGCCGCCGATGGGAGCGAACAGCTCCGACACGGCTTTGACGGACTCGATGCTTCCGAGCTCGTCGCCCATCTCCAGCTGCGTGCCGACCTGCGGCAGCTCGACGAACACGACGTCGCCCAGCTCCTTCTGCGCGTAGTCGGTGATGCCGATCGTCCCGGCATCCCCCTCCATGTGCACGTACTCGTGACTCTTGGCGTACCGGTTGTCTTCAGGGGTATTCGCCATCTGATGACTGCTCCTTATTTCGCTCGCTTGTAGAACGGCGTCGGAACGACGCGGGCCCGGGTCTCTTTTCCGCGGATCAGGACCATGAACTCCGAGCCCTGGGCAGATTTGTCGAGCGGAAGATATGCGAGACCGATCGATTTTTTCAATGTCGGCGAGTGGGTCCCGCTGGTGACCACGCCCACCTCTTCGGAGCCGTCGACGACGGGATAGCCGTGGCGGGCGATGCCGCGATCGACCATCTCGAACCCCACCAGCTTCCGCCTGGGCCCCTCAGCCCGCTCCCGCTCCAGCACGTCGCGGCCCATGAACTCACCCTTGTCAAGCTTCACGATCCAGGCGAGGTCGGCCTCGATCGGCGTAGTGGTGTGGTCGATGTCGTTGCCGTACAGGGCCATCTTCGCCTCGAGACGCAGCGTATCGCGGGCGCCAAGGCCGCAGGGCTTCACGCCGCCTTCGACGAGCTTGCGGAAGATGTTCGCCCCGAACTCCGGCGCGACGTAGACCTCGAAACCGTCCTCTCCGGTGTATCCGGTGCGCGAGACCATGGCCGGCACGCCGTAGACCCTGGCGTGCGCGAACCGGTAGTACTTGACCGGCTCCAGGGCGGTGTCGACGAGCGGCTGCAGCGCACGCTCGGCGCCCGGCCCCTGCACGGCCAGCTGCGCATACTCGGCGCTGACGTTCCTCACTTCGACGTCCATGCCCTCCGCACAGCCAGCCAGCCATTCGAGGTCCTTGTCGGTATTCGAGGCGTTGACGACGATGAAGTAGTCGTCGGGCGCATTGCGGTAGATGACGACGTCATCCACGAAGCCGCCGGTGGGATACAGGAGGCCGTTGTACTGAGCGCGGCCGTCCTCGAGCTTCGAGATGTCGTTGCACATGGTCTTCTGCAGCAGCTCGACAGCCTGGCGCCCGCGGACGACGACTTCGCCCATGTGCGAGACGTCGAACACGCCGGCGTGCGTGCGCACGGCCTCGTGCTCTTCGAGGATGCCCGAATACTGCACGGGCAGCTCCCATCCGCCGAAGTCGACCATCTTCCCGCCGAACGCCTTCTCGGCTTCGTTGAGTGGAGTCTTCTTGAGCTGGTCGTCAGCCATCAGGGCGCGTCCGCGGGCGGCGGTACGCTAACATAGGTCACAGGAGGGGTCAGACTTCGCTTCGCTGCGATGGCGAACGTCAGACCCCATGGGCGCGGGCGTGACGGACGAGATCGGTGACTTCCTCAATTACCTGACCTACGAGAGGAACGTGTCATCGAACACGATATCCGCGTACCGCAACGACATCGAGACGTTCGTCACCTTTCTCTGTGACGATTACCTGACGACGTCGCGGTCCCTGCTCGACCTGGGGAGCCTGGACAACCTGGCCGTGCGGGCCTGGCTCGCCCATCTGGCGCGGAGGAAGCTGAGCCGGTCGTCGATCGCGCGGCACCTCTCGGCACTCCGGAGCTTCTACAAGTTCCTCATGCGCGAGGGCGTGGTCGAAGCCAACCCGGCGCGGTCGGTGGCCACGCCCAAACGGGAGAAGCACCTGCCGGCGGTGATGCAGCCGCCCGAAGTCGTCCTCCTCCTCGAGCAATCCGACGCCGGCACGCCCCTGGGCCGTCGCGACCGCGCGCTGTTCGAGCTGATGTACGCGTCCGGTCTCCGCATCGGCGAGCTGGTCGGCATCGACATGGACGACCTCGAGCTGAACGCGCGGCTGGTCAAGGTGCACGGCAAGGGGTCGAAAGAGCGGATCGTCCCGTTCGGATCGACCGCCCAGCGTGCGGTGCGCGACTACCTCCCGGGCCGCGATGAGCTGGTGGAGGCCGAAGAGCCGGCGCTGTTCGTCAACTACCGCGGCGAGCGCATCACGACGCGCAGCGTACGCCGCCTCTTCGAACGCTACGTGCGCGCCGCAGCGCTGCGGGCGGGGATCTCGCCGCACACGATGCGGCACTCCTTCGCCACGCACCTGCTCAACGCCGGCGCCGACCTCCGCGGGATCCAGGAGCTGCTCGGCCACGCCTCCCTGTCGACGACGCAGCGCTACACCCACCTCAGCGACTGGCAGCTGATCGAGGTTTACCGGCGCGCGCACCCGCGCGCCCGTTAGTCCTTAGTCCTTAGTCCTTAGTCCTTAGTCCTTAGCAGGCCGCCGCCCGCATGCTCCTAAGGCCTAAGGCCTAAGGACTAAGGACTAACCAAGGCCTAAGGTTTGGGATAATCGCGCGGCTCCATGATCCGCGCCATCGTCCATCAGGGCTCGATCGGACAACTCATCGAGTACTTCGCCGTCGTCGCCGGTCCCGACGTGGACCGGCGTTTCTTCTTCGAGCAGATCAACGCACCACGCGGCGACGTGGTCCGTTACTTCGGCGGCGGCAACGAGGTCACGCTGAATCCGGAGGGAGTGCACTTCCACGCCAACGGCGGCCTCTTCGGCGAGTACATGTTTGGCGGGCACCTTCCCGTCGGCGATCTGCTCAACGACGAGGTGGTGAACCGGCTGGTCCTCTTCGGGGCTACAGCCGATCCGAGCTCGCACGAGCTCCGCTTCACCTACAACACCGACGGTTTCGAGACGTACGACAACCTCTTCCTGCAGGGCAACGCCATCGCGAACTACGTGTTCTTCCTCGACGATCGCAAGCTCTACCCGGACATCACGGACCGGCAGGCCCAGACGCTGCGCGTGGCCGGCAAGCTGCTGAAGCGGTCCCGGCGCGTGGGGAGCGGGCAGTTCATCGCGCTGGCGCACGAGATCCTGGAGGCTCTGGCCGAGCCGGAGTCGACACTGGTGATGCTGCGCATCGTGCACCGGCCGAACCAGCAGTTCGCGGAGCGGTGCCGTCATTCGTACGCCACCACGCGCTCGGTGAGCGGCATCGAGGTCTCCGACGAGCTGGGGCGCATCGAGACGTACCAGCGCGAGCGCATCCAGATCGACGTCATCTACCACGACCCGTCCAACGGCCAGCTGATCGACGAGTACAAGCGGATCCTGGCCTCGTGCGCGGGCTCGACGATCAATTCGTCGGCGCGGGCGCGGCTGATGCGCATCCGCACACTGTCGCTGCGCAACGAGGTGCCGCTGTCGATCTTCGACACGCTCGAGGAGATCGTGCTGCAGGAGCCGCGCGCCGCATCGGACGAGGCCGAGCCCGACTACATCCTCACCACCCGCGAGATCCTGGGCGGCTTCCTCCTCGGCAAGACCATCAACCGGAAGCTCTCGTCGCTGGACATGGTCCAGCTGATGGAGAACAAGCAGCGCGCCGCCGCGAACCGCGACCAGACCTTCGAGGAGCTGCTGCTGGAGACCGGCCGGCAGATCGACGAGATCGGCCGGGAAGAGCAGGACATCGAGCGCCTGGAGTCGTTCGGCGAGCTGGTGACGCTGTTCGACCGCATCGACCACACCACCACGCTGATCAACAAGCTCGCCTTCATGGACGACGTCGAACTCAGCCAGGAGCAGGTCCGCTCACTCCTCGGCAACATGCAGATCTTCGAGGGGCTGCGCCGCGGCCTCTTTCAGCAGCTCTTCATCGACCCCATCATCAACAACGAGTACGCGCTCTCGTACGGCAAGAAGAAGCTCTACGCGCTGACGCTGGGCATGATGAGCATCGAAAACAACGAGGCCTCCATCACCGATGTGACGCAATCGGTCGCCGCGATCAACCGCAGCGAGAAGGCCTACTTCGCGGTGTACAACCTGGCCCGGAAGCGGATGAGCAACTTCTACCTGGAGCTGAACACGGCCGAGGGGCGGGAAACGTTCCGGAGGGAGATCAAGGCGGAGATCGGGCTCGACCCGGAGCTGCACGAGATTCAGGACGTGATCACCGAGCCGCTCCTCGAGGAGGTCATCACGAAGATCCGCCTCGAGGCGTTCTACATCAACCAGCTTCTGCCGCGCATCATCGACGAGCAGGACTCGCGGCTGCGCAGCGACTTCCTGTCCAATTCCGGGCTGGACCGCTTCCAGATCGAGGAGCTGGAGAGCGAGTATTTCGAGATGCGGGCGTTCCCGGCGTCGCTGCTCCTGCACATTCAGAGGCTCGCTTGATGATGGGGCTCCGGGCTCGGGGGAACGGAGTCTGCACTTCGCGTCTCCCCTGAGCCCTGAGCCCGAAGCCCGGACATGACGAACCGTCTCGAACACGAAACCTCCCCCTACCTGCTGCAGCACGCGCACAACCCGGTGGACTGGTATCCGTGGGGTGAGGAGGCGTTCGCGCGGGCCAGGAGCGAGGACAAGCCGGTGTTCCTCTCCATCGGCTACTCGGCGTGCCACTGGTGTCACGTGATGGAGCGCGAGTCGTTCGAGAACGGGGAGATCGCGGCGCAGCTCAATCGCGATTTCGTCTCCATCAAAGTCGACCGCGAGGAACGCCCCGACATCGACTCGATTTACATGGAGGCCGTGCAGATGATGACCGGGCACGGCGGCTGGCCGATGTCGATGTTCCTGACGCCCCAGGCCCGGCCGTTCTACGCGGGGACGTACTTTCCGCCGGAGGACCGGCACGGCATGCCGGGGTTCAGCCGCGTGCTGACCCACGTGATCGAGGCGTATCGAACGCGGCGGGCGGACGTCGAGGAAGCGTCCAACGAGGTGCAGAAGGCGATCGGCGGGGGGAAAGTGCCGCGATCGGAGAACGCCCTCGATCATGCCGCGCTCGACCGCGCCGCCGTCCGCCTCGTCCAGAACTACGACGCGGTGAACGGCGGATTCGGCACCGCCCCGAAGTTCCCGCCGTCGATGTCGCTCGACTTCCTCATGCAGGTGGCCTGGCGAACCGGCGACCAGCGCCTGCAGGAGATCATCGTTCACACCCTGACGAAGATGGCGCGCGGCGGCATGTACGACCAGGCCGGCGGCGGATTTCACCGCTACTCCGTCGACGCGCGCTGGCTCGTCCCGCACTTCGAGAAGATGCTCTACGACAACGCTCTCCTGGCCCGGCTTTACACGCGGGCCTGGCAGTGGACGAAGGAGCCGTTCTTCGGGCACGTGGCGCGGGAGATCCTCGACTACGTCGTGCGCGAGATGACATCGCCGGACGGCGCCTTCTATTCGACGCTCGACGCCGACTCGGATGGCGAGGAAGGGAAGTTCTACGTGTGGGACCGGGCGGAGGTGATGGAACTTCTGGGCGGGGAAGACGGCCGGATCTTCTGCGCGCTGTACGACATCACGGAGCGGGGGAACTGGGAGGGGAAGAACATTCTCAACGTCCCGCGCGATCCGGAGAGCGTGGCCGCCGATCTCGGCATCACGATGGATCAGCTTGCGGCGGTGGTGATCCGCGGCAAAGAGAAGCTCTACGCCGTTCGCGCCAGGCGGGTGTGGCCGGGCCGCGACGAGAAGCTCCTGGCGGGGTGGAACGGATGGATGCTGGGAGCATTCGCGGAGGCCGCCTTCGCGTTCGGCCGGGACGACTACGCGGATGTCGTCCGGAGGAACGCGGCGTTTCTTCTGACGCGGATCGACTCGGCCGGCCGTCTGACCCGTCACGCGCGCATCCCCGGGCTGCTGGAAGACTATTCCGGCGTGGCGTGGGGACTGGCCCTGGCCTATGAGGCCACCCGGGAGCGGCGCTTCATCGATGCCTCGAGACGGCTCTGCGACGAGATCGTGGCGCGCTTCTCCGACCAGGAGAACGGCGGCTTCTTCGATACGCCCGTCGACCACGAGAAGCTGATCACGAGGCCGAAGGACCTCTTCGACAACGCCACGCCGTCGGGCAACTCCGTCGCGTGCGAGACGCTGCTGCGCCTGGCGCTGATCTTCGGCGAGGAGAGTTACGCGCGCGTCGCAACGGCCACCCTCGAGTCGATCTGGCCTCTCGCCGAGCGTTACCCCTCCGCCTTCGGATTCCTACTCGGGACCGCCGAGTGGCGTGCCGGACAACCGCGGGAGATCGCCGTCACCGGACATGAGGAAGACGCCGCGTTCGACGCGCTGCTCCGCGTCGCCGGTGAGGAGTTTGTTCCGCACCGCGTCGTGGTCGCCGGCGGCCAGTCCGCGGATCTTCCGCTGATGGCAGGGCGGGCAACCGATCGAGCCACGGCGTACATCTGCTACGGATACGCCTGCCAGGAGCCGACGAGCGATCCGGAGCGGCTGCGCACGCTGCTGACGCTGATGCCGTAGCGCGTCGCACCACCCTTCCGCCCCGATTCCCCGCTGCTCTTGAATGACTTTTGTGCTCCAACTCCCTGGAAGACGCTCGTTACGTAGAATAGGCGTGTCCATCGTCTCTCAGAGCAAGGAGAAGGCAGTATGAAACTCACGGGCCTGGCCAAATTTTTCATCACGCTCGTCATCCTGGCGGTGGTCGGATTCGTGGTGTACAGCTACCGCGGCCCGCTGATGTCGAAGCGCTCGGCCACTGCGACCGCAGGGCCTGAAGCAACGACCGCTGCGGGCACGGACCCCACTGCTGCTCCGCTTCCGGTGCGCCAGAACGTGCTGGCCGAGATCAAACGCAGCGGAGTCCTTCGCGTGGGAATGGAGCCGGACGCTCCACCGCTGCACTTCATCAACGAGGACAAGCAGGAGGACGGTTTCGATTTCCGTCTCGCCGCCAGGATTGCCGAGCGATTGGGCGCGAGACGGGTGGCGGTGATCGAAGCGGACTACGAGGATCTTCCGGGAAAGATGCTCCAGGGTGAGTTCGACATCATCATGGCCGGTTACGTTCCCGACCCGGATATCAAAGGCGTCGAGTGGAGCCAGGGATATCTCGACTTCGGGCTCTGCCTGATCGTTCACGAAGGGATGATGGGGACGATCCGCGACATTCGCGATCTGAGAGGGAAGACCGTGGCCATCTATGACGACCCGGCCGCGGAGCGATGGGTGCGCGACAACATTCCCGGAGCCACGGTGAGAAAGTTCTCCGGTGACTCCGGATGGTTCGAGGCCGTGGAGAGCGGCGCGGTCGATGCGCTCATCTACGACTACCCGTTCGCCGCGGTGGAGAGCAAGGAGCATCCGCAGACCGTCATCGTGAAGTACAACCTCAACAAGTCGAAATACGCGGCCGGCGTGCCGGAGAACAATTACGATCTGATCTATCAGATCAATCAGGCCATCGACGCCATCAAGTCTTCGGATGACTACGCACGTCTGATGAAGCAGTACCTTTCCAGCACCTCCGGAGCCTTCATGAAGCCGGTGGCGGGACGGAAGACGCACAGGGTGACGGACACCGACACACTGAGCCTGATTGCGCGACGGCATCTCGGGGACGCCTCCCGGTGGGAGGAGATCTGGCAACTCAACACCGACCGCGTCGCCGACCCGAACGTCATTTACCCCGGTCTGGTCCTCATCCTCCCCTAGTGTGGTGAATCAGAACGATCGAGGAGATAGAAAACATGGCGCGCACCCCGCTTTTCTCTCTGGTTCGGCGGTCACTGAGACTGGCCGCGCAGGCATCACGCTCCGGATCGCCCCCGGTCGACGATCTCCTCGAACGGCTCGCAGAAAGGGATTTCGATATTTCCCGCCGGACCCTGCTCAAGGCCTCCGCCGCGGCGGGCGCGATGATGGCCGCGCCGGATCTCTTCACTGCCTTTGCCCAGGAGGGATCGGCGCGTCCGCAAACGGGAATCGTTGGAGCCGGGATCGCCGGACTGAACTGCGCGTACAAGCTCCGCAAGGCTGGAGTCCCGGTCACGGTCTTTGAGGCCGCAGGTCGCATCGGCGGCCGGATGATCACGGCCAGAGACCTGATGGCCCCCGGACTCACGACGGAAATGGGGGGGGAGTTCATCGACAGCGGACACGAGGAGATACTGGCCCTGATCCGCGAATTCAAACTGGACATGTGGGATTTCCAGAGTCCCTCCGGCCTCAAGGACGAGGCGTTCTTCTTCAAGGGCTCGCACCGCACGGAGGCCCAGGTCATCCGGGAGTTCGTGCCCCTGGCGAAAAAGATCGCTGCCGACTACGACTCGCTCGGCGAAGAGATCAGCTACCGCGATCATGGGAATGGCCAGGAGTTGGACCGGACTTCGATCGCCGAATACCTCGACGCCATCGGAGCGCGGGGTTGGATCCGCGACCTCCTCGAGGTCGCCTACGTGACCGAGTACGGACTCGAAGCCGCCGAGCAGTCGTCGCTCAATCTGATCCTGCTGATCGGTACCGACACCGGGTCGGGGTTCGAGCCTTTCGGCGAGAGTGACGAGCGATTCACGGTCAAAGGAGGAAACCAGAGGGTGGTCGACGAGCTCGCCAAACGTCTTGATGGCGGGATCCGGATGCGACACCGGCTCACCGCGGTCACGGCGAAAGGATCGGGGTACGTTCTGACCTTCGACTCCGCAGGCCGATCGGTCGACTACGCCTTCGATAGTGTCGTGCTGGCCATTCCCTTCACGATGCTGCGGGAAGTCGACCTCCGCATTCCCCTCCCCGCGGTCAAGGCCCGCGCGATCGCGGAGCTGGGCTACGGGACCAATGCCAAGGTTCTGGCGGGATTCCGCAGCCGCAAATGGAAAGCGCTCGGCTATGGCGGGAACACGCTTACCGACGAGCCGTTTCAGCTCTGCTGGGACAATGCCGCTCTCCAGCCCGGGACTCCCAGTGGGATCACGTTCTACTCAGGCGGAACGCGCGGAGTCGACGCCGGCCGGGGAACGGCCAGGGAAGCGTTGGCGGGTTACCTGCCCGGCTTCGAAAAGGCTTATCCCGGAGCGAGAGCGCTGCTCAGTGGAAAGGTCTCGCGCTTTCATTGGCCCACGAACCCATTCGTCAAGGCCTCCTACGCCTGCTACAAACCGGGTCAGTGGACGACCATCGGCGGTTCCGAGGGGGAATCGGTGGGAAATCTGCACTTTGCGGGCGAGCACACCAGCGTCGATTTCCAGGGTTACATGAACGGCGGTGCGCAGTCGGGTGCGGACGCGGCGAAGGCAGTTCTCGCATCGGTGAGCCGCAAGGCGGCGGAGCTGTTTCCGCGTCTTCCACGGCGGCGGGCCGTGTAGCCGTCATCCCGAGTGGCCAGGGATCCGGGGGCGCTCGGAATGACCTACGGCGTCTTTGGCACCAGGAAGGGCTGCGATTTGCCTTCCGCGCTCTCGTTGCCGCTCGTGTCCACCGCGGTGATCGCGTAGTTGTACGTGATGCCGGCAGACACGGACTCGTCGCCGAAGAACGTTCCGGGAATGGGCCCGAGCGTCAGCTTGATCCGGCCGGTGCCTTCGTAACGATAGACGCGATAGCCGGCCAGGTCGGGGACATTGACGGGATCCCACACCACCCGCGCGATCTGCGTCTCGACGAGGGCCAGGACGTTCTGCGGCGCAGGGGGCGGCACGAGATCCTTGAACGTCACGGTGGCGGTGGCCGACGCCTCGCTCTCCACACGCGGCGGTCCGGACGACGCAACAGCCGTGACCTGATACGTGTGGTCGCCGTACGGCGGCGCGTCGGTGAAAGTCGTCGCCGTGACCGGCGTGGCGTTGACCGGACGGCTGAGATCGGTCCCGGCGTCGCGGTAGACGTTGTAGCCGATGAGCACAGGCACCGGCGCACCGGTAGCCGCTCGCTGAGGCGCCTCCCACGACAGCGTGACGCCGTCCACTGTTGCCTCCGCCCTGACGTTGAAGGGGGCGACGGCCACGTCGAGCGGCACGATGGTGGCGAGGTTGGAGACATCGCTCGTCGCCGTAAGGCTTTCGGTGATCACGGCATAGGTGATGCGCCGCGGCCGGCCGGAGGCGGACCGGAACTCCGGGCGGTCTTCGAAACGGATCTGGTCACCCACGGTGGCGTCTGCCAACTTGGCGCCTTCCATGCTGTCTACCCTCTCGCTGAGTTTCACGAACTGCGTTGGAGTCAAAGTCGGGATTTTTGCGAACTGGGCAATGGCATCGGTCACGGCGGGCTCAGCCGCGGCGGCGGCATCCATGGTCGCGGCCGGGGGCAATTCTTCGATCCATCGGTGGACGGCGATGCTTCGGATGCCGGTCAGACTCTTCCCGGCCGTCGTCACCGAAGGGTAGGTCCAGGTCAGAACGATGCGCGTAGCCCGCTGGGAAGCAGCGAGATCGCTGGTCGCTTGTGGAATCATCGGCACGGGCGGGCGGGGATCGCCGCGTTTGCCGCAGGCGGCCAAGAGCACGAAAAACACGATGAACAGGCGCTTCAAGAGGCGCGAATTCTAATGGACAAACGATGAGCGATGAACGGTCATCGTTGGAGACGACATGTGCGGAATCATCGGATACGTCGGCGCCCGTGACGTGGTGCCGGTTCTCCTCGGCGGGCTGAAGAAGCTCGAGTATCGCGGCTACGACAGCGCCGGCGTTGCCGTCGTCAACGGCAGCGGCGTGCAAGTCGTGCGCGCCGAGGGCAAGCTGGTGAACCTGGAGTCCAAGCTGTCGGCGTCGCCGCTCGCGGGCAACTTCGGCATGGGACACACGCGCTGGGCCACGCACGGCAAGCCGAATGAGAACAACGCGCACCCTCACCGGGACTGCACCGGGACGGTGGTGGTCATACACAACGGCATCATCGAGAACTTCCTGCCGCTCAAGCAGCGGCTGCAGAAGAGCGGGCACCAGTTCAAGACGGAGACGGACACGGAGGTCGTGGCGCACCTCATCGAAGAGACCATGAAGGACGGCACGTCCTTCGTCCCGGCGGTGAGGAAGTCGCTCAAGCAGCTGGAAGGTCACTACGCGCTGGTGATGATCAACGCCAGCGAGCCGGGGACCATCATCGCCGCCAAGCAGGGCCCCCCTCTGGTCGTCGGCATCGGCGAGGGAGAGAACATGGTGGCCTCGGACGTGGCGCCGCTGCTCGCGTACACGCGCAACATCATCTACCTCGAGGACGGCGAGTACATCATCGCCAGCGACAGGAAGGTCGACGTCTTCACGCAGGACGACCAGCCCGTCGACCGTCCGCCCCGCAAGATCATGTGGGACGCCGTCATGGCCGAGAAGGAAGGCTACCGGCACTACATGCTCAAGGAGATCCACGAGCAGTCGCGCGCAGTCCGGGACACGTTCAACGGCCGGATGTTCGAGGAGTCGGGCCAGATCCACTTCAACGACCTCCAGTTCACGCCGGAGCAGTTCGCGAAGTTCAAGCGCGTGCACATCGTGGCGTGCGGCACGTCATGGCACGCCGGTCTGGTCGGCAAGTTCCTCCTGGAAGAGGCAGCGCGCATTCCGATCGAGGTCGACTACGGCTCCGAGTATCGCTACCGCAATCCCATCGTCGACGAGAACACGCTGGTCATCGGCGTGACGCAGTCCGGCGAGACGGCGGACACCATTGCCGGGATGCAGGAAGCGAAGAAGAAGGGCGCGAAGCTCATCACCATCTGCAACGTGATCGGCGCGGCCGCGACCCGCATGTCGGACGGCATCATCTACACCAATGCCGGGCCGGAGATCGGCGTCGCGTCCACCAAGGCCTTCACCACCCAGCTCACGGCGTTCTACCTGCTCTCGCTCTACATCCGCCAGCTGCGCGGCGAGAACGCCGACGACCTGCGCTACGCCATGCACGAGATGAGCGTGATCCCGCACAAGATCGAGACGCTGCTCAAGCAGGAAAAGCACATCGAGCGGCTCGCCAACAAGTACTCCAGCGCCCAGGACTTCCTCTTCCTGGGGCGCGGCGTTCACTACCCGATCGCGCTGGAGGGAGCACTCAAGCTGAAGGAGATCTCCTACATTCATGCCGAGGGGTATCCGGCCGGCGAGATGAAGCACGGGCCGATCGCGCTCATCGACGAGAACCTGCCCATCGTGGCCATCGCCACGCACACGCCGGTCTACGACAAGGTCGTGTCGAACCTTCAGGAAGCGAAGGCGCGCGACGGCAAGCTGATCATCATCTGCGACGAGGGCGACGACGACGTGAAAAAGCTGGCTGACGACGTCATCGAGATCCCCTGGGCCGTCGAGCCGCTGCAGCCCATCCTGTCGGTCATCCCCACGCAGCTGCTGGCGTACTACATCGCCCTGCGCCGCGGCTGCGACGTCGATCAGCCGCGGAATCTGGCCAAGAGCGTCACGGTGGAGTAGGTGTCATCCCCAGCGTAGCGAGCACTCTCTACAGACCTGAGCCGCGCCGCGTCCCATCGGGTCCTGGACGCTTGAGCACGTCCACCCGAGTGGCCAGCGCCGAGGCGACGTACAGAAGTCCGATGAAGATGTGGAAGAGGTGATCGATCGTTCCGAGCTCCAGAACGCCGGGAATGGCCTTGAAGAGGCGAAGGTCCGCAGGTCCAGGAACCCCATCGCTGGGAACAGCGGCGCCGCCGACAGCGAAACCGACCATGCCGAGGAGCGCATAAACGGTCCCGAAGACGAAGCTGAAAATGCGCGTCGCGGCGAGAGTGCCCTTCAGTCCGAAGAAGAGCGACAGCGCGCCGGACACGAGATGGATGATGGAGTGCACGGGGCTGAGGTGAAAGCCGAGCATCCCCGGCATGATGAAGCCGCCCACGCCGGCCACCAGGAAAACAACACCGAGGATCGTCGCGGTTCGCTTGGCCATTCGGCTCCTCCAGTTGGTAGATCGTAGCTCGTCAGTCTCTGGAGATCCACCCGCCGCCCAGACAGAGATCGTCCTGGTAGAACACGACCGCCTGGCCGGGGGCGACGCCGCGAAGCTTGTGCGCGAACGAGACGCGGGCACGCGCGCCGCCGACCGGCGTCACCGTCGCGGCGACGTCGGCCATCCGCGAACGAACGCGAGCCTGCACTTCAACCGGTCCAGATGGCACTGCGCCGCTGATCCAGTGCACGCGTTCTGCCACCAGATCCAGCCGCTCCAGGGCCGATGACGGCCCAACCGTGACGCGACGGGTGAACGGGTTGACGTCGACGACGTACGTCCTTTCCGGCGAGCCGCCGATCTGAAGGCCGCGGCGCTGCCCGATCGTGAAGTGGTAGTAGCCGTCGTGCCGTCCGACGACGTTGCCGTCCGTGTCGACGATCTCACCGGCCGCCTGGCCGGGCGTCATCCCCGTCTCCCGCTCGACGACCGCGGCGTAGCCATCCTTCTCGGGCACGAAGCAGATCTCGTACGACTCCTTCTTCCGCGCCACGCTGAGGCCGGCCACCGCGGCGATCTCCCGCACCTCCGGCTTGGTCAGCTCACCGAGAGGAAACAACGCCTCCGCCAGCTGGTCCTGGGAAAGCTCGAAGAGGAAATACGACTGATCCTTGGCCGGGTCGAAAGCCTTGCGGAGCTCGTGTGCGCCGCCGCTCCTGGTCACACGCGCGTAGTGGCCCGTGGCGATCCTCTCGGCGCCGATGGCGCGCGCCTTCTGGTGAAAGAGATCGAACTTCACGTGCGTGTTGCACAGAACGCACGGGCTCGGAGTGACGCCGCTGAGATAGCCCTGGACGAAGGGGGTGATGACCTTCTCGTGGAAGCCGGCCTCGAGGTTGAGCGTGAAGTGCGGGATCTCGAGCTTCCAGGCCACGCGGCGGGCGTCGGCCAGGTCGTCGATGGTGCAGCATCCGCCGTAGGTCGTGCCGGCGGCGGACAGGTTGTCGTACATCTGCATCGACAGCCCGACCACCTCATGTCCGGCAGACTTGAGGATGTACGCGGCCGTCGACGAGTCGACGCCGCCCGACATGGCCACGGCGATCTTCACAGCAGGCCATGACGGGAACCGGCCCCGTGGAATTCCCTCGGGGCGGCGCCAAGGCACTCGTTGTGCATGCTTTGCGGCTGGTCCCTTATGGATTCTTCGCAAGGCGTAGATCGCCCGAGCACTGTCCTGGTCGTCGACGACGATCCGAGCATCCGCCGGCTGATCGTGGCCGCGCTCAAACGCGAGGGCTACGAGTTCCTCGAAGCGCCGAACGGCCGCGAGGCGCTGGAGCTCATGCGCACGAAGGAACCCGACGTCGTGGTCCTCGACCTGATGATGCCAATCCTCTCGGGTTGGGACGTGCTGCGGGAGCGCCAGGGGGATCCCAAACTACAGCTGATCCCGGTGATCATCGTCAGCGCGAACCGCGAGCCGGAGATCGCCAACGCCATCGACAAAGGGATCTGCGCGTTCCTGCCCAAGCCCTTCGACATCGGCACGCTGAGCGCGCTCGTGCGGAGCTGCGTTACGAACTAGTCCTTAGTCCCTAGGACTAGTCCTTAGTCCTTAGTCCTTAGGCGTTAGGAGAACGAACTTCCTAAGGCCTAGGGCCTAAGGACTAAGGCCTAGATTCTGCGCATCGGTCACGGCGATGGCGGCCATGTTCACGATGTCGTTCACGTCGACGCCGCGCTGCAGCACGTGCACCGGCTTGGACAGGCCCTGCAGGATGGGGCCGATCACTTCCGCTCCGCCGATCCGCCACAGCAGCTTGTACGCCGCGTTGGCCGCGTCGAGGTTGGCGAACACGAGGACGTTCGCATCGCCCTGGAGCGCGCTCCACGGGTAGTCCTGGGCGGCAATCTCCGGAGACACGGCCGTATCGGCCTGCATCTCTCCGTCGACGACCAGGTCGGGGTGCCGCTGCCGGAGGATCGCCACCGCGTCTCTCACCTTCTCGGCGTGGGGATGCTGGGTCGATCCGAAGTTCGAGAACGAGATCATGGCGATGCGAGGCTCGAGACCGAAACGCCGCGCCGTCTCGGCGGTGAGGGCGGCGATCTCGGCGAGTTGCTCCGCGTCGGGGTCGATGTTGACGGTGGTATCGGCGAGCACGACCATCCGGCCCTTGAACATCAGCAGATACGCGCCGGAGACGTACTTCACGCCGGGCCGCGTCTGGATGATCTGCAGGGCCGGACGGATGGTCGCGGGATAGTACGCGCGGAGTCCGGCGATGACGCCGTCGGCGTCCCCGGCGTCCATCATCATCATCGCGTAGTAATTGCGGCTGTTCAGGATTTGCCGCGCGTCGGACAGGGTGACGCCGCGTCGGAGCCGGATCTCGTGGAAGCGGTGGACGTACTGCTCGAACTTCCCGGATCTGTCGATGTCGATGATCGTGACCTTCGACTCGTCGACGTTGTACTTCTTCAGCAGCGGCGCGATGATCTCGTGGCGGACGAGGAGGATGGGATGCGCGATCTGCTCCTCGATGAGGATCTTCGCGGCGCGGATGATCTTCTCCTGGTCGCCTTCCGGGAAGACGATGCGCTTCGGATTCTGCCGCGCGCGCTCGTAGAGGTCGTGCATCAGCCCGCGCGAGCGGCCCAGCATCGCCTCCAGTTTCCGCCGGTACGCCGCGTAATCCTGAATGGGCTGCTGGGCCACGCCGGTCTCGGCGGCCGCGCGAGCCACGGCCACGGGCACGTTCAGCAGCACGCGATGGTCGAACGGCTTGGGAATCAGATACTCGCGCCCGAACGAAAAGCGGTCCTTCGCATACGCGCGCAGCACCGAGTCGGGCACGTCTTCCTTGGCCAGGTCCGCCAGGGCCTTCGACGCCGCCAGCTTCATCTCCTCGTTGATCGTGGTGGCCCGGCAGTCCAGCGCCCCACGGAAGATGAACGGAAAGCCGAGTACGTTGTTGACCTGGTTCGGGAAGTCGGAGCGGCCGGTGGCCATGATCACATCGGGCCGCGCGGCGATGGCGTCGTCGTACATGATCTCCGGATCGGGGTTGGCCATCGCGAAGACGATGGGATCCGTTGCCATCGCGCGCACCATGTCCTGGGTGACGATGCCGCCGACGGAGAGACCGACGAATACGTCGGCGTCCTTCATGGCATCGGCCAGAGTCCGCTTCGGCGTATCGGCCGCGAACTCCTCCTTGTACGGCGTCATATCCTCGGTCCGGCCCCTGTAGATCACGCCTTTGCGGTCGGCCAGGATCACGTTCTCCTTGCGCAGGCCCATCCTGAGGTAGAGGCGCAGGCAGGCCATGGCCGCCGCGCCGGCGCCGGAGATGACGATCCTGATCTTGTCGATGTCCTTGCCGGCGACCTCCAGTGCGTTCTTGAGCGCCGCCGCGGAGATGATGGCCGTTCCATGCTGGTCGTCATGGAACACCGGGATCTTCATCTCCTTCTTCAGGCGATCCTCGATCTCGAAGCACTCCGGTGCGGCGATGTCTTCGAGGTTGATCCCGCCGAACGTCGGCTCGAGCAGCTTCACGCAGCGGATGAACTCCTCGGTGTCGCGCGTGTCGATCTCGAGGTCGAAGACGTCGATGTCGGCGAAGCGCTTGAAGAGGACGCCCTTGCCTTCCATCACGGGCTTGCCGGCGGCCGGTCCGATGTTGCCGAGCCCGAGGACGGCCGTGCCGTTGCTGATGACGGCGACGAGGTTGCCCTTGGCCGTGTACTTGTAGACGTCGGCAGGGTTCGCGGCGATCTCGAGACACGGTTTGGCGACGCCGGGCGTGTAGGCGAGTGCGAGATCCCGCTGCGTCGCGGTCGCCTTCGTCGGAACGACTTCGATTTTTCCGGGCCTTCCCGCGGAGTGGTACTCGAGAGCCTCGTCTTTTGTGCCCTGATCAGCCATCGGCGCGCGAGTCTATCAAAACAAAAAAGGACACCCCGGAGGCTGTCCTTTGGTCACCTTCAGCAGTGATGAGCGTCAGCTTGCCCTGCGCCGCCGGGCAGGCTCGACTCGCGCCGGTGTCTCGCCGCGCGCCGCTTCCGGTGCGACCGGCCTGCCGGCCCGGCGGCGGTTCCAGGCGATGACGACGGCCGGAACCACGGTGAGGGTGGTGATCGTGCCGACCACCGTGCCGATGAACAGCAGCACGGCGAAGTCGTGGATCACCGCTCCGCCGAAGAAGGTGAGCGAGAGAAGGATGAGCAGGACGCAGCCGCCGGTAAGGATCGTGCGCGACAGCGTCTGGTTGAGAGAGCGATTCAGAATGGCGGTGAAGATTTCGCCGCGCGACTTCCTCACGTTCTCGCGCACGCGGTCGTAGATGACGACCTTGTCGTTGATGGAGTAGCCGATGATCATCAGGAACGAAGCCACCGTGATCAGCGAGAACTCCAGCCGGGCCATGGCCACGAAGGCCAGCGTCACGCCCACGTCCACGATCAGGCCGATGATCGCGGCAACGCCGAACCGGAGGTCGAAGCGGACGGCGATGTAGATGCCCATCGCCAGCGTGGCCAGGATGATCGCCCAGATGGCCTTCTTCTGCAGCTCCTTGCCGATCTGCGGGCCGACCGTCTCCTGGCTGAGGAGGTTGAAGCGTCCGATGAACGCGCGCTCGTTGAGGACCGCGGCCGTGGCCGTGGTGACCCCGGGCGTCGAAGTCACCTGACGCATGTCCGTGAAGATGCCCAGCTCGGAGCGTTTCTCGATGATGCGCGAGGCCAGGTCGTTGTAATGCTGCTGGGCGGCCGGATTGGTTCCGCGGCGGTCGGGATCGGCCTCGCGAAGGAGACCGGCCAGACGATCGCGGCCGAGATAGTTGAGGTCGTGCTTCGAGCCGGACTCCGGATTCATGCTCTCGTGGAGCGTCGTCACGATCTGGCCGGCGTAGTCCCCTTCGCGTTGCTGCTGGGGCAGGCGGATGAGAATCGAGTTCTCCTCGGCGGGACCGTACTGCTGGATCGTGGCGTCGGGAAGCGACGAGCGAAGCTCACCGATCGGCACCGGACCGGTGAAGCGCAGGATCACGGTCGCGCCGCCCGAGAAGTCGATGCCGAGGTTCAGGCCCTGGGAGAAGAGGAAGGCCGCGCCGACGGCGATGATGGCGAGGAACAGCACCGTCAGGCGGAGCCGCCACTTCAGGAAGTCGTAATTCGTATTGACGAAAATCTGCATTTGGAAATCTCCTCGGTCAGATGCTGATGGCGCGCACCTGTTGTCCCGGCCGCATGTACATCAGGTCGAAGATGACCCTCGAGACGAAGAACGCGGTGAAGACCGATGCGCTCAGACCGATCAACAATGTGACGGCGAAACCCTTCACGGGTCCCGTGCCGAACTGGAACAGGAACAACGCGGCGATGATGGTGGTCAGGTGCGTGTCGATGATCGTGCCGAAGGCCAGCGTGAAGCCGGAGTCGATGGCCGCGCGCGGCGTCTTGCCGTTGCGCAGCTCCTCGCGGATGCGCTCGAACACGAGCACGTTCGAGTCGATGGCCATCCCCAGCGTGAGGATGATGCCCGCGATTCCGGGCAGCGTCAGCGTCGCTTCGAACCAGGCCATCATGCCGAGAAGAATCACCAGGTTGAGAAGAAGCGCCACGACGGCGTTCACGCCGGCGCCCTTGTAGTAGAAGGTGACGGCCACGACTACGAGCGCGAAGCCCAGGACCGAGGCGAGCATCCCCTGCCGGATCGAGTCGCGGCCCAGCGAAGGCCCGACCGTGCGCTCTTCCAGCGTGGTGAGCGAAGCTGGAAGCGATCCGCTGCGGAGGATGAGAGCGAGATCGCTGGCCTGCTGCTGCGTGAAACTGCCCTCGATGACGCCGTCGTTGGTGATCTCGCTGTTGATGACGGGAGCCGAGACGACGCGATTGTCGAGAACGATGGCCAGCTGCTTGCGGATGTTGTTGCGGGTCACCTCGCCGAACTTCGGCGCGCCGTCCGGCGTCAGCGAGAATCCGATGACCGGCTCGCCGATGCGGCCCTTCTGCACGCGAGCCGTCTTCAGGTCACGTCCGCTGACCGGCACCGTCTTGCGGACGGCGTAGAACTGCGTGCCGGCGGCCCGGCCCAGCTCGTCCTCCCGCGTTCCCGGGAGGATGTCCACCTCTCCGCGGACGTTCGCCGGCAGGGAGTTGAGCACCACGTCCGCGTCGCCGGCCGGATTCCCTTCCACAATGCGGAACTGGAGCAGCGCGGTCGTGCGGATGATCTCCTTGACGCGCGCCGGGTCGTCGACGCCGGGAAGCTGGATGACGACGCGATCCTCACCCTGCGGGGCGATGATCGGCTCGGTCACTCCCAGCGCGTTGACGCGGTTGTCGATGGTCTCGACCACCTGGGCGATCGTGTCCGAGCGGAGCTGGGCCAGGGCCGCGCCGTCCATCCGGAAGTTCAGAGCGCCGTCAGCATCGCGCGAGAGGGTGAACGTGGGAAGGAAGTCCGCGCCGATCCGCTCGTAGTCGGCGGTCGGCACTCCGGAAGGAACGGTCAGAACGAACGAGGTGTCGCTCACGCGCCGCGTGGTGGGAGCAGGCAGGGTGTTCTTGGAGGCCTGCGACTTCATCATCTCCATGGCCTGGTCGACTTCGAGGCGGCTGGCCTCGTTGATGTTGACCTGCATGACGAGATGCGTCCCGCCCTTCAGATCGAGACCGCGCTTGAGCGGCTCGGGCCGGCTCTTCGTCGGGATGATGGCGATGGTGAACACCACCAGCACCACAAAAATCAACACGATTTTCCAAGTCATACTTCGGTTCAAGAGTTCCTCCAGGAACGGGGGGCGGCGCTGCTATTCGCCTTCGCCGGCGATCAAGCTGGCAATGGCAGAACGCGCGACCTTGATTTTTACATTCTCGGCAATCTTCAGGAATACGACGTCGGCCTCAACACCCTGGACGGTCCCGTAAATCCCGCTCGTGGTGAGGACCCGGTCGCCCTTTTTCAGCAAGCTCAGCATCTCCTGAGTCTTCTTCCGCTGCTTGTTCGCCGGGGCAATGACGATGAAGTAGAACACCAGCCCGATCGCCACGATCGGCAGGATGTTGGCGATGAGAGCGTCGCTCTGTAGTAAGGCGATGATGGTCATGGTTCCCGTGTTGACCGCGACAGGAAAGCTTCGCGGAAGTGCTTGAAAGAATTGGACGCGATAGCCTGCCGCATCCCCTTCATCAAGTCAAGGTAGAACGAGAGATTATGGATGGTGTTGTAGACGGACGCGGCAATTTCACCATTTACGTACAGGTGCCGCAGATAGGCCCGTGAGACGGTGCGGCAGGTCATGCAGCCGCAGGCGGGATCGAGTGGGCCTTCATCCGCCGCGTACTGCGCATTCTTGATGGCAACCTTTCCCACGCTCGTGAAGAGGGACCCGTTGCGCGCGTTCCGCGTCGGCATTACGCAGTCGAACATGTCGATCCCGGCCGCCACCCCCTCCAGGAGGTCCTCCGGCGTCCCCACGCCCATGAGATAGCGCGGCCGGTCCGCGGGCAGA
Organism: Thermoanaerobaculia bacterium; assembly: GCA_035544675.1. GTDB lineage: Bacteria > Acidobacteriota > Thermoanaerobaculia > Gp7-AA8 > Gp7-AA8 > DATKCA01. Next base: position 22,374 of record DATKCA010000014.1, on the reverse strand, counting down.
AGCGGGGCGGTGTAACGGAGCGTGTCGAGCATCTCCCCCTTCGGCTCCCCGACGGAGAGCCCGCCGATGGCGACCCCCTCGAACGGCAGCGCGGCGATGGCCTCGACGCTCCGTTTCCGGAGGTCGGGATGGATCCCGCCCTGCACGATGCCGAAGAGATCGGGTGGAGGACAGACAATCCTGTCTGTCCGGACAGGCAGGATTGCCTGTCCTCCTCTCGCCTCCAGACACCGTTTCGCCCACCGGTGGGTCAGCTCCATCGACCGCTCCACTTCGTCGCGCGACCAGCCGTAGCCCGGACACTCGTCGAAGGCCATGGCGATGTCGACGCCCATCCGCGTCTGAATCTCGATCGAGCGCTCCGGCGACAGGAAGTGCTTCGATCCGTCGATGTGGCTGCGGAACTCGACGCCGTCCTCGCGCACCTTGCGGATCTTCGAGAGCGAGAAGAGTTGGAATCCGCCCGAGTCGGACAGCACGGCGCGGTCCCAGTTCATGAAGCGATGCACGCCGCCCAGCTGCTCGAGCAGGTCGACGCCCGGCCGCAGCATGAGGTGGTAGGTGTTGTTGAGGATGATCTCGGGGCCGAGGCCGGCCAGCTGCTCGGTGGTGAGGCTCTTGACCGAGCCGAGCGTTCCGACCGGCATGAACACCGGTGTCTGAACCGTGCCGTGCGCCGTGGTGATCTCACCGCGGCGGGCCGCGCCGTCGGTGTTGAGAAGGCGGAATGTCATTCCGGGCGTAGCGAGGAATCCGGGCCTGTGGGCGGTAAGACGCCGCACCGCCCTCTCCCCAGATCCCTCGCTACGCTCGGGATGAAACTCACTGAATCTTCATCTGCTCGACCTTGACGGTCGGCGGAAGAGTCAGGGTGAACCGCGCCTGCTCGATTGGCTGGTTGAGCCTCACGTTCGTGAACTCGTAACGCGTGATGTCGCCGTCGCCTTCGACATACTCGAACTTCGACGCGACGTAGGTGGACTTGTCGATCCAGAGCTTGATGCTCCTGACCCGGCGCCCCACGGCGCGGTTCTTCGGAGCGAGATCGAGAACCCAGAACGGGTTCGTTTCGGTGTCGGTGAACGTGAAGTCGAAGTAGCGGGCCAGTTCGTCGATGGCTCCCGACGCGCCCATGTATTTGAAGATGCGATCCTCGAACCGCCGCACGTCGATCCGCTCCGCCTTCGACAGATCGGGGTAATACGTCGTCAGCGTCCCGTCGGCGATCAGCATCTGCACGCGCCTGGGCGCGCGGTACGACCACAGCACGTTGTTCGGCTTGGAGAACACGAACGTGCCCGTCGAGACCTCCGGTTTGGCGAGCAGCGCCAGCTCTTTCTCCTGCCGGAACTCGGCCTGGATGGTCTGAGTCTTCCGCTGCTGCTCCTGGACCTTCTTGATGACGGACTCGAGGGTGACAGGGGGGGCTTTCTTCGGGGCCGCGGCAAGCGGACTGATGTGGATGACCGCGACGGCTGCGGCCGCGACGACGATTTGTTTGATCATGACTGGCCCGACAACGCCTCGGTTTGGCCGTTTATTCGATCCGGACGACCGAGTCGCCGGAGCCGTTGTCGATCGACTGGACGAACGGGATGACGCGTCCCGACCCGCTCACCACTTCGACGTCCAGCGTGGCATTGCGCAGGTCTCCGATCGACCCGCGGCTCGGACCGACGAGCTCCTGCCCGAGGTCGCCGATGAGCAGGAACTCTCCCGCGCCGAGCGTGTACTCCTTCGTCAGCCGTGCGGTGCTGGACACGAGCGAGCCGGTGGCGACGGTGAACTGCAGCGTGAGCTTCACCACCGCGCTGGAGTTGCCTGCCTCGACGAGCAGCACGCTGGTCCGGAACGTCGCCGGTACCGCGTTCTCGCGCGATGCCGCCGAGGCGTCGTCGATGGCCGCAAATCGCCGGACCTGTCCGGCCCCGAGCGCGGCCGACACCGGCACCGCCTGCAACCCGGTCCCGAACGCGGAATCACCGGTTTGAACGACCGAGCGGCCCACTGCGCTCACCGCGCCCGGCGGCGCGCTGATCCGCACGAACCCGGGCGTGTTCCCGAGATTCATCGTCACGGTCTGCAGCGGAGCGATCGAGAGGGTCTCCTGATTCTGTTGCGGCAGCACGGGCACGGACGACGACCCGCGCCGGACGGCCCGCCGCCGCGACCCCGGCGAGGGCGGGGGCGGGCTTCCACCGACGAGGTCGATCGTGGCATTCACCGTCGCGCTCGTGCGATTCGTGGCATGGAGCACGGTCCCGGCACTGCTGCCTGCGCTCATGATCGGCACGATCAACGCGCTGTCGGCGTCGGGGTCGACGACCAGCCATCCGTCATTCGTGACGGGATTGTTGACCATCGCATAGGCCGCCAGTTTCGAGGCCGACTCCGAGCTGTTGACGATCCGCGCTGCCCTGGCAGACGACGGCACCACGTCCAGCAGCTCCGTGAAACCGAATCCCTCGATCGCCTGCGCCGGGCGTGACGACGTCACGCGGCCTTCGGCATCGAGAAAGTCGATCGTGAAGGAGCCGGCCAGGCCGGTCGTCTCCTGCACGAACAGACTCGTTTGTGCCGAGCTGCTTTTCTCGAGGCCGGTGAGAATGATCGCGCTGTTCGCCGGCGTCGCCTTGTCCGAGCGGAACACCGGCAGCGCCGTCGAGTACGTGCCCACCGGCGACGAAGTATTCGACTGGATCGCGGCGATCGACGTCCGGGCCGCGTCGGCGCCTCGCAGTTGCGCCGTGCCGCTCGGCACCGCGGAGCCGAGAACGTTCCTGAGGAGGCTGGGCAGCTCGATCGTGCTGTTCGGCCTGAGCTGCGGAATGCTCGCCGACGATGCCAGTCCCGATCCGGCGATGAAGAGAGCGAACGATGTGAGCGGAGAGGGCCCCTGGTTGCCGAGGAGCAGGTCTCCGAGGCCGTTGGGGCGATTGCCGAGGCCCGACACGAAGACGGCGAGCTCGCCGGGAAGCAGCGGCGGTGGAATCCCGGGGCCGGTCACCGGCGTGGCCAGGTGCACCACCGTCACCGAGCCCGAGGAGCCGCCGGATGACGGAGCCTGCGTGGTCTGAACGGGCGGCGTGGTCAACTGCGCTCCGCCGCCGAGGAAACGAAGCGACAAGGTTCCGGTCGCCGCGCCGACCGGCGAGTCGAGCGGCCGCATCGCGGCATTCACCGAATAGGAGACCGGCACGGTCTGGCTCGGGAAGATCGTGATGAGCCCTTGCTCCGGCTCGATGAACGGCACGTTCGACACCGCGAAGCCGACGAGCGGAGCCGTTCCTTCGTTCGTGACCGAGATCGTGGCGGTCGCGTCCTCTCCCTGGGGCGAGCTCGACTCGGCGCGCGAGACGGATACGCGCGGCCGGACGGAACCGATCAGCTGCGCCGGCAAGACGACCATTCCGATGCGGACCTGACTGACCGATCGCCCGCCGCCGCTCGCGGCGATGTTGATCGCGCCGCGGTACACGCCGAGCGGGGAAGGCCGCCCGGTGATCGTCACCGTCTGCGCCGCGCCGGCCGCCAGCGCGAACGAGGTGGGTGCGAACGAGTAAAACGAGTCGGCCGAGTTGAGCGAGACGCTGGTCTGGCCTGCGCCGCGGTTGATGAGCGTGAAGGCATCCGTCCCTCCCCCTACGCCCGGCGCCTGCGTGAAGCCGCGCGGGAACCGGCCGAGCTGCAGGTTCGGGTCATTCCTCACGGCGATCGTCGTCGTCCGGACGGTAGAGCCTCCGGTGTTGATCGCCGTCAGCGTGTACACGGTCGTCGCATCCGGTCGCACCAGCACGAAGCCGGCTGGAGGCTGATCACCGATTCCGTTGTCGATCGTCACTTTGTCAGCGAACTCGGCGCGCCAGACCAGGCGGGCCGGCTCGCCCTTGACGATCGTGGGGGGCAGCGAGACGAAGCTCCGGATGTCAGGAAGCACCAGCGGAGAAGAGTTCGTCAACGCGAACTCGAATGTCCCGCCGCCCGGCGTATCCGCCCGGGCGCGGAAGTTGAGGAGGTCGAACGAGCCGCTGAACGGAAGGAAGTCGAAGCCGAGTCCTATGAAGCCGTTCACCGTGTTGCCGATTCCCGCGGACAGCGTCCCCAGCACGGACTGATTGGCGGGGTCCATCGTCGAGGTGCCGCAGCTGCCGTCCGGGTTCGTCGGACCGACCGTCGTGAAGGAACTGATCCTGATCGCGCCGGTGATTCCGCGGCCGACGTCCCCCACGGTCAGCATCAGCTCGCCGCTCGACGTGAGCCGGCCGATGTTGTTGCAGCGGTAGGAAAAGTCTCCATCGAAGGTGTACCTGCCGTTGTAGCGTTCCGACGTCCGGAACTTCGGAGGGCTCTGCGCGTCGATGCGGACCGCGCTGAGGCTGTAGGAGCCGCCGCGGTCGCCCGTGCCCGACAGCGTGAGTCTGTCACCGTCCACCGTGCCGGTCGGCCGGAAGACTCCGACGGCAGGCAGCAGGACCACGGTGTCGGAGATGTTCTGACCGCTGATGTTGCCGGTGATACTGAAAGGTACGGACGCGGCGCCCTTGGCCTGGCAGGCCACGTTGTCCGGAAAGGCGGCGAATGCCGCTCCGGTCGAGAAGATCCTCCCCCCGACCTCATCGATGAACAGCGTGAGGGGACCGGCGATCTCGAGCGACCGGCCGCCGAGCACGCACGGGACGGTGGCGGAGAACGTGCCCGACCACGTGCCGGTGGTATTGGCGCTGAGCGGGACGCTCACGAGTGCGAGAACGCACAGAGATCTCACGAGACGCATGGGGATTGGACGATGGCGTGGAGTATACGCGGCCGCCCGCCCGGCCCGGTCCGGAAACCGGAAACCGGGGAACCGGGGAACCGGCAACCGGAAACCGGAAACCGGAAACCGGAAACCGACGACGGGGGGCCATGAGCAATGAGCGAGAACGATGAACCGATGAACGACACGCAGTCTTCGGTTACCGGTTTCCGGTTGCCGGTTGCCGGTTTCCGGTTACCGGTTTCCGGTTGCCGGTTGCGCTTCCGTTCCGGTTGCCGGCTTCCGTTCCGGTTGCCGGTTTCCGGTTTCCGGTTGCCGGTTTCTGGCGTTTCCCCGTCCCGCGTGTATACTCATGTGACAGCGGAGGTTAGCGATGAAGATGCTGGTGGTGGGTGTGGCGCTGACACTTGTAGCGTGTCCGGCCTTTGCCGCAATCGAGTACGAGTTCGTCCAGACCAACAGGATGCCGAACAGCGCGACGCCGACGAGCGACTTCAGCGCGAAGGCGGTGATCGACGGCACGCGCTCCCGCGTCGACTTCCGGTCCGGCAACGCCTTTCCACCCGGAACCTACGTTCTCTCCACGGACGGAGCGCGCCGGCTGCGCTTCGTCGATCCGAAACAGAAGGCGTACACGGAGATGAACACGCTGGGCATCGCCAGCGCGATCGGATCGAGCGACATCACGATCGCGAACCTGAAACACGACATCATCCGCCTGCCGGAGACGCAGATCATCGCCGGCATCCCCGCCGAGCACTATCGCCAGACGATCGCGTACACGATCACCGTCCGCTTCGGGAGCATGCCGCTCACCCAGAACGTCCGCACGGAGATCGACAAGTGGACGACCAACCGCTTCGGTGACATCACCGACGCCCTCGGCACCAACCGCATTCAGACGGGGAATGCGGAGATCGACGAGATCATCGCGGCCGAGACTTCGAAGATCAGAGGCTTCCCGCTCAAGCAGACGATCCGCATCACCACGACGGACGCGAACGCCGTCCGCCGGGCCAGCCAGTCCGAGCTGAAGCTTCCCAGTTCGCGGACCCGGACGCGCGAGATGACCGTCACGTCGATCCGGGAGACGAAACCGGACGAGTCGATGTTCACCGTTCCCGCGGAGTACAAACGCAACGACTTCGCCGAGCGTGCGCACAAGTCGCAGATGCAGGTGCTCTCCATGGAGCCCGCCGGCGAGTAGCAGTGTGTGGATCTGATACGATTCCTCCATCGGTTTGATGGTTAGAAAACGACTGGCAGCACGGGGTGGTGTGAGGCGTCCGCGCATGGTCTTCGCGGCGGCCCTTCCTGTGGCCATTCCGCTCCTTCTGGCCGCCTCCAGAGTCGAGCCGGAGACCGCGGCCGCCACGATGGCGGCCACGATGGTGACTCCGGCGCCCCGCTACGAAGAGCTGACCGAGCCGCCGTCCTGGCAGCTGCCCGAACACTCCGTCGTGCTCACGTTCGAGAAGAACGACACGCTGGCCGGGATCCTGGACACGGGGGGCCTCTCGCGGCGCGACACCGCGGTGCTGACCAATGCATTCGGCCGCTCGATCGACCTGCGCCGGCTGCGGCCGGGCCACCTGGTGCGATTCCACTACAACGCGGAGCGCGAAGTGGACGCCGTACAGATGAAGGTCGCGGGCTGGGGCGACCTGGAGGCGGTCCGCGGAAGCGACGGCCAGTTCGAGGTCAACGTGCGGCCGGCGAAGGTGGAGACCGTGACGTCGGTCGTGTCCGCGACCATCGACACGTCGCTCTACGAAGCACTGCGCGGAGCCGGCGAAGGACCGCAGGTCGTGCAGCAGCTCGTGGACGTCTTCCAGTGGGACATCGACTTCTTCTCGCTGCAGAAGGGCGACTCCTTCAGCTTCGTGGTCGACAAACGCTTCGCCGGGCCGGAGCTCATCGGCTACGGCCCGATCGTGGCCGCGCGCTTCAACCATAACGGCACGTCGTACGAGGCGTTCCGCCACGAGATGGCGGACGGCCGGGCCGGGTACTACGCGCGGCAGGGCACACCGCTGCGCAAGCAGTTCCTTCGCGCGCCGCTGAAGTTCTCGCGCATCACCTCCGGATTCTCGAAGCGCCGGTTCCATCCCATCCTGCAGTACTTCCGCCCCCATCACGGTGTGGACTACGGGGCGCCGATCGGAACGCCGGTCATGACCACGGCGGACGGCGTGGTCCTGGAGACCAGGTTCAAACGGGGCGAAGGCAACTACATCCGGATCCGGCACACGTCGCGGATCGAGACCTACTACCTGCACCTGTCGCGTTTTGCCGATGGCATCAAGCGGGGGACGAAAGTCGTGCAGGGCGATGTGATCGGCTACGTCGGGAAGTCAGGGATGGCTACCGGGCCGCACCTCGACTACCGCGTCAGGGACGGCGGGGTCTGGCTCGATCCACTGAAACTGAAATCGATCACCCCCGACCCGCTGCGCGGCGAATCGCAGAGGCGATTCCACGCGGATGTGGCACGATGGTCGCCGAAACTCGCTAAGGAAGCAGAGCCGCAAATGGCAGCGGAAGCGACGAAGCGGCGGGCACTCTTCTAGCACCAGGTCCGCACCAATGAACAAGGTCATCGTCCGCGCGCCGGTGCGCGCCGACCTCGCAGGCGGCACTCTCGATCTGTGGCCGCTCTATCTGTTTCATCCCGGCGCGCGCACCGTCAACGTGGCCATCTCCTTCTATGCCGAGTCGGAGGTGGAAGAGACGGGCGGCGGCGCCATCGAGATTCATCTCACCGACCAGCAGTACCGCCAGCGCTACGAGTCGCTGCAGGAGCTGTCGGCAGACCCGAAGGCGGCGCTGGTCTATCGCGCCGTCGAGCACTTTCATCTGAAGGGCATCAGCATCACTACCCGCACCGACGCCCCGCGCGGCTCCGGCCTGGGCGGCTCCTCGGCGCTCAGCATCACGCTCGTGCGCGCGCTGTCCGAGCTGGCTGGCGGGCCCGTCGAGGGCGAGCACCTCATCAGCCTCGTCCGCGACCTGGAGACGCGCCTGCTCAACGTTCCCGCGGGCATCCAGGACTACTACCCGCCGGTGTTCGGCGGACTGGCATCGCTGCACCTCGTGCCGGGCGCTCCGGTCCGGCATCGCATCGCCACACCGGTGGCCGATCTCGCGGCGCACATGCTCCTTCACTACACCGGCGTGGCGCATTTCTCGGGAACGAACAACTGGGAGATGTACAAGCGGCACATCGACGGAAGGAAGAAGATCCAGAAGGGGATGTCGAAGATCGCCGCCACGTCGATCGAGATGGAGAAGGCGCTGGAGGGAGGAGACTTCGCCGCGGCGGGAGCGGCGCTGGCGCAGGAGTGGCGCAACCGGAAGGCGCTCATCGACGGAATCTCGACGCCGGAGATCGATGCGGCCATCGACGCGGCGGTGGGAGCGGGGGCGTGGGGCGGGAAGGTGTGCGGGGCGGGCGGGGGCGGGTGCGTGGTGTTCCTGTTTCCGCCGGAGAAACGCGAGGCCATCGAAAGAGCGCTGGCGGACGTGCCCGGCCGCGTCCTCGACGTCGGACCCGTGCAGAACGGGATGACTCTGCGTCGCGGAGACGACGCGCATTCCTCCGCGGCCCTGATTCGTCCGCGCCTGGCGCATCGCCGCTCGACCGGCTCGGTCGAACAGCTCTACATCTTCGGCGGCGGCGGCGACTACAAGCCGCACATGCTCGCCGAAGGGATCATCACGCACGCGGAGCCGCGCAGCGGAGTCCACCAGAGCATCACCCGCACCTATGTCGCGCCGATCGACGCCTCCGACGAGGTGGTGGTGTGGAAGAGCGCCAGACAGATCGAGCCCGACCACTTCGACATGCGCGCGGAGCCCGATCCGGAGCGGCAGGCCTCCCGGGCCATCTCCGTGGAGTCTCTGGTCAGCACCGCCGAGCAGTCGCTCGACTCGTTCCGCCAGTTCCTGGTCGACTCGGAGAAGCTGCGCATCTTTCACAACCCCGCTTTCGGTCTCTACTCCGAGCCGGGAGAGACGCGGGACGGATTCGTCGACCGGTGCATGGACGAGGCGCGGCGCAGGCTCGAGGTCGAGCAGGAGCGGCTGGAAAGCTCGTTCCGCCGCCGGATCGACCAGCTCCGCGAGAGGTCCGAGCGCGAGCAGCGCAACATCGACGAGGCCGCCGAAGACTCCCCCGACGAGACGAAGGTCCCTCAGAACATGAACGTGGCCTGGGGCCAGGCCCTGTACAACATCACCAGCGGCCGCCCGGCCGCGGTGACCGAGCCTCCTCAATCCGCGCGCGAGGTCGACTACCGCGCGAACATCGCCCAGATCCAGAAGGCGTGGGACCGCGCGCTCCAGACCAAGCGCGAGGAGCTGGACAGCCGGGCGCAGGAGATCGAGGAGTTCTCCATCGTCCCGTCAGCGAAGAACATCGAGATCACCAAACACGTCATCCTCTGGATGTGATCGTGTCCCCCCGTGCCCGTGCCCGTACCCGAAGACCTCGGGCTCGGAATGCAGCGCGGAATTTGCGTCCCGGCCGAGCGTTAGGAGCGGCACACGCGCGTGATACGATCCCGCGCCAGTCGTCGGGCAGTAGCGCAGCCTGGTAGCGTACCTGAATGGGGTTCAGGTGGTCGCGGGTTCAAATCCCGCCTGCCCGACCAAATTAGCTCTTGAGGGCTCCTGGCTGTTGGCTCTTGGGGCCCACCCTCATCCCCCAAGAGCCAGGAGCCAAGAGCCTCTTATGGACCAACAACCCCCACAGCCAAACACGATCCGCATCACGCTCGACGACAGCACGGCGCAAGGCGAATACGTCAACTTCGCCAACATCATCCACTCGCCCAGCGAGTTCGTGATCGACCTCGGCCGCATCGTCCCCGGCCGCAACGACGTGAAGGTCTACAGCCGCGTCATCATGACGCCGCTGCACGCCAAGCAGTTCCTCGACGCTCTGGCGCAGAACATCTCGCTCTTCGAGCAGAAGTTCGGCGAGATCCGCGTCCAGGACGCCACGCAGTACACCGTCAACGAGCCTTCCAATTAGGGCTCGGGGCTCAGGGCCGGAGCCCTGAGCCCGGAGCCCGGAGCCCTATGAAAATCAAAGTCATCGGCGGCGGTCTGGCCGGCTCCGAGTGCGCTCTGCAGCTCGCGGCGCGCCGTCACACGGTCGATCTCCACGAGATGCGCCCCGTGAAGCGCACGCCCGCCCACGAGACCTCGAACCTCGCCGAGCTGGTCTGCTCCAACTCGTTCCGCTCATCGGCGCCGGCCAACGCCGTCGGCCTCCTCAAACAGGAGATGGCCATCCTCGGCTCGCATGTGATCCGCTGCGGTGAGGCCGCGCGCGTTCCGGCCGGAGACGCCTTCGCCGTCGACCGGGAGCGCTTCGGCGCGGCGATGACTTCGCTGGTGACTTCAACGCCGGGGATCACGATCCACCGCGACGAGGTCACGACTCTCGACCGCGGCGAGCACGACTTTCTCGTCGTCGCCACGGGCCCCCTCACATCGACGCCGCTCTTCGACGCCATCAACGGCTTCCTCGGACACGACGGGCTGTACTTCTATGACGCCATCGCTCCGATCGTCGCCGCCGACTCGCTCGACATGTCGAAGCTGTACTGGAAGTCGCGATACGGGAAGGGCTCCGGGACGGACTACCTGAACGCGCCGATGACGCGCGAGCAGTACGAGGCGTTCGTCGCGGCGCTGCTGGCGGCGGAGCTGTATCCGATGCACGACTTCGAGAAGGCCGTGCACTTCGAGGGATGCCTTCCCGTGGAGGAGATCGCCAGCCGCGGGGTCGACACGCTGCGCTTCGGCCCGATGAAACCGGTCGGACTCGAACATCCCGTGACCGGCGAGATGCCGCACGCGGTGGTTCAGCTCCGCAAGGAGGACCTCTCCGACGAGTACTTCAACCTGGTCGGCTTCCAGACCAAGATGAAGGTGGGCGAGCAGAAGCGCGTCATTCCGATGATTCCCGGCCTGGAGAACTGCACCTTGGCCCGGTTCGGGTCGATGCACCGCAACACGTTCATCAACGGACCCCGGCACCTTCTGCCGACGTTTCAGACGAAACGCGACGAGCGGATCTTCTTCGCCGGGCAGATCACGGGCGTGGAGGGCTACGTGGAGTCGGCCGCGGTGGGCCTTCTCGTCGCGCGCTACATCGACGAGATCGCGCGCCACGGCAAGGCCTCACCGCTTCCGTATCACACCGCGCTCGGCGCGCTGGGGCGCCACGTGGCGGAGTCATCGCCGGAGCGATACCAGCCGTCGAATGTGACCTGGGCGATGATCGAAGACGCGATCGGCCGCGCCAGGAAGATCGTCAAGCGGCAGAAGCAGGTGGAGCTGGCGATGGCGACGGTGAATCAGCTTGGCGTCGGGGCGCCGGGATGACTACCTCCGTGTGCCTACGACGGCTCGCAACTGCCGCAGCCGCAGGTCCAGCTCCTCGGGCGTGATGTTCGCGTATTTCGGCGGCAGCAGTCTCCGGCTCGATGCCTCGAACACGGCCAGCAGCTCCATGTACTCGAGCAGTTCGACGTCGCGGCTGGGGAAGTAATCCGCGGCGGCGCGGATGAAACGCTCTTCGGCGACGTGTTTGACCTCATCGCGCGCGGCGTCGTCGTTGGCCATCAGGATGACGGCCTCGATGTCGGCGTTGCTGTATCCGACGAGCTTGCGTGAGAACCCGTCGCGGATCTTCGTGAAGTCGACGTCGGTGGGGATGCGGTTCTTGCGCACCAGCGCCTGGGCGATGTTCTCCACCTCCTCCGGCGTCTGGCAGTAGAGGAACGGGATCTTGCGATCGAGCCGGCCGGCGCGCTTGAGGTCGACGTCCAGCTTGTCGGGCCGGTTCGTCATCACGAGGAAAAGGATCCGCCCGCGGTTGCTCGTGTCGGACATGAACTCCTTGATGCGGGCGATGACGCGCGACGAAGTTCCGCCGTCACCTTCGCCGTCGGTATTGCCGAAGGCGCGGTCGCCTTCGTCGATGATGACCACGACCTGACCGATGGCCTTGATCACGTTCAGGATCTTCTCGAGATTGCCCTCCGTCGCGCCGACCCACTTGGAGCGGAAGTTCTTCAGCTTGATCGTGGTCAGGCCGCATTCCCGCGCGAACGCCTCGGCCACGAACGTCTTCCCGGTCCCCATCGGCCCTGTGAAAAGGATGCCCATCGGTACGCGCGAGGTCTGTCCGTTCTTGATGCTGTTGGCGATGACGAGCAGGTCCTTCTTCACCTCGTCCATGCCGCCGACCACATCGAACCCGTGTTTGGGCTCGACGAACTCGATGAGGCCGAAACACTCGCGCTCCAGGATCTCGCGCTTGCGGCGGGCGATGAGCAGATCGACGTCCTGACGCGATCTTTCCGCTCGATCGGGCGCCGCAACGGAGTCCGGCGGCGGCGCACCGGGCGCCAGCAGCTTCGTGATCTCGTCGTGGTTCATGCCCGCCGTGAGCGTCGCCAGTTTCTTGGCGCGATCGGCCGCATCGGGCCCCGACAGCAGATGTGCGATGAACGACTCGCGCTCGCGCGACTCCTCCTCGCTCGGCGGCGGCGGAGTGAGAATGGAGATGATCTGGATCGCCTTCAGCCCCGCGGTGATGTCCGCATAGCGCTGTGCGTCCTTCTCGCTCAGCCGCTTGTCGGCATGACGGGCGGCGGCCTTGCGCGCCTCGACGTCCGGCATGGCCACGTCGACCACGGCCACCTTCGGGTTGGAGATGATCTTCGAGGCCACTTCCGTCAGGTTCTCGGCGATGAGAATCACGACGTTGTCGCCCCGTTCGATCTCCGGCAGGAACGACCAGCGGTGCAGGGTGACGATCGCGGCGCGGTCGCCCTCGCTCTGAAAATTCGGATCGCCGGCCGGCGCGACGGCCTCCGCGTACTCGATGATCACCGCGGTCTTCGAGCCGCCTACAAGCATCCGCTCGATGGCGCCGAGGACCTTGGGCTTTTCCGTGGCCAGGAGAAGGTCTTCGAGGCCGGTCACGTCTCCGCCCTTCGGCCGCTTCGTGAACCGCACTCCCGTGGCCACGTTGTAGACGGCGATCGTCTCCTTCGAGTCGCGCAGCAGGCTGCTGCCGAGGAAGTCGGTGATCGTCGTGACGCCGTTGCCGGCCAGGACGGCGTCGTAGACGTTGCCGTGGAGGATGAACACCGAGGCCTCGCCGCGCAGATAGCGGCGGCGAAGATCCTCGGCCCACGACGGGAGAAGGCGGTTCGATGCGGCGAGATCAGTCATGCTTCCAGCGTATTCAGAATTCTCTCCGTGTCGACCGCCGTCTGGCGGATCGACTCCACTCCGTCGATCAGCTCGTCGAGCTGTCCGGACAACTGAGCCGGCGACTGCATCGTCACGATCTGATCGGCGATCAGCTGGAACGAGTTCTCGATGAGGTCGAGCTGACCCTTGGCCACGTTCAGATACTGGCGGACCTCGCGCAGCTTCTCGAGACGCCGTTCGATGATGGTCAGGTTCTTGGCGGCGATGTCGCGCTCCTGCTCCGTGAACTTCTCCGACTTGACGCGCGCCCGCCACTTCTCGCGGTCGCGCTCCAGCACGTTCAGGTCGACGCGGTTGAGGTAGGCGTCGTATCGCGAGACGGTGATGGCCATCTCCACGAACGCGTCGACGAGCTTCTGCGTCTTCCCGATCTCGCTTCTCAGAAGGTCACCGGTAAACGACGGATTCTGCTCGGCGAGGTGGTCGATCTCGTAGTGCCGCTCCAGCAGCCGGCCGACGCGTTCCTGTTCGTCGTAAGGCAGGTACGCGAGCTTCGCGGCGCGGACGCGCAGCGCCTGCTGCTTCATCTCGTGCTCGTACTGCGGATCCCACACGGTCTTGCGCAGGAACTTCGAGTCGGGAGCGTGCAGGAGCCAGATCGCCTCTCCGCCGAGGGCGATGAGGGCGGGGATGGGATTGAGGGTAAGGAGGGAGGCGCCGATGCCGCCCAGGAGGAGCGTCAGGTTGTAGGGGTTCTTCAACGCCATCCTGAAGTACGGCTTCTTTGCCGGCTTCCCTCTGTCTCTGGCTGTGGCCACGGGGCAGATTGTACGTTTACGCCGTCATCCCGAGCGCAGCGAGGGATCCGGGTGGCGTGGATAACGAGCTTCGCGCCGCCCCTCCCCGGGATTCCTCGCTACGCTCGGAATGACTAAGCAGCCGGCGCATAGATCAGGTCGAGCAGCTTCTTCTCCACCGCGCGGAACTCCGGCGAGGACTTGAGACCGATATCGCGGTTCGGAAAGAACGGCACGTCGATGCGGTGGAGTATCCGCGCCGGGCGCGCCGACAGAACGTAGATCGAATCGGCCAGGTAGACCGCTTCCGACACGTCGTGCGTCACAAAGAGGATCGTGTTGTCCTCCATCCGGGAGACGTCCAGCAGCAGGCTCTGCATGCCCCAGCGCGTCTGCGGATCGAGCGCGCCGAACGGCTCGTCCATCAGCACCAGGCGCGGCTTGTTGATCAATGTCCGGGCAATCGCCACGCGCTGCTTCATGCCGCCGGACAGATCTTTCGGATACCGGCCTGCGAATTCCGCCAGACCGACCTCCTCCAGATACTTCTGCGACTGTTCGCGCCGCTGCCTGGCCGGAACGCCCTCCAGCTTCAGGCCGTACTCGACGTTCTCGCGTACGGTCAGCCAGGCGAAGGACGTGTACTGCTGAAACACCATGCCTCGATCGCGGCCCACGGACGTGATCAGCTCGCCGTCGACGCGGATCTCGCCGCGCGAGGGCGGCAGGAGCCCCGCCACCGCCTTCAGCACGGTCGACTTCCCGCAGCCGGATGGTCCGAGGATGACGATGACCTCCCCCGTCCCGGGCTTGTCGGCCACGTCGAGCGTGACCTCCCGGACCGCTTCGGTCCGGTTGCCGCGGCGGTCGATGTAGATCACGCCGAGGTCGCTGATGCGAAGCTTCGGCGTCTTGTCGGTGAGGAGCCTCGGTACGTACGTCCCCTGCGCGGCCTTCGGCGGCCCGGCCTCGAGCGCGAACGTCCCCGGCTCGCCCGGATTGGTCATGCCGCGACCTCGCGCCACCGGAACAGAATCTTCGACGCCGTACGGATGATCTGGTCCGTCAGCAGCCCGATCCCGCCGATCACCAGCAGGCCCGCGAACGACCACGACGCCTTCTGATGCGTTCTGGCCAGCTCCACCATGTAGCCGAGTCCATGCTCCGGATTCACGGCTTCCGCGAGGATCACGTACGTCCAGGAGATCGCGTTCATCACGCGGAACGAGTCGAAGATCTCCGGCAGTGCCGCCGGCACGAGAACGGTCCTGACCACCTGCCACTTCGACGCTCCCAGCGTGAGCGCGGTCTGGACCAGCTCCTCCGGCACCACGCGGATGGCCGTCACGACGACCGGCAGCAGATAGACGAACACGCCGAGGAACAGGAATGCGATCTTCTGCTTCTCGTAGATGCCGAACCAGAGGATGAGCAGCGGGATGAACGCCGAGATCGGCATGTAGCGAAGAGGCGCCATGATCGGCTCGAAGATGTGGTGCACCGGCGTGAACGCGCCCATCAGGATGCCGAGCGGAAGCGCCAGCGCGGATGCCAGCGCGAACGCCAAGAGGATGCGCCGCGTCGAGATCAGGATCGCGCTCATCAGGTCGTACTGGATGAACAGCTGCAGCGTCCCGCGGAGGACCTCCGTCGGCGACGGCAGGAAGTCGGCCGGAGCCAGGCCGCCGTAACTGATCACGCACCATGCACCGAGGACGAGCGCCGGCATCACCAGCGCGAGCCACGCCGCGGTGCGGCGTGGAATCGGCTGGCGGACTTCCCAGAGCGACTGCGTCCTCCGGACCTGTGGAGCGCCGCCATTCCTGGCGGCAGCCGTCGCCGGCTGAGCCGCGTTACTCGGTACTGAGGACAACTTTGATTTCCGTCCGGCGGTTCATCTGCCGTCCGGCCTCCGTGCGGTTGTCTGCGACAGGATTCGCGGCCCCGCGGCCGATCGTCTGGAACCGTTCAGATTGAACGTTCGGGAACGTCTGCACGATGTAGTTCTTGACGGCCAGGGCGCGCCGCTCCGACAGCGCCATGTTGGCGTTGGCAGAGCCGATGGCGTCGGTGTTGCCCTCGACGCGCAGGTACGTGCTGCCGAACGACGTCATCGTCTCGCCGAGTGAGTCGAGCACGAAGAACGAGCCGGGCATGATCTCGTCGGAGCCGGGCGTGAAGTGAATCTGAATCTGCTTGTTGATGATGGCGCGGTCGCGGCTCGAGGGCGCCTTCGCCGCCACCTTCGGCTCCTCGACCTTCTGGCCCGGGTATTCGGCGGCGAGCGACGCCAGGAAGCGCGAGTCCGCCCAGTCCTTCGCATCGACGCTGCGCGTCACGAGGCCCTTCTTGCGCCAGATGACGAAGGCCGTGTCGAACAGAGTCTCGTAATGAGCCTTCCCGCCGGTCAGTCCATAGAACTGCGCGTTGTCCGCGTACGGCGTGAGCTTGAGGCCGGACAGCATTCCGGACACCGTCTCGTTGTCCAGCTTCAGAGCCTTTCCGACGATGGCGTACGCGGCTGCCGGATCGCGCTTGATGGCCTCGATGCCCTGGAACCAGCCGTGGATGAAGCTGCGGATCGTGTCGGGAGCCTGATCGATGATGTCCTGCCGCGCCACGAGCGTGTCGGCGATGATGTTCGACGCCGCCGTCGTCGACACGAGAATGTGGGCCTCGTCCTCCCTGGCCGTCACGGCACCGGAGAGATCGGGCTCCCAAGTCACGGCCGCATCGACCTGCCGGGCCTTGAACATGGCCGCCGCGGCCGGCGCGTCCTGCGTGAACACGATGTTGCGCTCCACGGCCGTGCGGTCCTGCGGCGACAGGCCGGACTGCGACAGCAGGTACAAAAGCAGGAAGTGGGACGGAGTGAACTGCGTGCAGGAGATCTTCCGGCCCTTCAGATCCTCGATCGACTTGATGGTGTTGAGCGAGACGATGCCGTCGCCGCCCCGCGACCAGTCCTGCAGGATGATCGACTTGGCGCGCTGATTCTGCTCGGCCAGCACGGCGGCCTCGCGCGCCCAGTTGTCGACCGTGTTCCACATGATGTCCACGTCGCCGTTGCGCAGCGCGGCGAGCTTCGCGGCCGGGTCCTCGATGAGCACGAACTTCACGTCCATGCCAAGCCTTCGCCGGTACGACGAGCCGGCGTTCGGATCGAGACCGTTGTTGTAGACGACGCCCGGCGCGTGCCCGGCCCACGTGTTGATGGCCACGACCAGCGGCCTGGTGAGCTTTCCGGAGCCGCCCAGGTTGACCGGTGAGACGCCCGCGGAGCCGGCATCGCGGCCGGGATCGGACGGCGCGTTCTTCAGCGCGTCGAAGTCCGACGACTCCACGGCGCTCGAGCGAGCGCCGCGCCCCGGCGAATCGCCGGTAGCCCACCTGGCGACGTCCGCGCCCTTGTAGTGCCACACGGCGTAGCCGATGACACCGAGGACCACGGCGGTGATGAAGAACTTGGCGAATGGGGTGAGACGCATTTGATTGCCTCCACGCGAGGCCTTAGGCGTTAGGCCTTAGGCCTTAGGAAACGAACGATTCAAGGTGAGGGCGGTGGCCTCCTAAGGCCTGACGCCTAAGGCCCAACGCCTACATTGTCTTCTGTCCCTGCGAAGCCTGCTGCGCCTGTTTGCGTGCCTTCAGCGCCTCGAGCTCCTGGCGCGCCTGGACGTCGCCGACCTGGTTCTTGAGCTTGGACAGCCGCGCGTCGAGCGAGGAGTCGGACAGCTCCTTGGTCAGGTTCGCTTCGGCGATGACGTTCTTGATGTGGTTGCGGACGTTGTCGAGCGCCTTCACCTCGTCATCCACCGACAGGCCGTCGAGCTGCTCCTGGATCTTGAGGCGGGCCTGCGCGGAGTGCATCTTGGCCATCATCACGTCGCGCTCGGCCTTGAGCTTGCGGATCTCGGTCTGGACGGAGAGGAGCGACGACTTGGCCGAGTCGGCATCGCCGCGCGCGGTCTCCATCTCCACCTTCAGCTCGGAGACTTCCGCGGAGAGCTGGTTCTTCTTCTGGATGAGCACCACCGCCAGATCGTCCTGACTCGTCTCCACCGCCGCGTTCAGCTCCGCCTCGGTCTGCGTCAGCTCGCGCGTGACGCGGGAATAGCGCTCATCGAGGTCCTCGCGGCGCCGGATGATGGCCGCCGTCGCGCTCTTGAGCTTCGCGTACTTGCCGACCATCGAGTTGATGGCGTTCTCGTACGCGATCTCGGGATGCTCCTTCTCGATGTCGGCGATCCACAGCGAGAGAAACCCTTTCCACAGATTCGCGAGACGGGAGATCACACCCATGGCAGTCTTCCTTTCAGGCCTTCGGCTCGTGCAGCCGCGGAGAGTCGCGGACCACGCGCGCCACAGCTTCCTGTCCAAAGAACTCGAGCACCTTCTGCACTTCGAGCTTCTTCGTGTTGCAGTTCCGGATGACGACGTGCTGCTCCTCCACCCGCTGCTGCATCACGGTCCTCAGTTTTACGATTTCCTGCTCGTAGTGTTTGATCCGCTGTTCCGCCTCGGAGGACACCTTCTCGGTGTCGGCGGCGCCGTTGCGGATGTAGGCCTCCAGCGCCTCGAGCTCGGCCGCGCCGGCCTCGATGATCTTCTCGATCGGGACGTTGAACGCGCGAAGAGAGGCGGAGACGATCTGCTTGCGGACGGTCTCGTCGGTGCCGGGCGGCAGTGAGTTCAAGAGGTCCAGCGTCCGCTTGACGCGCTCCCGCTCCTCGGCGTCGATGCCGGCGGCCTGGAAGACCTGGTCGAAATCGACGTTTCCGCCGGGCGCGGGGGGTGGGGCGCTCGTGAACACGTTCTCCAGCGGCGCCGAGGCACGGCGAATCGCGGCCTCGTCTTCGGCGAATGTGACTGAGGCCGGCGCGTCCATTTCCGCCTGTTCCCCAGACGGCTCCTGAACGATGAACCAACCCGCCACGGTCGATCCCCAGTTCTTTTTCTCTGCCATCGGACGGAGCCCGGATGATAGCAGATCGATTCTGGCACCTACGACGCCGACGAGGAAAAGGTCCGCGAAGAGGCTCTTGCCAAAGGTAACGTGGTGAATTGAGCGCGGGTGTCCTCACCCGCGCCCCTCGTCGTCCTCCGCCGCCCCGACCCGGGGCGCCGGTGAGGACACCGGCGCGCCATTCCTCCAGCCTTCTCACATCCCGAATCGCAATCCGGCCACCACCCGCCGCCCGGGCGACGGATAGCCGAACACCTCTTCGTACCGCTCGCCGGTGACGTTCTCGACCTTCACGTAAGGCGACCACGATCCGGTGGAGTAGTGAACCGCCAGGCCGGCCGTCGTGTACGGCTCATTGACGACCGTGCCGTACGGCAGGAGATCGGTGACGTCGTTTCGCCGGCCGGAGTGCATCACGAGAAGCTGGGCGCGAACGGCTCCGCGCGTATATCCGAGGGAGACCGATCCGGAGTGGCGAGGACGGCGGAGGAGCTCCTGGCCCGTGGCCTCATCCTTCGAGTCGAGGAACGTGTAGCTCGCGCCGGCGCGGAACGCTCCGAACGAATTCCCGGCCGACAGCTCGACGCCTCGTGAGGAGGCGGCGGCGATGTTCTGGAACGTGAAGTCGGACGCGAAGAAGATCAGGTCCTCGTAGTCGCTGTCGAACAGAGTCAGCGAAACGAGACCGCGCCGGCCGATGAAGCGCTCGTAGCCGATTTCCACGGTGCGGCTTCGCTCCGCGTGGAGATCGATGTTGCCGTACAGAGGAGTGTAGAGCTCGGCGATGCCGGGCGCGCGGAACCCTTCGCCGTATGCGGCGCGGAGCTTGTGTCCGTGGCGGTGCCACGCCGCGGCAACTCGGGGCGAGAGCTCGCTGCCGAACGTGTCGAAGTCGTCGAGACGGAGACCCGCGGAGATCTCCACACCGCCATCGATCGAAATGCGATCCTCGACGAAGGCTGAGCGGCTCGTTCGCTCACGGGAGTCCACGATCGCGAACGGGCTGACGTGATCCGCGAGCGACTCCTCGTACTCAGCGCCGATGGTGATGGTCCCGGCCCGCGTCACGCGCCTGGCCGTCCCGCGCGCCGTGCGCACGCGCGACTCGGTCACGTTCCGTTCCGGTCCGAATGTGCCGGCCGGATCGGCGAAGTCCTCCTCGCGCCGGCTCTCCGAGAGACGCAGCTCGTATCCGGCGTAACGAACCGGCACGATCACCTGCGTGGCCGTTCCCTCCTCGCGGCGCTGCAGGCTGGCCACGAACGCGGTCCCGGCCGCGTTGGGAGCGCGCGGGATGCCGAGCTCGTACGACGTCAGTCGCGCCAGCAAGCCGATGGACAGCGAGTCCCGCGGCGTCAGCGTGACCCCGCCGGCGGCAGTGGTCGACTCGTAGTCGTCGTTCGACGCAAAGCCGTCGTCGCCACGGCGTTCCAGCGCGCCGTTGACCGTCCATCGATCCGACAGCACGGCGCCGGAGGCGAGCCCGTTCCAGAAGCCGTGCTGCCCCGCTTCGGCCAGCACCGTGGCGTGACTGCGGCTCGGCGCCGTCAGCACGTTCACGACGCCGCTCACCGCTTCCGAGCCGTACAACGCCGAGAACGGCCCGCGCACGACCTCGACACGCTCCACTCCGGCGGTCGAGAACTGTCCGACGTTGTATCCCGAGTAGTACGCATCGTTCAGCTCGATGCCGTTCCAGAGCACGAGGGCCTGCTTCGAGCTGCCCCCGCGGATGAAGAGCGTGGCCGACTTGCCGGCCGAGCCGGTGAGCGCAACGGTCACGCCGGGCACATCGCGCAGCACCGCGCCGAGATCGCTCGCCGCGCGCAGCTCGATGTCGTCCTTCGTGACGATCGACACGGTGGCCGGTGTCTTCACCAGCGTCTCCGGCAACGCCGACGCCGTCACGACGATCTCCTCGGACACACTCTGAGCGTGCGCGAGCGGGACGACCAGAACGAGAATGGATGAAAAGACGAGGAACGACTTCATGGCGACTCCTTCCCTCCGAAGAGGCCAGATGGTGTGAGGCTCTGAGCAGCCGGTCTCCTGGCTCTCGGGTCATCCTCGTCACGCGCCCTTCCCGCTTTCGCAGTGGGGGTCATTCAGACCATCGCGTGAGTCGTCGCCGATTACAGTGGCGGGGGCCGCGCCGGTATCACACCGGCTTCCCTACGCCGCTCAGAACAGGTTGTGAAAGAACAGAAAGGCGGATTGTACTAGAGCGCGCGCCAGGCGATGGCGGCTAATGCGGCCGAGAGCAGGACGAGAAGGCTTGCGCTGAGAGACGGAATGCTATTGGGTACGGCTGCCGCCGCCCGCCATCCGTTTCGAACCTCGACCTGGTAAAGGCCGGGATTGCAGAAACCCGGCACATGTTGCGAGCCGAGGATCGCTCCCGTTGCCAGATCGATCCTCGTCATGCCGCCGATCGTAAGGGCCCAGAAGGCCTCACCCGACTCGTCGATTGCGAACGGTCCGATGGCATTCGGATAGGAGGCCAATAACTGCCCGGAAGAATCGTAGCGATCAATGCCGAACTCGAAGAGAGCGATTCGTCGCGCAACGATGATCTCGCCACGCTGCGCGATTTGAAAATCGCCGATACCGAACGGCACCGACATCACGTCGGCGACAGGCTGTGGCGAACAGACGTTGAAGGCTCGAAACACCGTGCCTTCGATCGGAGACTCAGGGAACAAGAGCGTGCATTGATCGCTGGCCAGATCAAACGATCGGCCCGTATCCAGGAAAAAGAACGTGGTCAGGATCGTCTCGACGCGACCGTCCCGCTCCCGAAGTCGGATCTCTCCTCGCCGTTGCGCCTCGTTGTTTCCTGCAAGGATGAATCTTCCGTCCGGCAGTTCGAGAATCGTCGTGATCCGAAAGTCGTCCGTTTCGAAAAGAGTCACGAGTGGGTCGTTGCGCCGAGTGACGGATACGGTCCCGTCATCTGTCGCCATCAAAACGTCGCCACTGGCAAGACTTCGTCCGAGTCCCGTCAACGGCCCGCGAACGAAGGGGAACCGAAGACCGTCCGGCGTGGACCAGGCGATGCCGATGCTCGGGGCGAAGCACTGGAATCCGCTTGCCGAATAGCTGACGGCAACGTCATCAGCGGCGACACTCGCCGCGAGCAGGTTCAAAGCAACTACCAGAATGACGGAGCGGCACGCCACTTATCTCTGCTCCCGCGGTACCGTGACCGTCATCCACGTTGATTGGAAAGTGCGGAGCATAAACGCTACGGCCGTTTTCGGAACTTCTCGTATAGCAGCGTGTGATACGAGTCCATCGGGATGTCCTCGCCGCCGATGAACACCCGCTTCACGTTCGTGCGGATCTCCAGCGGATCGCCGTCCGTGACGATGATGTTGGCGACTTTGCCCACCTCCAGTGAGCCGAGCTTGTCGGCCACACCGAACAGCTGCGCCGGATAGATCGTGATGGCCTTGAGCGCCACGTCCTTCGGCAGGCCGAACGCCGCCGCGGTGGCGGCGTGATACGGCAGGTTGCGCGTGTTGTGATCGTCGTCCGTGCGGATCGCGAACGGCACGCCGGCCTCGTGCAGCGCGGCCGCATTCGCGTAGAGCAGATCGTATGGATCGTCCTCGCGC
>DATKCA010000013.1:0-13963 GCA_035544675.1 Thermoanaerobaculia bacterium | reverse complement strand
ACTCGTAGCGCAGCGCTTCGATCGGATCGAGACGGGCCGCCTTTCGCGCCGGGTAGAAGCCGAAGAAGACTCCCACGGTCCCTGCCACCGCGAATGCGAGCGCGATCGAGAACGGGCTGATCACGATCGGCCAACCGGCCGCCTTGCCGATCCCGATCGAGGCGCCGACGCCAAGGACGACGCCGGTCAGGCCGCCGGCGAACGAGAGGGTGATCGCTTCGAAGAGGAACTGCAGCAGCACGTGACGCCCCTTCGCGCCGATGGCCATGCGGATGCCGATCTCGCGCGTCCGCTCCGTGACCGACACCAGCATGATGTTCATGATGCCGATCCCGCCCACGAACAGGGAGATGGCCGCGATCGAGAGCAGCAGCATGCGCATCGTGTTCACCTGCTGCGCGTTCGCGCGGGCGATCTCCTCCTGCGAGCGCATCATGAAGTCGGGGTCGCCGCCCGGCGGGATGCGGTGCCGCTGCATCAGCAGCGCCTGAATGCAGTCCTGCGCCTCCTCGACGCGCTCCGCCGACGCCGCCGACGCGATGATCATGCCGATGCGGCTCGTCCCCATGACGCGCTTCATCACCGTCGTGTAGGGCGCCACGACCATGTCGTCCTGATCGGAGCCCATCATGTTGCCGCCCTTCTTGTCGAGGACGCCCACGACCTTGAACGGCACGTTCTTCACGCGCACGATCTCGCCGACCGCTCCACCGTTCGGGAAGAGGCTCTCCGCCACGGTGTGGCCGAGGACCAGGACCTTGGCCGCTCCTTTGACTTCGGAGTCGGTGAAGAACGTCCCTTCGGCCACGTTCCAGGCGCGGATGAGAGGCCATTCCACGTCGACGCCGAACACCTGCGTGCCCCAGTTGAGCTCCCCGGCCACGACCTGCCCGGCCGTTCTGAGGTTGGGCGACACATACGACACGGACGCGCACTCCGCCCTGATCGCCGCCGCGTCTTCTTCGGTGAGCGTCGACTGTCCGGTGTAGATGCGCGCGCCGCTCTGCGTGGCCGCGCCCGGCATGATCATGATGAAGTTCGATCCCAGCGAGCCGATCATGTCCGACACGGACTTGGCCACGCCGCTGCCGATGGCCACGGACACGATCACGCAGGCCACGCCGATGACGACGCCGAGGCCGGTGAGCATCGAGCGCAGTTTGTTGCGGCCGATCGACTTGAGGCCGACGAGCGTGATGTTGCCGAGGCGCTGGATGGAGGTTTTCATGATGGATGACTGACTCTCCGCTGCTCGATTCTCTCATCCTGCTGGATCAATCCGTCTCGCACGTGAACGATGCGCTTGGCGTGCGTGGCGATGTCCTGCTCGTGCGTGATCAGCACAATCGTCTTCCCGCTGTCGTTCAACTGCTGGAAGATGCCCATGATCTCCTCCGACGTGCGCGTGTCGAGGTTGCCGGTGGGCTCGTCGGCCAGAACGATGGCCGGCTCGGTCACGAGCGCCCGCGCGATCGACACGCGCTGCTGCTGCCCGCCGGAGAGCTGGGAAGGCCGGCTGCCCTCGCGCCCTTTCAGGCCGACGCGCTCCAGTGCCCGGCCCGCGGCCTCGCGGCGCTGCTGGCGGGTCCACCCCAGCTCGCCGTAGAGCAGCGGCAGCTCGACGTTCTCCATGGCCGAGGTCCGTGCCAGGAGATTGAAGCTCTGGAACACGAAGCCGATCTTGGCGTTGCGGATCACCGCCCGCTCGTCGCGATTCAGCTTCGACACATCCACGCCATCGAGCAGATACGACCCCGTGGTCGGCCGGTCCAGACATCCGATGATGTTCATCAGCGTGGACTTCCCCGATCCGGACGGCCCCATGATGGCGATGAAGTCACCGGGCTGGACGTGAAACGTGACGCCGTCGAGAGCGCGGACCTCGACTTCACCGAGGCTGTAGATCTTCACGAGATCGAGGATCTCGATGACGCGCTGCGTCACGTTAGCGGCGGCCTCCTCGGCCGGCTCCGCCCGGAGGAGGCGGTCCCTCCACCTTGGACGTGGCCAGGCCGACGACCACGTTGTCGTCCGGCTTCAGCTCTCCATCGACGACCTGCGTGAACCGTCCGTCGCTGATGCCTGTGCGGATCGGCACCGGCTTCAGTTTCCTGTCAGGGCCGAGGATGTAGACCTGCTGCTGCCGGGCGGGGCGTTTGCCGCCCGGCAGGGAACGCGCCGCGCCGGCGAGCCCGCCGCCGCCCTGCCCGCTCTGCGCCGCGCGCCTCTCGAAACCGGCCCCCCCGCCCGCGTCCGACGCCCCTTCGCCCCCCGGCGGTTTGAAGCGCAGCGCTGCGTTGGGAATGCGCAGGACGTCGCGCACGGTGGCCGTGTCGATGGTGACGTTCGCGGTCATCTTCGGACGCAGCCGCTCCTCCGGATTCGGCACTTCGATGATCACCGGATAGCTGACGACGTTCTGATTGACGATTGCGTTGAGGCGGATCTGCGAGATGCGTCCGCGGAACTCTTCGTCCGGATAGGCATCGACGGTGAACCGCGCTCCCTGTTCGACTTTGATCCGGCCGATATCCGACTGATCGACGTCGGCCTGCACCTGCATCTTGGTCAGGTCCTGCGCGATCTGGAACAGAGTCGGCGCCTGGAACGACGCGGCCACGGTCTGGCCGACGTCGTACTGGCGATCGACGACGATCCCGTCGATGGGCGAGATGATCTTGGTGTACTTCAGGTTCGTCTCGGTCTGGCGCAGCGCCGCGGCAGCCTGGCTGACCTGCGCCTGCGCCCCTTCGAACTGTGCCCGCGCCGCGTCCAGATCGGCGTCTGCGGCCAGGCCGGAGGCGGCCAGCCGCTGCTGGCGCTGAAACGTCACGCGCGCATTTGCCGCCTCGACCTGCGCGCGCGTGAGATCGGCGCGACGCTGCTCGACCTGGGCCTGAATCGAGGTCGGATCGAGCTCTGCCAGAAGCTGGCCCTTGCTCACCCGGCTGTTGAAGTCCGCGTAGAGCTGCGAGATGACGCCGGAGACCTGGCTGCCGATCTGCACGGTCGTGACCGCCGAGAGGGTTCCGGTGGCCGTCACCGTGGCCGTGACGTTGCCGCGGTCCACCTTCTCAGTCTTGAACTGCTCTTTGCCGCCGCCCCCGCCGCTGCAGGACACCAGCACGGCCGTCATCAGGATTGCTGTTATTTGCCTCACGTTCGCTCCAGACCGGCGCGAATGTTATGCTCACCGCCCGATTTCTGACGAGGAAAAAACATGGCTCTCTTCAGCAAGGAACAGGCTCCGCCGCCCCCCAAACTCCCGCCCCGCAGCGATTCGCAGAACGCGCCGACGGTGACGTATTTCGGCCCGAATGTGTCGATCGACGGCACCGTGAGCGGCACCGAACCCGTTCTGATCGAGGGAACGATCCGCGGCAAGATCCACCTCTCGGCCGATCTGCGGATCGGTACGCATGCCCGCGTCGAAGCAACGGTTCACGCCAAGAACGTCATCGTTGAAGGAAAACTGGACGGCGACGTCTCAGCCGACGACCGCGTCGAGCTCGTGCAGACTTCGGTGGTGGACGGCAACATCAAGGCGCCCAAGATCATCGTGGCCGAGGGCGCGACGTTCCGCGGCTCGGTCGACATGGGATCGATGCGGCCGAAGGATCAGCCGCTGCCCCTGCAACAGAAGAAGTGACCGGAAACCGGCAACCGGCAACCGGCAACCGGTAACCGGACGCGAATCACGCCCCGGTTTCCGGTTTCCGGTTTCCGGTTGCCGACTCTCCCGGAGGAACCAATGCCACCGACCGCAACGAAACCAGTCACGGCATCCGCGCAGGGCCTGCGCGAGGCGCGCGAGTACAGGAACTACGTCAACGGCGAGTGGGTGCGCTCGCGCTCGGGCAAGACGTTCGAGAACCGCAACCCGGCCAACGAGGACGACCTGGTCGGGACGTTTCAGGAGTCGAGCGCCACGGACGTCGACGCGGCCGTGGACGCCGCGCACAAGGCGTTCAACCCGTGGCGGCTGACGCCGGCACCGCGCCGGGCCGAGTATCTGTATCGCGTGGCCGACATCCTCAAACGCGACAAGGAGAAGATCGCGCGCGAGATGACCCGCGAGATGGGCAAGGTCTTCGACGAGACCAGGGGCGACGTGCAGGAAGCGATCGACATGGCCTTCCTGGCCGCCGGTGAAGGACGGCGTCTGTATGGACAGACCACGCCGTCCGAGCTCGCCAACAAGTTCGCCATGTCCGTCCGCATGCCCCTCGGCGTGGCCGGACTGATCACACCATGGAACTTTCCGATGGCCATCCCGGCGTGGAAGGGCATGGCGGCGCTGATCTGCGGCAACACCGTGGTCATCAAGCCGGCCACGCAGACGCCGCTCTCCGTGGTGATGCTGGCCGAGGCCTTCGAAGAGGCCGGGCTGCCGAAGGGCGTGTTCAACGTGGTCACCGGCGGCGGCAAGCAAGTCGGCGAGCCGATGCTGAAGAATCCGAAGGTGGCGGTGATCTCCTTCACAGGATCGACCTCCGTGGGCCGCGAGATCTCCATGGCCTGCGCACCGACGTTCAAGCACCTGCACCTGGAGATGGGCGGCAAGAACATCATCATGGTGATGGACGACGCCGACATCGATCTGGCCGTCGACGGAGCGCTGTGGGGCGCATTCGGAACGGCCGGACAGCGCTGCACCGCGGCGTCGCGCATCACCGTCCAACGCAAGGTGTACGACCAGTTCGTGGAGAAGCTGGCCGGCCGGGCCAGGAAGCTGCGCGTCGGCTACGGACTCGATCCGAAGACGGACATGGGCCCGAATGTCTCCGCGTCGCAGGTCAAGACGGTCGAGGAGTACGTGAAGATCGGCAGGGACGAAGGGGCCAAGGTCGTGGCCGGCGGCTCCGCCATCACCGGGAAGAGCGACGGGTGGGACTACTCCAAGGGTCATTTCCACGAGCCGACGGTGTTCGCCGATGTCAAGCCGGACATGCGCATCGCCCAGGAAGAGATCTTCGGGCCGGTGACCGCGGTCATGAAGTGCGACTCGCTGGAAGAGGCGATCGCGATCGGCAACGGCGTGAAGTACGGGCTGTCGTCGTCGATCTACACGCGCGACATCAACCAGGCTTTCGTGGCCATGCGCGACATGTACACAGGCATCTTCTACGTGAATGCGCCGACGATCGGCGCGGAGGTTCACCTGCCGTTCGGCGGCACGAAGGAGACCGGCAACGGTCATCGCGAGGCGGGGATCGCCGGCCTCGACGTGTTCAGCGAGTGGAAGTCGATCTACATCGACTACTCCGGCTCGCTGCAGCGCGCCCAGATCGACACGGAGGAGATCTAGCGTGGAGGACAGGCAATCCTGCCTGTCCGGACAGGCACGATTGCCTGTCCTCCACCTGATGATTCTCATCCTCGCCATTCCGCTCTCAGCTCAGGACCGCATCCAGCAGAACTCCGAGCGCATCATCGCCCACGCGCTCAACAGCTCGCAGTCGTACGAGACGCTGGCCTATCTGACCGACAACATCGGCCCGCGCCTCTCCGGCTCGCGCGGCCTCACCCTGGCCGTGGCCTGGACGACGAAGCGCTTCCGCGACTGGGGCATCGATGTCCGCAACGAGAGAGTGATGGTCCCGCACTGGACTCGGGGAGTGGAGCGCGGCCGTCTGGTCACCCACAACAGCCAGCGCATCGTCCTGACCGCCCTGGGCGGCAGCGTAGCCACTCCGGCCGACGGAATCATGGGAGACGTCGTGGAGGTGAATTCCGAGGAGGAGCTGAAGGCCCTGGGGCGGTCGAAGGTGAACGGGAAGATCGTCCTCTTCAATCGGGCCATGGATGCGACGCTCGTCGCGGACGGCCGCGCGTTCGAGGCGTACTCGAAGGCGGTCGAGTTCCGAGGCAAAGGCGCCGATCTGGCGGCGCCTCTCGGAGCGGCGGCTGTCCTGGTCCGATCGGTGACGTCGTCCTCGCTGCGCACGCCGCACACAGGCTCGGTGCGCTACGAGGGGAAGGTGAAGAAGATCCCCGCGGCCGCGGTGACCGTCGAAGACGCGATGCTGCTGCACCGCCTTCTGAAGAAAGGCGAGAGAGTACGGATGCACCTCACATTGACGCCAAGGACGCTGCCGGACGTCGAGTCCGCGAACGTAGTCGCGGAGATTCGCGGAACCGAGCTCCCCGACGAAATCGTTCTCATCGGCGGCCACCTCGACTCCTGGGACCTCGGTACCGGCGCGATCGACAACGGCTCCGGCGTGGCCATGGTCATGGAGACGATGCGGATCCTGAAGGAGCTGGGGATCCGGCCGCGTCGCACGATCCGCTGCGTGCTCTTCACGAACGAGGAGAACGGACTGCGCGGAGGACGCGGCTACGCGAAGGATCACGCGGCGGAGCTACCGAAGCACGTCGCCGCGATCGAGACCGATGCCGGGACTGCGGGGCTCGAAGGATTCCGCACCACGATCGGCGGCGAAGCGCTGGCCGCACTCGAGGCTCGCCTCGAGCCGATCCTGCAGCGGATCGCGCCGGCGACGTTCGTGACGACCAGGAACACCGGCGCTGACACCGGTCCGCTGACGGCGGAGGGAGTCCCGGGATTCGGACTGGCCACGGACTCGCGGCATTACTTCGACCACCATCACGCGCCTTCCGACACGCTGGACAAAGTGAATCCCGACGATCTGGCGAAGAACACGGCGGCCATCGCCGCCCTGGCGTACGTGCTCGCGGATCAGGAGGGGACGCTGCCGCGGGTGGTGGTGAAGCGGTAGGCTCGTTCGGTCACGGAATGGAGGCGCGGGTGTCCCACCCGCGCGTTTCACTGCGCGCCTAGAACCTCACGCGCACTGCGAAGCGGTATGTCCGCGGCAGTTGATAGGCGCGCGCGTCCGCCGGCTGGCCGAACGCCGGGACGGTCTGCCAGTGGACGCCGCGCTCCGGCACATCGCCGCGGATGGGATCGAAGCGCTGCAGCGACGTCACCTGCCGGCGCGTCTGCACCGTCTGGGTGATGAAGTCGGGGTCCTCGATCGCGTCGTTGTCGAAGACGTTCAGCACGTCGGTCATCAGCGTGATCGCGGCGCGACGGATGGGCATCGTGTAGCGCAGCGCCACGTCGGTCGAGAACACCTCGTTGGTCCTGAGCTCGCCGCGCTTGCTGAAGTAGTAGTTCACGTTCGCCGGCGGCAGGATGTAACCGGGATTCGACACGCCGCCAGGCTGCCCGGGCCCGTAGAACGTGCTGCTGGCTTGCACGTCGATCGTTCCGATCGCGGAGTAGGGAAGGCCGGAGTGATAACGCTGCAGGAGTGACACGTTCAGTTCGCCGAACGGGAACGGCGGCGCGACGTCGACCCATCCGATGGCCCGGTGTCGCATGTCCGCGAGCAGATAGCCCACCGGATTGTTGCGCGCGAACGAGGTGTATTCGGGAAAGGAGTTGCTGCTGGTGAGCGTGGTGGCGAAGTTGGGAAGCTCTCCCTCCACGTTGCCGCGCAGCTTCGCCCACGTGTAGTGGCCGCCGACGTTGACGATGTCCAGCAGCCGGTAGGCGGCCTGAAGCTGGATGGCGTTGTACGTGCGCTCGAGGTTGTCGGTGCTGTTCTCGATGATGCCGGCATCGAACTCGTTGCCGTTGGCATCCGTGGCGATTCCGGTGGTGCGGTTCCGGCGGATGACGTAGAAGTCCTGCCACTGCCGGTTCATCGCGTCGATGCGGAAGAAGCCGCTGCCACCGAGAGCCATGCCGTACCCGAGGGAGATCTCATCCATCGAGGGAGCCCGGAGCGAGCCTTCGAAGCGCGTGTCCACGCCCGGGACCTGGGCGCTGGTCAGGAATGTCCGGTTGTTCGGGCCGCCCACGCTGTTGAACCACTCGAAGACGCGGCGGATGACTTCTTCCACCGGCACCATCTGACCGATCGGAGTCCCGCGCGGATTGATGGTCGGACCGCGGTAGTCCCAGTAATACGAGGCGTAGCGACCGGCGGTGGCAGTGAGGTCGGCCGGCCCCTGATCGACCTTCGACACGTAGCGGCTGTAATTGGCGGTGATGCGATGCCTGCCGTTGCCGACCGGGTCGAAGGTCGCCGACAGACGCGGGCTCACCGCCGAGTCGTCCACGGTCTTCTTCCCGGCCTGATCGTTGCCGTAGGCCTGGTCGAAACGGAGTCCGACGTTGAAGATCCAGCGCGAAGTCAGGTCCCACTTGTCGTTGACGAACAGGGATCGAACGGCGAAGTCCGAGGTCTGGCTGAGCGCGGGAACGGGGTCGTATTCGATCTCGTTGTCCGACTCCTCGCTCCCGTCGACACCGAAGTAAACGTCCGGCCCGTCGTAGTGGAAGATCCCGTGAATGCGGTAGTCGCTCCCGGACTGGTAGTTGTTCTCATTGCGGAGCTGATGAAAGTCCTCGTAGCCGCTGACGATGGTGTGATTGCCCGTGGCCCGCGTGGAGAGGAAGTAGGTTCCCTTGACCAGCAGCGACTTGTTGTCGCGCTGCTTGGGCGGGCAGACATGTCCGCAGAACGTCGGCGACCAGAAGCGGCGCCCGTTGCCGGAGTCGCGCAGCAGGGTTCCCCTGATGAGATCGCGGGTCTCGGCCCCCTGGATGAACGAGAAATTCATCCGGCTCAAGCTGGCCTCGGCCAGGAGACTGTTGGTGATCACGCCGCTGTACTGGAACGAGACGAGCGAGTTCGGTTCGTCGCGCGTGACCAGGCTGGCCAGGTCGACGATCACGCCGGAGGCGAGATTGACCGTGCTCGAGTCAGATTTGATGTAGGAGCCCACCACGTTGTGCCGGCTGAAAAGCAGGCCGGTCAGCTTTGCTTCCCATCTCTCCATCTGGAACTCTCTGGTGTAGGGGATGTTCGTGCCCGTCGTGGCCAGGGTCTGGCTGCTGTCCTCGTCGCGCCCGGCCACGAAGAACCAGAGGCGGTCGGCGAGGATGCGGCCGCCCGCGGTGGCCTCGAAGGCGTGATTGACCTCGTCGATGTGAGGCGCCTCGGCGGGGAATGGCGTCTCTCCTTTCCAGTCGTCGTTGGTGAGGGTGTCGCGGAAGGAGCCGGAGAAGTCGTCGCCGCCGGATTTGGTCAGGGTGGTGACGACGCCGCCGGTGAACCGCCCGTACTCGGCCGGGATGGCACCGCGGAGGATCGTCGTCTCCTGAATCGCGTCTTCGATGAAGAGGTTGTGCGGCTGGCCGCGCAGGTTCTCGTTCACGACGGCGCCGTTCACGAGGAAGAGGCTGTCGAACGACTGCGCGCCGCCGATGACGATCTGGTTGTTCGGACCGGCGTCGTTCACGCCGGGGGAGAGCAGTGTGGTCTCGCGGATGGAGCGATTGGCCGGAAGCTGGTCGATGGTCTCGGCGTCGAAAGCCGTGACGACCTGCGGTCTCTCCATCACGCTCGGCGCCGTGGCGGTGACGGTGACCGACTCGCGGACCAGGCTCACTTTCAGGTCGGCGTTGGCCCTCACGGTCTGAGCGAGCTCCACGCGCACGCGCCTGGTCAGCCGCTGCATCCCCTCGAGCTCGAACGTGACGTCGTACAGGCCGGGAGGGAGCGCGGGAATGTTGAAACCGCCCGCCTGGCCGGTGACCGTGCTGCGCACACCCTGCATCGACGACGAGGTCGCGGTCACGGTCACGCCGGGCAATGAGTTGCCCGCGGTCGTGACGGTGCCGGTGATGGAGCCGCCGGTCCCCTGCGCGAGAAGTGAGCCGGCGACCAACAGCAGCGCCGCACACATCAGGACCATGCGCCAGGACTTCATCGGTTCCTCCAGATTGTACGACCGCTCTCGCCGCGGTGTATGGAGGCGCCGGTGTTCTCACCGGCGCCCCGGGCGGGGCGGGGGGAAGCGCGTCAGAACTTCACGCCGAGCGAAACGCGATACGTGCGCGGGAGCTGAAAGCTGCCGGCCGCCTGCCCGCTCGTCGCGGCGGTGGGAAGCCCGAACAGCGGTCCCTTCCGCCAGTGCACGCCTTCGAGAGGGACATCGCCGGCCAACGGATTGAAGCGGCGCAGCGAAGGATCCTGCAAATGCGTGAGCACCGACGCGTTGACGGCCGTGGCCGCATCTTCATTGAACACGTTGAGGACTTCGCCCTGTACGAACAACGACACGCCGGCCAGCCAGGCCCGATTCGTTTTGTAGTTGAGAGCCAGGTCGGTCGCCGTCAGATCGTCGAATCGGAACTGGCCGCGGTCGCTGAAGTAGTAAGTGACGCCGGTCGGGACGGTGACGTAGCCTGGGTTCGGCACGCCTCCCGGCTGGCCCGGGCCGTAGAAGTTCGCGCTCTGCCGGATGTCGATGGACCCCGTCAGCGAATATGGCGAGCCGGAGTCGAACCGCTCCAGCACGCTGACGTTGAAGTTGCCGAGGTGGGTGTCGAATCCCAGGGTCGCCCAGGCTCGAAGTTTGTGTGTCTGGTCGGTGGGCAGGAAACCGGTCGGATTGTTCCACGAGAAGTCGCGGTACTCGGGGTAGTACTGTTTCGTGATCGTGGCAAACGGTCCTCCGTTGACGTCCTCGGCGGAGGTATTGCCCCTCGTCTCGGCCCATGTGTAGTTGCCGCCGATGTCGAGGTGCCGCGCCACATGCCACTGGCCCTGCAGCTCGACGGCGTCGTACGTGCGATCGAGATCGTTCGAGTTGGTGATCACGAGGAGATCGTTCCTCGCGCCGGTTGGGCTGGTCACCGTGCCGGTGGACCGGTTCGTCACGGCGGCGTAGAAGTCATCCCAGTTCCGATGGATGAAGTCGGCACGGATGAAGCCGCGGCCGAACTGCGTGCTCGCGCCCACCGTCCACTCCGCGGCGTTCGGCGACTGGAGCGTGCCCTGCAGCCGGGTCGTGAATCCCGGAATGATGGCCGCGATCGTCGGCCGGTTCGTGGCGCCATTGGCGTTGAACCACTCGAAGAACCGGCGCGCCACCTCCGCTGTGGGAAGGTCGCGCAGCTCCGGCCCCTCATACGCGAACGCGAAAGCCGACGGGGTTCCCGCCGCCGAGGTGATGCCGGCAACGCTCTCGGCCAGGCGACCGACGTACGTGCCGTAACTGGCGATCAGGCGCAGGCGTCCGTTCGCGAGCATGTCGTAGGCCACTCCGAGGCGCGGGCTGATCTTCCGGTCGTCGGCGACTTTGCGGCCCTGGCTGTCGCTGGAGTCGTTGCGATCGAAGCGGACGCCGAGGTTGGAGGAGAACCTGCTGCCCAGATCCCACTTGTCGTTGACCCACAGCGCGTCGGTGGTCAGGTCCGAGCCCTGCGACTGCAGTTGGATCGGAAACCACCAGGCGAAGTCGCGCACGACGCTGCCGATGGCCGGCATGAGCGACACCAGCGTCTGGCCGCCGGCACGCTGCGGCGCGAACGTGCGCGACACGATGCGGAAGCCCGTCGCCGACTGATGGTTGTTCGCACGCCGCGTCTCGTGGAAGCGGTCCACCCCCGCCGTGATGCTGTGATTGCCGAAGGCCCGGCTGCCGAAGAAGTACGTTCCCTTCAGGCCGATGGACTCGTTGTCGCGGACGTCCGTGGTCTCGATGCCTGAAAATGGCGGCGCATTCGCGTACGTGTTGAATCCCGGTGAGGTGAGGTTGATGGGCGTGCCGGTGGCCAGACCGGCATCGTCGCCGCCCAGACTGTCGAACTCGAAGTTCACCTCGGCGTAACGAGCCTCGAGGAGGAAGTTGTTCGTGATCACCCCGCTGTAGAACGCGCTGACGAAGTTGTTCGGAAAGCGGATGAACGGGTCCACCGCTTCGAGGTCATAGCAGCCGAACTGGCAGTTGTTCACCTGCTCGAGCGGCGTATTCATGTACGAGGCGACGATGCTGTGCCTGGATGTGATCGCGCCCGTGACTTTCGCCTCCTGCCGCTCGTCCGTGGTGACGGCGACGTACGGGATCGTGCTGTTGGAGAGAAAGCGCTCGGACTCGTTCTCGCTCTGCCGTCCGGCCAGAAAGAACCATAGACGGTCGCGGACGATGCGTCCCCCCAACGTCGCTTCCCACACCTGATTGAGCTGATCCAGGTTCGCCCCTGCGGACGTGCGTGTGGGGACGCCGCCGGCGTTCACGAAGATGTCCGGTGACCGCGCCGTCCAGCGCGGGTTCGTCATGCTGTCGCGCAGCGACCCGGAGTACCGGTTCGTTCCGGAGCGCGTGACGGCGTTGACGACACCACCGGTGAAGTTGCCGAACTCGGCGGAGACGCCGGCCGTCTGCACCGTCGTCTCCTGAATCGCATCCTCGATGAAGAGGTTGTGGGGCTGGCCGCGCAGGTTCTCCTGGATGACCGCGCCGTTCACCGTATAGAGGTTGTCGAACGACATGCCGCCGGAGATCTGAAACCCGTTCACGCCGGCCACCACGCCCGGGGCCAGACCGGTGATCCCGGTGATGCTGCGCGCGACGGGAAGGTCTTCGATGAGCTGCTGCTGGAAGTTCGTCTGAACCTCCGTCGTCTCCGCAACGGCCGGAGCGGCTGCCCTCACCGTGATCACTTCCTCCAATGCCAGGACGGAAAGCGCCGCGTCGGCGCGCGCGTCCTGGGCCACGCCGACGTGCACACGTCTCATTGCAGTCCGAAGGCCTTCCAGATCGAACCGAACGGTGTATTCACCCGGCGGAAGCGCACCGAAGTTGTAGGCGCCGGCCTGGTTGGTCATGTCCCTCCGGGTGCTCTGGAGGTTGGGCGAGGAGATGGTGACGCTGACGCCGGGCAGGGGAATGCCGGCCTGCGTCACCACGCCGGTCAACGTGCCGGTCGTGGTCTGCGCCAGCAGCGAGACTGCGGCGAGGAACACGATCCCGGCGGCCAGACAGAACCTGCTGGGTGTCATCCGTCTCACTGGAATTGTAGACCGCGCCCGGTAGTCATCCCGAGCGTAGCGAGGGATCCGGGTGGAGGGGTGGCTCGACGACCGCAAGAAAAAGCCCCGGCCTTGCGGCCGGGGCTGTGGAGCGCCGCCATTCCTGGCGGTGTTGCTTCACCTGAGACTCTAGAACCTGACTCCCGCCGAGATCTCTGCTCGGTGACAAAGCTCCGGGCCGGATGGCCCGGAGCTTTTCATTCGTGACCGTTGACTTAGAAGCGAAGTCCTGCCGAGAAGTTGTACGAACGAGGCAGCTGATACGAATTGACGTCGGTGGCCTGGCCGAAGCTCGCCCCTTTCCGCCAGTGAACGCCTTCGATGGGCGTCTCCGTCTTCGGGTTGAAAGGCTGCAAACCGGACGCAGCACCGCCGGTACGGCGGGTGACCACGGTCGTATTGGGATTGATGACCCCGTCATTGTCCAGGACGTTGGTCATGGCCGCCTGGAGGAAGACGCTGACGCGCCGGATGGGCAGGTTATAGGACAGCGCCAGATCCGTGCTGTTGAAGGCATCAGTCCGGAACTCACCGCGTTTGCTGAAGAAGTAGGTGTGGTTCGTTCCGATCTGTGAAAGTGTGTAGCCGGGATTGGTCGGAATACCCTCGAACGCCGTGCCGGCGATCCGGCCGGTAGCGTCGATGAACGCGGCCGCCGAATAGGCCCGGCCGGTCATGTACGTCTGAAGCAATGAGACATTCAGAGTTCCCACTGGTCCGAGCGCGAAGTCGTACCCGACCCACATCCGGGCGCGGTGGCGCGCATCCTCCGGCAGGTGGCCTTCCGGGTTGCGCTGCGAATAGTCGAGGTATTCGGGATACCAGAGCGCATTCGGAGTTGTCGGGCTGGTTCCGGTGGTGAGGCCTTCGGAGTTGTCATTGCCCTCCAGCTCAGACAGGGTGTAATTGCCTCCGATCCTGAAGCGGCTGGGATTCCACTGGCCTGACAGGATGAGGGCGCGGTACTCGCGGCTCATGTCATTGGTATTGACGGTGACACGGACGTCGCCGCGATTGCCGAACTGATCGACGGACGTGCCGGTTTCCGTGGTCAGTCTGGACGCGTAGAAGTCGCGCCAGTCGCGCCACACCACGTCGCCGCGCAG
>DATKCA010000012.1:0-4588 GCA_035544675.1 Thermoanaerobaculia bacterium | reverse complement strand
GGAGCTGACGGCGCAGCGCGAGCGGGAAGAGGCCACGCGCATCGCGGAGCGAGAGAGAGTGCTCCAGGAGAACCTCAAGGTTCTGACCGAGTTTCCGGTCGCGGACATGCGTGCGTCCATCGCCAAGACACAATCCGAAGTGCGCGGCACAAGCGGCTTCGCCGCAGTGCAGGGCGACCTGGACAAGCTGGCGGCAAGTCTCGACTCCATCGACGCCATCCAGGCCAGCGCAAGAGAGGGACGTGCTGCGGACATCCTGACGCCGGCGCTGGCAGGGTTCGTCGCAACCGAGACGATCATGAGCGAGCGGAGCGCGAAAGTCGAAGAGGCAATGGGTCGATTCAGGAAGCTGCTCATGCGGAACGATTCACCGACTGCGGAGTTGGAACGACAGAGCCGCGACATGACCGTTCAAACCTCGATGGCCCAACTGGCCACCGGTCCGTTCGGATACTTCGTCGCATCGATCGCCACTCTGGCCAAAGGCGGATCAGCGGAGATCCGCCGGGCCACGTTCGATGCGGTGGTAGCGGCCATTCAGCCCACCAGCTTCGGCCGTGCCCATCTCGAACGGATCCTGCGCACATGCTACGAAGAAGAGGACGACGCGGCCGTGCGGCGACGGTTCGCGGCGACGATGGCGACCCTGCAGGTACCTCTGGTCGCGCCGAAAACCGAGTCAGCGCCGGCCGGGACGACGGCAGCGCCGTAGCGCGGCGGGGAGAGCGCCGGTGAGGACACCGGCGCCCCAACATCGCGCGGTGCTCCATCTCTCCGCGGTCTCTCGTCTAAGATCGCTCCGATGAACGCACTCTCCGGACTGCTCCTCCTCCTCGCCCTCAACGCGGACCCCGCGGATGCGAAAACGATCTCCGCGGGCTCCATCACCCTGCGCGCCAATCCGGCGGAAGGAACGTTCGTGCTGGAGGGACCGGCCACGACCGGCATTCCGGGCCTCTGGATGGACGGCGTGCACCAGCGCGGCTTTCGCGCAGTGGACGGTTCGCCGGCGCTCCGCAACGATGCCGTCGAGGTGAGGGCGGAGAGCATCGCCGCGGACGCGATCGCCGTGACGTGGACGCCGCGCGACGGCCGTGTTCACGAGCTCCGCCTGCGCATCCGCAGCGACGACGAGACCGAGTACTACGGAACGGGCGAGCGGTTTCAGGCGCTGAACCAGCGCGGCTTCATCCTGCCGATGCGCGTCGATGACCGCTACGGCAACAAGGGTGTGGGCTCGCACAAGCCGGTCCCGTTCTTCATCAGCTCGAAGGGATTCGGCGTGTGGGTGGACAGCTTCGCGACCGGCGTCTTCGACCTCAGCGGAAGCGAGCGCTTCAACACCGACCTCACGTTCTCCGACACCAGGCTGCGCGTGGTCTTCATCGGCGGGCCGTCGATCGCGAACATCCTGAAGACGTACACGGCGCTGACGGGCCGATCGCCCGTACCGCCGGCGTGGTCGTTCGGCCTGTGGAAGAGCCGCGACGTTCATCACAATCGCGAAGAGGTGCTGGAGGACGTCGAGAAGCTGCGGACTCTCGGCATCCCCGCCTCGGTCCTCGTCATCGACAGCCCGTGGGAGACCGGCTACAACGACTTCGTCGTGAACCGCGAGCAGTTCTCCGAGGCGGAAGCGATGTTCGCGCGAGTCGAGCAGCTCGGCTTCCACCTGGCGCTCTGGCTCACACCGTTCGTGAACAACAGGAACGTCGTGGACATGAAGGGCATCGCCGCGGCGTCGCGCAACTTCGAGGAAGCGGCAGCGGGCGGCCATCTCGTGCGCAACGCCGGCGGAGAGGTCGCGCTCAGCGAATGGTGGAAGGGGACGGGCGGGCTCGTCGACTTCACCAGGCCGGCGGCGAAGGAGTGGTGGTTCGCGCAGCTCCGAAAGACGAAGTGGACCGGCGTCCGCGCCTTCAAGTGCGACGACGGCGAAGGGAACTTCGTCCCCGATGCGCTGTTTCACGACGGGACGCCGGCGGCGCTCATGAAGAACCGCTATTCGGTGCTCTACAACGAGGCCATGCAGGAGTACATCGATCGGGAGCTGGGCGGAGACGGCGTGCTGATCGTCCGCTCCGGCTACAGCGGCGTTCAGAAGACTCCATTCGCGTGGGCCGGCGACAACCGCGCCGACCTGTCGTTCAGCGACGGACTGCCGTCGGTCATCCTGGCCGCGCAGAACGCGGCGTTGTCGGGGATCTCGCTGTGGGGGTCGGACATCGCCGGGTACGCCGGCACTCCCGACCGGGAGACCTTCATCCGCTGGACGCAGTTCGCCACCTTCTGCCCCTTCATGCAGGTCCACATGACTTCGAACCTCGGACCGTGGGACTTCGGCGAGGAAGCGCAGGAGATCTTCCGCCGCTTTGCCGTATTGCGCATGCAGCTCTTCCCCTACCTGTACGACGCCGTGCACGAGACGGCGCGAAGCGGCATGCCGGTCATCCGCCCCATGGTCCTGGCCTTCCCCGACGATCGGATGGCTCATCAGCAGATCTACCAGTTCCTCTTCGGCCCGGACCTGCTCGTGGCCCCGA
Source organism: Thermoanaerobaculia bacterium (assembly GCA_035544675.1). Lineage (GTDB taxonomy): Bacteria > Acidobacteriota > Thermoanaerobaculia > Gp7-AA8 > Gp7-AA8 > DATKCA01. The sequence continues at coordinate 2,045 of DATKCA010000012.1, read as the reverse complement.
TGTACCGGCCGGGCGGTTCGCGCTCGGTGTACCTGCCGAAGGGAACGTGGCTCGACTACTGGAGCGGCACGTCACACGAGGGACCGAAGACGATCGACGTGGCTGCGTCTCTCGATCGCATCCCGCTCTTTGTCCGGGCCGGAGCCATCATTCCGATGCTTCCGGAAGACGTGCAGACGCTCGTCCCGCGTCACGCCAGGATGGATGCAGGCGTCGTGGCGATCGATGACCGCCGCGCCGTGAAGGTGTGGCCGGGTGCTCCAAGGAGTCTGGCCACGTGGGACGGAATGAGCATCGAGAGTGATGGAGAGGGCGTGCGCATCACGTCGAACCGTGCGCGGAGCGTGGAGATCCACTTTGCCGGCGAAGGCGAGCCGAAGGTCGTCGAGGTGAATCTGAGGGCCGGGCGCCCGCAGACGATCAGCCGGCCGCGCCGGTCTCCAGCCTTTCAGTGATGGGGGATCAGGCGATCGTCCTGCTGGCCGTGCAGCGGCCGCTGAAACTTGACGTCGACGGCGTTCTCTTTTTCGAGCACGTCGAAGAGCCGCTTTCGCATGGCTTCGGCGCGCTCCTTGTGCGCCGGGTCGTCGATGAGGTTCACGCGCTCGATGGGGTCCTTCTCGAGGTCGTACAGCTCATTCTTGTCCCATAGCCCGTGGTAGAACATGTACTTGTAGCGATCCTCGCGCAGCGCGAACACGGTGGGAGTGTGCGGGTAGTTGTACTCCCAGTAGTAGGTGTAGACGAACGCGTCGCGCCAGCCGGTGGCGCTGCGGCCGCGCAGCAGCGGCAGGAACGAACGTCCGTCCATGTTCGCCGGAACGGCGGCGCCGGCCGCGTCGAGCAGCGTCGGCGCGATGTCGACGTTAAGCACCATCCTGTCGACCCTGGTCCCGGGCGCGATCAGCCCCGGACCCCACGCCAGCATCGGCACGCGGATCGACTCCTCGTACGCGTGCCGCTTGTCGATGAGGCCGTGCTCGCCGAACGAGAATCCGTTGTCGCCCATGTAGATGACCAGCGTGTTCCTGGCCAGACCGCTCTTCTCCAGGTGCTCGAGGACGCGCCCGATGCTCTCGTCGAGGGCGAGCAGCGTTTCGTTGTAGCGCCGGTAGGCGGTGTCGAAGCTCATCTCGCCGTGGTACATGTAATCGACGCCGTGCCATCCGTACCGTTGATCGCGCGTCCACTTCGGCTTGTCGCCGGTGTTCCGCTCGGTCAGAGGCATCGTGACCGGGTACTTGATCGGGGCGGTGACGTACCGGTCCAGATGCCGCGGCGCAGGGATGAACTCGGCGTGCACGGCCTTGTGCGAGAGGTAGAGCATGAACGGCTTCTTCCCGTCCTGCGCCTTCATCCAGTCGATGGCCAGGCCGGTCAGAACGTCGGTGATGTAGCCGCTCACCTTCCGGCGCTGGCCGTCGACGTTCAGCTCCTGGTCGTTGTACGCGCCCTGCCCCGGAAAGCTGATCCACTTGTGAAAGCCGGGCTGCGGCGCGTCGGTGTGCCCGCCCATGTGCCACTTCCCGACGAACGCGGTCTGATAGCCGGCCTTCTGCATGAGCTCGGGGAAGAAGACCGCCCCTTCCCGGATCATGCGGCTGTTGTCGACCACCTCGTGGTTGTACGCGTACTGGCCGGTGAGGATGGAGGCGCGGCTCGGCGAGCAGAGCGAGGTCGTCACGAACGCGTTGCGGACGTGTGCGCCCTCGGCGGCCATCCGGTCCATGGCCGGCGTCTCGAGGAACTCCGGCGCATTCGGATGAAACCCCATGAAGTCGTAGCGATGGTCGTCACTGAGGATGAAGACGATGTTGGGCGGGGCGGCCCGGAGGTCGCCGAACGAGAGCATGGCCATCAGCAGGATCAGTCCTCTCATGACGTGCATCATATTCGGCTCCGCGTCATCCCTTCACCGCCCCCGCGGTCAGGCCCTGCACGATGCGGCGCTGGAAGAAGAGGACGAGGAGCGCGACCGGAGCCGTGGCCACGAGCGAGGCGGCCAGGATCTCTCCCCACGGCACCTGATACCGTCCGCGGAAGAG
>DATKCA010000011.1:0-2684 GCA_035544675.1 Thermoanaerobaculia bacterium | reverse complement strand
GCGGGTGACCGTGGTGACGCGCCAGCTGCACGACGACCACCTCATCTATCTATTGTTCGTGACGCCCGAGAGCGAGGCGAGGCGATACGGCCCCGTGCTCGAGGCGATGGTCAAGTCGCTGCAGGTGGACGAGGACAGGGGCCACTAGCGCCGCCGGATCGGCCCGATCAGTAGCCGCCGGGATTCTTGACGAATCGCCAGACGATCTTGCAGGCCACCGTCCAGCTCCGGGCGCGGCGCTCGACGAATCGCTCGATTTCATCGAGCGACGCTCGATCGTGGAAATTGCCGTTGAAGATCACGGCCTCGATCCGTTCCGTGTTGCGAATATCGTCGAGTGGATTGCCACCGAGGAGCAGCAGATCCGCCACCTTCCCCTCCTCGACTGTGCCGTACTCTCCGTCGAGTTGAAAGTACTGCGCGGGGAAGAGCGTCGCGGATCGCAGCACGTCGGCCGGCGAAAGACCGGCCGCTCGGAGGTGCCGCAGCTCGCGATGAAGATCGGCTCCGGCGACGATGTAATCGGTCCCTGCAAGGACCTTGACCCCGGCCCGGTGCGCGGCACCGGTCAGCTCCAGCCCTTTCCGGTAGAACCGGCGGTAGGTCTCCCGTCCCTCCGGTGAAGGATCGCCGGCCAGCAGCTCATCGACGTCTTCGAGCCACTGCCGCTTCATCAATGGATGGAGATAGCGCAGCAGTGAATCGTGGCGCACGGAAGGATCGTCGGCGTAGGCGTCGGACCAGCGGGTGAGGTGCGTCGGCACGTACCAGGTGCCGTTCTCCTTCATCGCCTCGAAGATCGCCTCCGCCATGCGGGGATCGTGCTCATCCAGCATGCGCCGGCGGTCTTCGCGCCACTCTCCTGCACCGCGGGCCCGGAGCTCGGCGCTGCCGGCGAAAGACTCGTGGAGGATGAAGCGGGCGTGCTCGAGGCTCTTCTGATGCGCGGCCGCTTCGACGGCGCTCACGGACCAGGGACGATGTCCGACGACGTCGATCTGCAGGCGGCGCGCTTCGGCGGCCAGGGCGAGGTAGGCATCTCGCGGAATCCTGTCGTAAATCTTGATGGCCTCCACTCTCCCTGCGAAATGCCGTACGAACCGGCGCGCCTGCTCGGGCGTCGCCGTGTCGAAGTACGGCGGGACGTCGCCCAGCCTGCGCACCATCCCCGGACCGTTGGCCATCCAGCTGGCCGAGGCCACGATCCTCGGGCCCACACGTTCGCCGGCCACCGCTTCCGCCGTCCAGCGCCGCTTCTCCTCGGGGCAGGCGACGAAAGGGTCGTCCGGCTGCGGACACCCCTGCATGTCCCGCACGTTCGTCACGCCGTAGGCGATGTACAGAGGGAGATCGAGCAGAGGACTGACCGCGAAGACGTGCGTGTGCATGTCCCACAGCGCGGGAAGAAGGTATTTGCCGCGGCCGTCGATGCGCCGAAGCGATGGGGGAAGGGCCGCGGCACCGTCGCCGCGCACAGATCGGATCCGGTTTCCTTCGACGACGACCGTCTGCCGGGGAAGGACCGTGCCGGCCCGCACGTCGATCACGCCGGCGTCAACGATCGCGAACGCGCCGGCGGTGCGAACCGGCTGAAGCCGCGGTTCCGGCCAGAGTACACCGCCTGCGAAGACCGCGGCGAGAAGCCCGGCCAGGACCAGCAGAACAGCGACGGCGCGTTTGACCGGCTTCATCTTCCGAGCCGTTCAAATGTACCGGAAGTCATTCCCCGCCGGCCGCCGGCGGCGCTTCGCCGCTCAGGATCCGCGTCGTTTCGACGAGCCGGACCAGCTCCTCGCGGGCAGCATGGTCGTTGGCGGCCCGTGCCAGAGTGAGGACATCGCGATACGACGCTGTTCCGGCGTGCTCCGACTTCCGCAGCAGCATCCCGAACTCGGCGACCGCGGCAGCGAACTGCAGATCGGACGATGCCTCGTAGATGCTCTTCGACGAATCGTCGATCGACGCCGTCAGCAGCTGACTGGTCTCGCTCTGCGGCTGCTTGTAGCGGAGGCGCAGCGTGGCCATCCGTCCCGGCCGCACCGTCTCCACTTCGTACAGCGCCGTCACGGAGTGGCCGGCGCCGAGGTCGCCGGCGTCTTTGGCATCGTCGTCGAAGTCTTCGTTGGCCAGAGCGCGGTTCTCGTAACCGACCTGGCGGTAGGACTTCACGACGGCCGGATCGAACTCGAGCTGCACCTTGACGTCTTTGGCGATCGTCACCAGCGTGCCGGTCAGGTCTTCCTTGAAGACCTTCCTCGCTTCGGCGATGTCGTCGAGATAGAAGTAGACGCCGTTGCCATGGTCGGCGAGCATCTCCATGCGCGCGTCGTGATAGTTGCCTGTTCCGACGCCGATCGTGGTGAGCGCGATGCCATGTTTGCGGTTCTCTTCGATCATGGCCAGCAGATCGTCGTGGCCGGTCTTCCCCACGTTGAAGTCGCCGTCGGTGGCGAGGATGACCCTGTTGTTGCCCCCCTCGATGAAGCTCTGCCGCGCCGTGTCGTAGGCGAGCTGGATGCCGGCCGCGCCGGCAGTGGAGCCGTCGGCGTTCAGCCGGTCGAGCGCTTCGAGAATTGCGGTCTTGTCCGCTCCCGATGTCGGCGGGAGAACGAGTCCCGCCGCCCCCGCGTAGACGGCGATGGAGACGCGATCTTCAGCGCGGAGGCGATCGACGAGGATTCGGA
>DATKCA010000010.1:0-3461 GCA_035544675.1 Thermoanaerobaculia bacterium | reverse complement strand
AGCGCGGGTCGAGATCGTGCGCAGTGGTGTGGCGCTGACCAAGGATCCGGCGGTGCTGCAGAGCGGGATCGCGATCACCCGGTCGTTGGTCCGGGTGATCGAGGCATTGCTCGAGTCCATTCGGGAGATCGAGTCAGAACTCGCGCTCGTGGACGCCGGAGAAATTGTGGCGAGCCTACGAGACGCTGCGCAGAGACAAAGTTCGCGGCGCCTCGGGCAAGCGCCTGCTGACCGACATCGTCTCGCTGGTCCGTTTCGCCGTACAGAAGGACGACGAGCTGGTGCCATTGGGCGACCACGTGCGCGAGCGCTTCGCGCAGTGGCTGGCGCAGCAGCGGGAGCACGGCCGCGCGTTCACGCAGGAGCAGCACCACTGGCTGGAGATGATGCGCGATCACATCGCGACGAGCGTGGAGATGACAGTGGAGGATTTTGACTTGGCGCCATTCGCTGAAGAGGGTGGGCTGGGGAGGGCGGGGCAGGTGTTTGGCGGCGAATTGCAGAACATGCTGGCTGAGTTGAATGGGGCCGTACGCGATGGTCGGTACTCGTCGGATTCGTCTCGGTTCTTGCCTTAGCCTGCGGTTACTTTGTGTCAGCGATGGCGCTCATGCGTCTTGCGCATCTGCAGCTAGACCCAGCCGAGGCTCCGGGCGAATTCTCTATAGGAATTCACTCCATTCATCCTGGCGCGCTTCACAAGCTCGCGCCACTTTTCGGCATCGTCGTAATTTGGTTCTTGGCGCTCCGTTTCGGTCGGTTGCGGACACGCTGAATCGTCGCCCAACTCAACGCGCTGACATTCGTCTTAGTCTCGCGGTGGGCGTTCATCCTGCACGGCGTTCGGTTTCAGCCCCCGATCCGTGGCAGGCGTGTTCATCATCGACACCGCTCAAATCGAGCATGAACTGTAGACGTGACCCCATCCGCCGGGGCCCGGGGTGTGAACACGCTGTACGAGCTCTGGCGCGCCGCGAAGAACCCTCGACGCCGGTGACACGTCGACACTACATGCACGACGATCGAAAGCACCCGCGTGTGATGGCGATCGGGCGAGCAACGTCGCGACTGATCGCGCTGACGCTTGTTCTCTCACAGACCGCATCTGCTGCGGTCGCGGACTCCGGCCGGTCATGGTCGTTCGAGACCGGCGGCTGAGTGTTCATGGCTCCCGCGGTCGCGGGAGAGACGGTCGTGATCGGATCGTGCTCAGGGACGGTCTACGGACTCGACGCCGCGGAAGGACAGCTCCGCTGGTCCTACGACACGAGCGCCGACGGTCCAGCGGCACAGTTCCATGGCGAAGCTCTCGTGCGAAAAGGGAACGTGATCATCGGCGCCGACGGACCGGCGAAGGCGCATCTCTACGCGTTCGACGCTTCAACAGGTGAATTACGGTGGAAGCGCCCCTTCGGTCATGGAGTGCCGACCAGGATTCTCGCCTTTGACGCTTCGATCGCATTCGTCACCGGAGACGGGATTCTCACCTCCGTCGATCCCTCGGACGGGAGGGTCCGATGGACTTTCGAGCCGGAGGGGCGGATCGAGGGACGACAGAGAGTCTCCGCAGTCTCGAACGGTGACGCCGTGCTGTTCCACGCGCCCGACGGCGAGCTCCATCTCTTCGACGCGGCCTCGGGAAAGAAGCGGATGCAGGTGGCGATCGGATCACCCCCCGCGGCAGATCCGGCGTTCATTGGTCGCGATTTCGTCGCCGCGACGGAATCGGGCGTCATCACTCGGATCGACGGCAGGAGTGGCCGGATCGTGGCGCAGAGAAAACTCAGCGGCCGGATGTACGGCTCACTTCAGTCCGACGGAAACCGGGTGTTCGCTCTCGTTCTACGCGCTCGCGAGGCGGCAGTCGTCGCGCTTGATTCGCGGCTGCAGATCGAGTGGGAGCAGACGGCTTCCGGCGAATGGTCGTTTCGGCCACTCGTCCGGGACGGCAAGCTCTTCATCGGGCGCAACGACGGTCTCTGCTCACTCGACACGGCCGACGGAGCGGTCGAGTGCGTTCCCGTGAGTGGGGCGGTCCGCGGTATCGCGCTCGACGGCGGTCGCAGCTATGTCGGAACGACAGGCGGAGTCGTCTACGCCGTTCCCGTCGCGCGTCGAGGAGAGATGACCGATAAGGATTCGTGCCGGGAGTAGAACGCCGGTGGTGACAGGGCCTTACTGCCGGTTCTCGTTGAGCTCCACAAGCCTTATGGCATGAATACGATCGTGACGTTTTCGGCGCAGAAGCGGCCATGGCCCGAATGTCAACGTCGCCAAACTCTGCTCGATGGGGCACCCCTTGGCATCGAGTTCGGGTATCGAGGAAGAGACCGGGCAGGGAGAGTGGCAGGACCTCACATACCTGGGTCTCGAGGTCGGTGTGACCAAGCCCGCTCCTCCGCACGTCGATAGGCCGCCCAGTGAACCATACGTGTGGCGCCTGGTGTTGACTGACTCCCGGTGGTCTTTTGCTAACGGTGTGTGACTTTACTCGGCACCGCCTGACTCTGGCTCGACTCGCGCCTGCAGCCGGCGCAGACCGCGACGGCGTTACGTCCCGGAGATCAAGGGCAACAGCGACGGGATTCGCATGACGGTGGAGGAGAGGTAAGCCAGATGGGCGGTTTTGACTGGCCTCCGTGTGGAGCGCCGCCGACTCGGCGGCCGCCGGGTCGGAGGCGCTCCACTACCCACGAGAATATGCGAGCGAACGGGTCACTCCATTTTGTCTACAATCCTGCCCGATGAAGAGACTCGCTCCTCTCCTCCTTCTCCTCGGCGCCTGCGCGGGCGAACGGCCCGCCACCGACACGACGGCGACGGCACCGGCGGAACGCTCCTTCGTCCTCTACTCGGGCCGCAACGAGCGGCTGATCCAGCCGCTGCTCGATCGCTTCACGCAGGAGACCGGCATCCGCGTCGAACCACGCTTCGGCGAGAGCGCGGAGCTGGCCGCCACGCTCATGGAAGAAGGCGCCCGCACCCCCGCCGATGTCTTCCTCTCCCAGGACGCCGCCGGCCTCGGCGCCGTCGCCAGGGCGGGCCTGGCCAGGCAGCTCCCGCAGGACCTCGCCAGCAAGGTGCCGGCGCGCTTCGCCGGACCTGACGGGCGATGGGTCGGAGTCTCCGGCCGTGCCCGCACCGTGGTCTACGACCCGCTGAAGACGCGCCGCGATCAGCTGCCGCAGTCGCTCCAGGACGTCGCCAACCGCCGCTACCGCGGGAAGTTCGGCGTCGCGCCGCTCAACGCGTCGTTCCAGTCGCACATGGCCGCGTATTCGGCGCTCAATGGTCCGGAGGCACTCGACAAACTGCTCGCGTCGATCACGGCGAACCAGCCGCGCCGATACCCGCGGAACGGCGCCATCGTCGACGCCGTCGCCAGCGGCGAGATCGCCTGGGGACTCGTCAATCACTACTACGTCTGGGAAGCGAAGAAGACCCGGCCCGCTCTGAGCGTG
>DATKCA010000009.1:0-14078 GCA_035544675.1 Thermoanaerobaculia bacterium | reverse complement strand
CCCTGCTCCACTACGGCATCCAGAAGTCCCTTCCGTAGAGCCTGAACAGCCGGCTCTCCCCCCCTTCGGTTGCGCGCAGATGCTGCTCCCACGCGTCGAGCTGCTTGTCCGGACCGATCACGAAGTAGACGCCGTCCTCGGCGCTGCTGGGCTTGCCGGAGTAGCCGGGGATGAAGCGTCCGTGCACGGCGTCCTTCCGCGCGAAGAGCTGATCGGCGAGCTTCGGATCCTTGCGCAGTTGCAGAACCGACTGGCGGAACTTGCGGACCATGTCCGCCGGCTGCTTGTCGGCCAGATCGGCGGCCATCCCTTCCGCCCGCCCCTCGTAGGACGCCGCGGCGCGGTTCTCGCTGAACGCCTGCGCCACGGCGTAATCGGCCAGCTGGGGGTCGGGCTTGCCGCCCCTGATCTCGTCGATGACGAACCGCACGGTCTGCGGCAGTTCCGGCGTCCGCTCCGCGTAGTAGCCGACGCGGCCCGCGCCGACTCCGCCGCGGATGCCGTTGCTGTAGGCGAGACCGGCGCCGATCGTCTTGAGGAAGACCCCGTGCGCGCCGTAACCGGAATAGAGCCGAGTGGTCAGGAAGTCGAGCTGTTTGTCGCGATCGTCGTGATCGGAGTAATGCGCGCTGGGAACCGAGGTGATGATCACGCCGCCTTTCATGTTCGGGGCGACGAAGCCGGTGTGGACGACGGTCTTCGCGGTGGCGTCACGGTCGAGGAGGCGGGAGTTGACGTGGAGCGGCGGTGTCGTCACCGGCGCGGGTGAGGACACCGGCGCTCCATCGAGCCTGGCGGCGAACGCCGTCACGTTGTCCGCCAGCGTCTTCTCCATCGTGCTCGAGCCGACCTGGAACATCCTGGCGTTCCCCTGCATCAGGATCTGCCGGCGGACGGCGTCGAGGTTCTGCAACGTCTGCGATGCGGGGGTGAGCAGGTCGCTGTGCAGCGCGGCCGTGAGATACGCCCAGTCTCCGGCCAGACTGCTGTCAGGGATCTCGATGAGAGCGAGGTCGAGGTCCTTCATCACGTCGGAGGCAATCGTGCGCGCGGCGGCGGAGAGGTAGGAGGGGGGAGGGGAGGCCAGGGTCTTCGTCAGCTCCGCGCGCGGCTTTGTGCCGGCGGCGGCCAGCTCACGGAAGAACCTCGCCAGCGCCTCGTCGTCCGCTTTCTCGGCATCGCGCAACTCCCAGCGGAGCCGGAGCGCGCTATGGGAACGGGTGAGGAAAGAGTCCGCCGCCAGGAACCATGGATTGCCCTGCCTCCGGTACGCATTGGCCGGATTGTTCACCCACGACTCTTCGGAGCCCTGCATGGTGTTGCGCAGACTGCTCAGGGCCTGATCGACGACGTCGCGGATGCGCGGCAGGTTCTCGGGCCGCCAGTCGGGGCTGTGGAGCACGAGCGTCATCCAGTCGATGGCCCGCCGTACCTCCTGGGGGCCGATCCCCGCGCCGCGCGCGACGAGCTCGACGCGCCCGGTGCGGGGATTGGTCGTGAAGTTGGCGTTCAGCGACAGGACTTCGTTGCGCAGCCGCTCGCTCATCTCCTCGTACGGAACGGGACGCCCGTTCTCGATCACCCCCACCCGCGTCAGCAGTTGGGGCATGAGTGAGAGGTACCGCAGCCGGTTCACCGGGACGCTGTTCACGCGCAAGGCGATGCCGAGCATCCCGCTGGTCATGTTGTCGAACCGCGAGGAGACGAGCGGCACGCCGCCGGCCGTGCGGACCTCGTACTGCAGTGGCTCGTCCAGCGTCATGGGGGGACTCTTGACGAACTCCGGCCGCTTGACGTTTTTCGCCCCCTCTTCGATCAGGGCCGATGCGGTGTCGTATTCGGCCTGATAACGGCGGAGGGCTTCCTGGAGATCGGTGAGTCCGTAAGTCTGGGCGAGATTGGCCGCCTCGGCATCGGCGCGGGCGACGCGTTCCGCCTCCTCGCGCTGAATCAGGGCGGGACTGGGACGGGATGCGACGGCATACGGGGTGACACCGGTGATCTGCCATTTCGTCAGGTAGTCGCGCCAGAAGTTCGTGTCGTCCGCCAGCAGCTTCTCCACGAACGCGATCTGCGGCTTCATCGTCACGGACTTCTTCGTCTCGGCCGTCTTTTCGAGATAGAGCAGATGGTCCATCCACGCGGAATTGCCGCCGCGGAATCCGAACCCCGGCGGCGAGTTCACGAACTTGGCGAGATCGCGCTGCAGCTCGGTGACGCGGCTGGCGATCCGGCTGTTGAACTCCTTCAGCTCCGCCGATCCGTCCGGGAACGAGGCGATGCGCCGGATCTCCTCCACGACCAGGGTCCGGACGGCGGAGAGCTTCTCGTCCGTGAAGTTGGCCGGCGCCACATCGGTGAACGCCACATAGACAGGATGCCCATCCTCATCGGCCACCGACGTGAAGAGCTGCTTCGCGCCGACGTCCAGGCGCCGCGTCTTGCTGTCGATGAACAGCTTGTAGAGATTCGTGGTCGGATCGCCGGCGATGTTCTGGAAGAAGAGGTCGGCCAGAACCTTCTCGTTCGCGTCGAGACGGCGCGTGGCCGGCCACAAGAGGGCCATCGGACTCGGTTGCTGGTCATTGCGGTGCGGGTACTCCGCGTACGCGATCGTGCCCGCGCGCGCCGGCTTCGGCTCCGGCAGGCTGGCCAGCGACTGGGCCTTGCGCGTTTCCTGCTTCGGCTGGAGCTTGTCGAGGATCGCGTCGGTGCGCGCGAGGATCGTTCCCAGCGGTACGCTTTTCGGGAACGACACGATCGTCCCCATGTTGGCCAGGTAATAGCTCGCCTTGTGGAAGTTGCGGATGTCTTCCGGCTTCATCGTGCGGATGCCGGACGGCTCGCCGCCGGAGTTGTACGCGAGCGGATGCTGCGGGCCGTGGATGAGATGCCCGGCCGCGCGGAAAAGCTGGCGGTACGGATTGCCTGTGGAGCTGACCATCTCGTTGTAGACGGATCCCTTCTCCTCGAGCCGCAGCTTGCCGTCCGGATCCTTCGTGACGCCGAAGTTCCGCACCTCGCGCCGGATCTCCTCGTCCGTGTAATTCGGGTTCAGCATGGCGTTGAGCTCGGCCGCGAAGAGGTCGAAGAACACGTCGGGACCGGCCGCCGTGTTGAAGTGATAGCTCGTTCGCCACTGCTGCGTGAACGCCGTCGACGCGGACAGCCACATCGTGTCGAGGCTGGCGAAGGCCCGTCCGGTGGTGCCTTTGCCGAGAAGGAGGTGCTCCTGGGTGTGCGGCTCGCCCTGGTCGGAGACGGGGATGCTGTTGACCCACGTGTATCCCTGCGGGACGGACTCGATCTGCAGCACATCGAGCGTGAAGCCGCTGCGCTTGTGCACGAAGCGCGCGCCCATCGGCTTGCCGGCGTCGTTGAGGTAGATCGACGCGACCTTGAAGTCGCTCACGCTCTGTCCCGCAGAGAGCTTGTCGAGCCTGGCCTCGGCGGCGAATGTCGTGGTGGTCGTGATCGTCATCAGCAGCAGAGAGGTTGCGAGGCGCATCGTTCCTCCGGAGGAGAGATTGTACTCACGCCAGGCGGACGTCGAGCCCGGCTTCTTCCGCCGCGGGCGTGACTTCTCCGTTGCGGACCCGTGACGCCAGCGAGAGCTGCGCGACCATCATCAGCATGCCGATGTCGCGGATGATCACCCAGCGCATGTCCGTCAGCCGTTCTTCGTGCGTCCTGCCGGCCGCGCTGAGATCGAAGCAGCCGCAGTCGATGGCGTTGTCCCGCATGAGATTGAAGGCAATGGCCACGATGAACACCACCAGCATCGCCGCGATGAGGTTCCGCGCCGGCCGCGTCCACACTCCAACGATCAGGGCCATGCCGGCGATGATCTCCACCCACGGCATGAGCAGCGCGGTGATATTCACCAGCCCGCCCGGCAGCACCCGGTAGTTGTAGACCATGTGGGCGAACGAAGGGGGATCGGCGATCTTCGGCAGCGCGGCGGCGACGAAGATCGCGCCAAGCGCGAGCTGCACGCGGATGGTCAGCCACGGTGAGGTGAGGAACTTCATGGCGTGCCGCCCTTCCGCACCGCGCCGGAGCGCTTCAGCCAGTCGGGATACCCGTCGCTGTAGACGAGGACGTTGTTGAACTGCACGCCCCACAGCTTCTGGGCCAGCATGTGCGAGTCCTCGCACGCTCCGCCCGAGCAGTAGATGACGATCGGCTGCAGCTGCTGGTCCGGATCGCCCCGTTCTTCGAAGAGCCTGTTCACCTTCTCGTCGACGTCGCTCTCCCACACCGAGAATGGCCGTGCCCCGGCGATGTGTCCCTCCTCGAAGACCGAGGTGCGGCGGGCGTCGAGAAAGAGCGCTCCGTTGGCGTGGAGGAGCGCGACGGCGTCCCCGCCGATCTCGACGTACGGCTTGTCAGGGTGAGGCGGAAAGCGCTCCAGCAGGTTCACCGGCGCCGGCATCTGTGGGGCGCCCGCCGGCTTCTGTGGAGCGCCGCCATTCCTGGCGGCGCTTGGGGCGGGAGGGGTGGTTCCGCCAGGCGCCGGTGAGGACACCGGCGCCCCAAAGGTCTCGGTCTGCCCAGGCGAGGGTGAGGACGGCCCCCCAACGGTCTCGCCAGCCGCCGGGGGCGTCTCGACCACGCGCGGCGGCACCGTCAGCGCGGCCGGGTAGTAGCCGGGCAGGACGAGCTTGCGCTGCCGTCCCGCCATCGCGTTCGACGCCAGGGCCAGCACAGCCGCGGCGACGATGATGATCAGAGCCTGAACGTAGGAGTTCTTCATGTCTCGTGTTTGAGACGCGCGGGAGGGCGGCGCGTTTCGAAGGGGATTCTACCCGTGCCGGGGGACCGAATCGAGACGCCGCAGCACGACGATCCCGTGGGCCTGGATGCGGACCTCCTCACCGGCCTGATAGCCGTCGCCTTCGCGGAGATCCTGGATCGGGTCGTCGGTATCGAGCACCTTGATCCAGCGGTCGCCCCACGGGCCGGTGGGTAGCTTGAAGCTCATGGCCTCGTAGTGCGCGTTGAAGAGGAGGTAGAAGCTGTCGTCGTAGATCGGCTCACCGCGGCCGTCGGGGGTGGGGATGGCGCGACCATTGAGGAACACGCCGAGGGAACGGGCGAAGCCGCTTTGCCAGTCCTCGTCGCTCATCTGCTCGCCGTCGGGCTTGAACCAGCCGATGTCGGTGACGCCCTCGCCGTAGAGCGGCCGTCCCATGAACCAGCGGCGGCGCGTGAAGACGGGATGCTTGCGGCGGAACGAGATGAGACGCGAGGTGAAGGCCATCAGTCCGTCGTCGACGTTGTCCCAGTCGAACCAGGAGATCTCGTTGTCCTGGCAGTAGGCGTTGTTGTTGCCATGCTGCGTGCGCCCGATCTCGTCGCCGCCGAGCAACATCGGCACACCCTGGGAAAGAAACAGGGTGGTCAGGAAGTTGCGCTGCTGCCGTGAGCGGAGCGCGTTGATGCCGGGGTCTTCGGTCGGACCCTCCGCCCCGCAGTTCCAGGAACGGTTGTCGTTGGCGCCGTCCTGGCTGTCCTCGCCGTTGGCCTCGTTGTGCTTGTCGTTGTAGGAGACGAGGTCGCGCAGCGTGAACCCGTCGTGCGCGGTGATGAAGTTGATGCTCGCGTACGGCCGGCGCCCGGTCATGGCATAGAGGTCGCTGCTTCCGGTCGCCCGGTTGGCGAAGTCGCTGACGCTGTAGTCGGTGCCGCGCCAGAAGTCGCGGATGTTGTCGCGGTACAGCCCGTTCCACTCCGACCAGAGCGGCGGAAAGTTTCCGACCTGATAGCCGCCCTCGCCGACGTCCCACGGCTCGGCGATCAGCTTGACCTGCGAGAGGTGAGGGTCCTGCTGGATGATGTCGAAGAACGCGGAGAGGCGGTCGACGTCGTGAAGCTCGCGCGCGAGCGTCGAGGCCAGATCGAAGCGGAAGCCGTCCACGTGCATCTCCAGGTGCCAGTAGCGCAGCGAGTCCATGATGAGCTGCAGCACGTGCGGATGGCGCATGTTCAGGCTGTTGCCCGTGCCGGTGTAGTCCATGTAGTAGCGCTGGTTGTTCTGGACGGTGCGGTAGTAGGCCGCGTTGTCGATCCCCTTCATCGAGAGCATCGGCCCGAGATGATTGCCCTCGGCCGTATGGTTGTAGACGACGTCGAGGATGACCTCGATGCCCTCGTCGTGCAGCGACTTCACCATCTGCTTGAATTCCTGCACCTGCTGTCCGATCTGTCCTCCGGACGAGTATTCGTTGTGCGGTGCCAGATAGCCGATCGAGTTGTAGCCCCAGTAGTTCCGCAGCCCGCGCTGGAGAAGCAGGGAGTCGTGGATGAACTCATGCACCGGCAGCAGCTCGATCGCCGTAACGCCGAGAGCCTTGAAGTGCTTGATGGCGGCAGGATGGGCCAGTCCGGCGTACGTCCCGCGCAGATCCTCGGGAATGCCGGGGTGACGCATGGTGAAGCCCTTGACGTGGACCTCGTAGATGATCGTGCGGTGCCACGGGATCCGCGGATTGCGGTCGTTCCGCCAGTCGAAGAACGGATTGACGACCACCGACTTGGGCATGAACGGCCCGCTGTTCAGGTCGTTCTTCGAGTTCTCCGGGTCGTCGAAGTGGTACGGGAACACCGCCTCGTTCCACGTCACCTGTCCGTCCACGGCCTTGCCGTAGGGATCGAGAAGGAGCTTGGCGGGATTGCAGCGGTGACCGTTGTCCGGCTCCCACGGTCCGTGAACGCGGTATCCGTAACGCTGGCCCGGACCGACGTTCGGCAGATAGCCGTGCCATATGAACGCGGTCACCTCCGGCAGGTCGACACAAGTCTCGTTTCCGTTGTCGTCGAACAGGCACAACTCGATCCGATTGGCGATCTCCGAGAACAGCGAGAAGTTCGTTCCTACGCCGTCCCACGTCGCGCCGAGCGGGTAAGCACTGCCAGGCCAGGTTTTCATGCGTGCGGTGTGGAGGGCCGTGCCGAGATTGTGCCACTTTAGTCCTTAGTCCTTAGTCCTTAGTCCTTAGTCCTTAGGCCTTGGGCGTTAGGAGGACGGTCTCTCCTAAGGCCTAACGACTAACGACTAACGACTAACCGGAAGTGGCATACCGCTCGCTACTCCCGGGGGACAGCCATGACATGCAGGGCCCGGCGCGCCCGGTGGTGCAGTTACGCGGTGGCGATCGACGCGGGGGAGAGCCCCGCGGATGTGGCGGTGCTGGCCGCCTATCTTTCCACCGTCGGCCTTGCGGGCTGCGATGTGCTCATCGTCGACGGTTCCCCCCCCGAGCAATTCGAAGCGAACGGCCGGGTGCTGCGATGGGTGGGACGGCACGTCCCGGCGCAGCCTCGCCACCGGCGGGCCGGCGGCCAGGTCGATCTGGTCCGGGCCGCGGTCGACCTGGCGGCGTGCGAGAAGGTGATCGTGGCCGGATCCGACACACGATGCACCGCGGACGACATCACGATGCTCTGCGCTCTTCTGGAGAAGCACGAGGTCGTGGAGCCTGACGAATACGTGAGCCCCACGAGCTGGTGGAGCGGGATCGACGCCGGACGCATTCTCCTGCACCGCGGCATCGAGCAGCCCGGTCAGGTCCTCTCGACGTTCGCCCTGCGCTGCTCGGCCTACCGTCCGCTGCTCGAATATGAAGAGCGCTCGGGCGACCCGGAGGCTCGCCGGTTCCTGAGCCAGGGCACCGATCTCTATGGTGCGCGCGGGCTCTTCATACGGCGGGAGCCGCCCCAGCTCGATCGCTGGTGGAGGAGGCGCGCCCTCGAGGCAGCGGCCGACTTCGTGCTGCCGCTCAAGACGGCGTTCTTCGCCATGCTGCTGCCGCTGGTTCTTCTCGCGGCCCTCGTGGGAGGAGTGGAGGCCGCGGCCGGCTGCGCCGGCATCATCGGCTTCGCCTCAGTGCTCCTCGCGGCGAAGGGCCGCGCCGGCGCCGGTAAATTCTTCCCGCTTCACACCTGCCTCTTCGCACCGCTGTGGGTGGCCGAGCGCTCGGTCAGCGTGTACTGGGCCTTGATCGACAGGTGGCGCGGTGCGCGCACGCCCGTGGCGGCGCCTCTCACCGATCGCGCCGGCCCGAAGGGCGTCGTGGTGCCTGGTAACCGGTAACCGGTTGCCGGAAACCGGAAACCGGAGCGGGCGACCGCTTCGAATTTCGTCGTACACGCCTGGAGGGAGCCGAGCTTTGAAGGATGAAGGATGAAGGATGAAGGATGAACGCTCGGACGTTGCTCCCTGTGATTCACGAACGCTCGGTTACCGGTTTCCGGTTTCCGGTTACCGCGCGGCGGGTCAGCCCTCGAACGCCTGGAGCGCCTCGTGCTCGCTGTCGTACACGCTGAACATCGGCAGCAGGTTCGTGAGGCGCAGCGTCTTGGCCACGCGGTCCTGCGGCTTGAGCAGGCGGAGCGATGCGCCGTAGCGCTTGGAGGTCTTCAGGCTCTGTACGAGCTCGCCGAGACCGTTCGAGTCGATGTAGTCCATGTCGGAGAGATTGAGGAGGATCTTCTTGTGGCCTTCGTCGAGGATCTCGTTGATGACGTGCGGTAGCACTTCGTCGCCCACGCCGACAGCCAGCCTCCCTTTGAAGTCGACGATCACGACGTCCTGGGCTTTTCGCACTTCAATGTTCATGGCGCGACATCATACATTTGAGGCTGATGAACCTGGTCCTGCTTTTCGAGCCCGACTTCGTCGCACCCGATCTGGTCCGCCTGACCGGGCGGCGCGCGGCTCACGTGACCGCCGTGCACCGGGCGGCGGTGGGAGATGCGCTGACAGTCGGCGTCGCCGGGGGAAGGGTGGGGAAGGGCTGGATCACGGCCATGGGCGACAGGCACGTGGAGATGCGGCTTGCGCTGGACAGCGATCCGCCGCCGCCGGCCGATGCAACGCTCGTTCTGGCGTTGCCCCGTCCCAAGGTCCTGAACCGCATCATCGCCTCCATCGCCTCCCTCGGCATCAAACGCGTGTTCCTCATCAACGCCTGGCGCGTCGAGAAGAGCTACTGGAAGAGTCCTCGCCTCAGCGCCGGGAATCTCGAGACGCAGGCCATCACCGGTCTCGAACAAGCGCGCGACACGATCCTTCCGCGGATCGAGCTGCGCCGCTTCTTCCGGAGGTTCGTGGAGGAGGAGCTGCCGTCCATCGCGGCCGGCAGCATCGCGCTCGTGGCGCACCCCTACGCCGATGAGCCTGCGCCGCGCCACGTGCGCGGCCCGCTGACGCTGGCGATCGGACCGGAGGGCGGCTTCATCGAAGAGGAGATCGACTCGCTCGTGCGCGCCGGGCTCGTGCCGGTGACGCTGGGACCACGCGTGCTGCGCGTGGAGACGGCGGTCGCCGCGCTGATGGGAAGGCTCTTGTAGTGGAGCGCCGCCGACCCGGCGGCCGCCGAGTCGGCGGCGCTCCACACGCCGAGCCCTGAGCCCCTTATCTCCGCCACTCGTCGATCAGGTTCGCCACCAGCCCGGTCCATCCCGTCTGATGCGATGCGCCGAGGCCTTCGCCGGTGTCGCCGTGGAAGTACTCGTGGAAGAGGACGAGGTCCTTCCAGTGCGGATCGTGCGCGAAGAGCTCGGCCTTCCTCGAGCCGCGCGGGCCGTACAGCGGACGATAGCCCTCCTTGTCCGGCACGAAGATCCCGATGGTCCGATCGGCCAGGCGGTGCGCCAGACCGGTCAGGGTCACGGTGTGGGCGCCCGGCGCCGACTCCGGTCCGAGCGTCATTCCGCGGACGTGGTGTGTGTCCGCGGCCCCCCCGCCCACCGCCTCGTGCGCGCGCGTGTCGCCCGATTCGTGAGCGGCGAGCGTATCGTCACGGTGCTTGAGGAATTCCTCCGACACCTCGACGCGCACGGAGTCGCCGAACGCCTTCTCCAGCTTGCGCAGCGTCTCGATCATGAGGAACGTGGTGGGGAACCAGATCGGCCCGCGCCAGTTGCTGTTCCCCCCCTTGATGACGACCTCCGCCTCGGCTGGCTCGTACCCGACGGACGAGTCGCCGAAGTGGAAGCGGTTCTGCTGGTGATGCTTGCTGAGGCTGCGCATTCCGTACTTCGACAGGAACTCGTTCGGATCGACGACGCGCAGCAGCAGGCGCTGGAGCTGGTTGCGGTCCACGACGGCCAGCACGTGCGTAGTGTCGTGATCATGCTGGATCGTCGTCACGCACCGCTGCACGATGTCGCCGCGGTGCTTGAGGAACCAGTTCATGTTCTCGTGGAAGTGCGGGAACGGCTCGATCCACTTCTGCTCGAGGCGCTCCACCGCGTACAGCGGAATGAGCCCGACCAGCGAGCGGACGCGGAACGGGATGGTGTGCCCGTTCGGGAAGCGCAGGAGGTCGTAGAAGTAGCCGTCGTCCTCGTCCCAGAGGGTGCGGTCGCCGCGCACCATCTTCATGGCCGCGCCGATGTACACGTAGTGCTCGAAGAACTTGGTGGCCAGGCCCTCGTAGACCGGGTTGTCCTTGGCCAGCTCCAGGGCCATGCGCATCATGGCCAGCGAGAACATCCCCATCCAGCCGGTGGCATCGCTCTGCTCCAGCTTGGCGCCGCCGGGGAGCGGCGCGCTGCGATCGAAGAGCGTGATGTTGTCGAGGCCGAGGAACCCGCCCTCGAAGACGTTGTTGCCCTGGCTGTCGACCTTGTTGACCCACCACGTGAAATTCAGCAGAAGCTTGTGGAAGCACCTCTCCAGGAACTCCCTGTCCGGCTTTCCGGCGCGGATGCGGTCCATGTTGTAGACGCGCCACGTGGCCCAGGCCTGGACGGGCGGATTGAGGTCGGAGAACTCCCACTCGTACGCCGGGATCTGTCCGTTGGGATGCTGGAACTGCTCGAACATCATCAGCCAGAGCTGTTCCTTGGCAAACTCGCCGTCGATCAGGGCGAAGACGACCGCGTGAAAGGCGAGGTCCCATGCCGCGAACCAGGGGTACTCCCATTTGTCCGGCATGGAGAGGATGCGCATCGAGTTGAGATGCCGCCAGTGGGCGTTACGGCCGTGATGGCGTCCGGACGAGGGCGGGCTGTTCGGATCGTCGCCGTCGAGCCAGACATCGACGTCAAAGAGGTAGCTCTGCTTGGTCCAGATCATCCCCGCGAACGCCTGGCGCTGCACGCTCTGCTCTTCCGGCGTGGCCTGCGGAGGATGAATCGTGGCGTAGAACTCATCGGCTTCCTTGCGGCGGAGGTCGACCACGTCGTCGAAGCTCTTCTTCTTCTTTCCGCCTTCAGGACCGAGACGCATGGTCATCGAGGCGGACTGGCCCGGCTCGACGTCGAACCTCATCCATCCGCACGCCTTGGTTCCCGTGCGGGCCGGGTTGACCGCGGCCGTCTCGCCCTGGACGATCCGCCGGTGAAACGCGTCCTTCACGTACGGGCTGCGGGAGGGGACGCCGAACACGCGATCGGTGTTCGTCTCGTTGTTCGTGAAGAGGATCTCGGCGCCTTCCGGCAGCTCCAGGACGTGCGGCCCGAGGGCTGTGGAGGTGAGGAGGCCGGCCAGAGCGGACGCTTCGCTGTCATCCGCGCGCAGAACCGGGCGGCCACCCGCCTCGGACGCGGTGATGAGGGGCGGCTTCCGCCCGTCGTTGCTCCAGCTCCAGGTGTTGCGGAACCAGAGGTTTGGGATCAGATGGATGGGAGCACGCTCCGGTCCGCGATTGTGCGCGGTGACCCGGAAGACCACCGTACCCTCATCCTCCTTGGCGATCTCGATCTCGATGTCGAAGTAGCGGCCGTCGTCGAAGATGCCGGTATCGAGCAGCTCGTACTCGGGGTCGTACGTGGAGCGGCGGCGGTTCTCCTCGAGGAGGTGGAGATACGGATACTCACGCTGCGGATACTTGTAGAGCATGCGCAGGTAGGCGTGACTGGGCAGCGCGTCGGTGTAGAAGTAGTACTCCTTGGGGTCTTCGCCGTGGTTGCCTTCCGACGGGATGAGGCCGAAGTAGCGCTCCTTCAGGATCGGGTCGCGCTCGTTCCAGAACGCCATCGACCAGCAGAGGATCTGGTAGCGGTCGCAGAAGCCTGCGATGCCGTCCTCACCCCACCGGAAGGCTCGGGAGCGGGCATGGTCGTGGGGGAAGAAACTCCACGGATCCATCTCCGGACTGTAATCTTCGCGCACGGTTCCCCATGCGCGGTCTGAAAGGTACGGGCCCCATTTCCGCCATCGGACCAGGGCTTGGGCGTCGCCCGTGAGACGCGCTCTCTCTGCTGTCGGCTTCATTGGATCCGTGCATATTAACTGGTGTGACTTGCGTCACGCTCTGGCAAGCGGTAAAAAGTGACCGCGGGAGGAAGAATCGGGATGCGTCTGGTGACGCGGGGCGACCTCGATGGTCTGACGAGTGCCGTCATCATCACGATGAAGGAGGCGATCGACACGATCGCGCTGATTCATCCTCAGGAGATCACGGACAAGACCTTCGACGTCCGTCCCGAGGATATTCTGGCCAATGTCCCGTACCACCCGAACTGCGGGATGTGGTTCGACCACCACCTGCTGACCGACAACAACGAGAAGCCGCCCGCCGACTTCAAAGGCAGTCACGAGATCGCGCCTTCCGCGGCGCGGCTGGCGTACAACTACTACCTCCGCAAAGAGCCGAACGATGCCGCGCTGCTGCGACTGGAGCGGCTCGTCCACGAGACCGACCGCCTGGACGCTGCGCAGCTCACCCCCGACGACGTCAACAACCCCAACGACTACATCCTCCTCGGATACACCATCGACAGCCGCACCGGCCTGGGGACCTTTCACGACTACTTCCTGAAGCTCGTGGAATGGCTCAAGACGATGTCGATCGAAGAGGTCCTGATGCAGCCGGAGGTGCGCGAGCGCGTCGATCGCATCCGGAAGGAGCAGGCCGAGTTCACCCGCCTGCTGAAGCGGAACAGCTTCCAGCTCCACAACGTGGTCGTGACCGATCTGCGCGAGATCGACCGCCTTCCGGCCGGAAACCGCTTTCTGATTTACACGCTCTTCCCCGACTCGAACGTGTCTCTGCGCGTGCACTGGGGGCCGCGCCACAACAGCGTGATCGCCGCCGTGGGCCATAGCATCTTCAACCGCACCTGCAAGACGTCGGTGGGCGACCTGATGTCCAAGTTCGGCGGCGGCGGCCATCGCGGAGCCGGCACGTGCGTGCTCCCGATCGACTCCGCCGCCGACGCGATCGACGAGATCCTGTTCGAGCTGCAAGCCAACGGGTAACCTCGGTTAGGCCTAAGGACTAAGGACTAAGGACTACCAGCGGTGATACGCGGGATGCCCCTCGCGCACGGCGACGAATGTGCCGCGGCACGTGGCGGTGACCTTGCCGTTGGCTTCCAGCGTGGCCTCGATGACGGCGCGATCGCCGGCGGACTCGACCACGTGCGCGCGCAGGTGCACCGGCACGTTCATCGGCGTGGGCCGCTTGAGCGTGACGTGAAAGTCTGCCGTAACGGTGCACGGCGGAGTTTCGGCGCCTGACTCTCTCATCAGGTGCAGAGCGGCAGTCCAATTGCTGTGACAGTCGAGCAGCGCGCCGCAGATGCCGCCGTTGAGAATCCCGTCGAAGGCCTGGTGATGCGGCTGGGGCATCCACTCCGCAACGAGCTCCTGGCCTTCGACCATCGAGCGGATGCGGAGACCCTTCTCGTTCGCCGGCCCGCAGCCGAAACACATGTTGGAAGGTGCGTAGGTTTCCTGGACGCTTTTCATGAGCGTGTGAAGAGTCCGTTGACTTCGGCGAACGGGACGGCCCGGGCCAGGCTGGTGAACGTGCCGCGGGCGGCGATCTCCCGCGCAGCCTCGAGAAAGCCGGTCCATGCCGCGCGGGCCAACGCGCCGCCGACGCTGATGCGCCGCACGCCGGCGCCGGCAAGATCGGCGACCGTGGCGAAGTCGCTCCCGACCAGCACGTTCACCGGCTTCGGCGCGACGGCGTTGACCACTGCCACGATGTCGGGCATGGCGCGGATTCCCGGCGCGTACAGACAGTCGGCTCCCGCCTCCGCATACGCGGTGAGACGGCGGATCGTCTCGCCGAGGTCAGGGCGTCCGGCGATGAACCCCTCGGATCGCGCGGTGAGGA
>DATKCA010000008.1:0-3858 GCA_035544675.1 Thermoanaerobaculia bacterium | reverse complement strand
CTGCTGCTCCGCATCGGCTACGCGAGGCCGGTGGCGAAGGCAATGCCGCGCCGCCCGCTCGAGACCGTCCTCGTCAAGTAGCGGGTGAGTTCTGCAGCGCGGCGAGGTAGCTGTACATCTTCCAGCGGTGGTCGACGTCTTTCTGCGCGGCGTCGAGAATCGCCTGCGCGCCGTCTCCCTTGAGGAGCTGGTTGAAGCGGTTCTCCATCCGGAGGAACTGCTCGACCGGTACCTTCGGGCTCTTCGAGTCGAGCTGCAGCGGCGTCTCCTTGTCGGGGTTGTATCGGTAGAGCAGCCACTGTCCGGCATCGACCATCGTTTTCTGATGCTGCAGACCGGCGGCGATGTCGATCCCGTGTGCGATGCAGTGGCTGTAGGCGATGATGAGTGACGGACCGTCGTACGCCTCCGCCTCCAGGAACGACTTGAGGGTGTGCTCGTCCTTCGCGCCCATGGCTACGCTGGCGACGTAGATGTTGCCGTAGCTCATGGCCATGAGGCCGAGGTCTTTCTTGACGGACGGCTTTCCGGCCGCGGCGAACTTGGCCACGGCGGCGCGCGGCGTCGACTTCGACATCTGCCCGCCGGTGTTCGAATAGACCTCCGTGTCGAGGACCAGGACGTTCACGTTCCGCCCGCTGGCCAGCACGTGGTCGAGGCCGCCGAAGCCGATGTCGTACGCCCACCCGTCGCCGCCGACGATCCAGACGCTCTTCTTGACCAGGTAGTCGGCCAGCATGAGGAGCTGCTGCACGTCCGTCGAATCGAGCTTGTGCATGCGCGTCATCAGCTCGGCGCGGCGCAGACGCGCCTTCAACAGCTCGACGCGTTTCCGCTGCTCGTAGATCTCCGCCTCGTCGCTCTGCGGCGAAGCGATGATCGCGCCCACGAGCGTGTCGCCGATCTCCGGCGACAGTTTCTTCGCCAGCTCTACGGCGAAATCGCGCTGTTTGTCGATCGACAGCCGGAACCCGAGTCCGAACTCGGCGTTGTCCTCGAACAGCGAGTTGCACCACGCCGGGCCGCGGCCGTCGCTGTTCGTCGTCCACGGCGTGGTCGGAAGGTTGCCGCCGTAGATCGACGAGCAGCCGGTGGCGTTCGCCACCACCACCCGGTCGCCGAAGAGCTGCGTCATCAGCTTCAGGTATGGCGTCTCGCCGCAGCCGGTGCAGGCGCCGGAGAATTCGAACAGCGGCTGCGCCACCTGGATGTGGCGGATGAGGCTCGGCGTGAGCTTCGTCCTGTCGTACTCCGGCAACGTCAGGAAGTAGTCCCAGTTCTGCGCCTCCTGCTCCCGGAGCGGCGGCTGCGGCTGCATGTACAGCGCTTTCCGGTCAGGGACCACCTTGCTCTTCGCGGGACAGACGTCGACGCAGAGCGTGCAGCCGGTGCAGTCCTCCGGCGCGACCTGGATCGTGTAGGCCAGGCCCTTCCAGTCCTTGTGCACCGGCTCGAGTGACTTGAACGTCTCCGGAGCGTCCGCGGCCAGCGCCTCGTCGTAGACCTTGATGCGGATCGTCGCGTGCGGGCAGACCATCGCGCACTTGCCGCACTGGATGCACGCCGCCGGATCCCACACCGGGATGTCCTGCGCCAGGTTCCGCTTCTCGTATTTCGTCGTCCCCGGCATGAAGGTGCCGTCGCAGGGCAGCGCGCTGACCGGCAGGGCGTCGCCGCGGCCGGCGATGATCTCGCGTGTCATCCTGAACGCCGCAGAGCGCGAAGGATCCCCTGGGGAAGGGGATTCCTCGCCGTCTTCGCGGCTCGGAATGACACTGGTTGGCAGCGGCACTTCCCGCAATGCCTCCAGGGCGTTGTCGACGGCTCTCAGGTTTTTCTCGACGACCGACTCGCCCTTGACTCCGTACGTCTTGCGGATCGTTTTCCGGATCTCGCCCAGCGCTTCCTCGACCGGCATCACGTCGGCCAGCGCGAAGAAGCAGGCCTGCATGATCGTGTTGATGCGGGAGCCCATCCCGCTCTTCCGCGCCACGCTCGTGGCGTCGATGACGAAGAGCCGGGCCTGTTTTTCGATGAGCTGCCGGAGGACGGCCTGCGGCAGCATCTCCTCGCTGCCGTTGAAGAGGAACGTGCCGCCGGGCATCAGATCGCCGGTCACGTCGTACCGCTCGAGCAGCGACGGCTGGTGGCAGGCGACGAAATGAGCCTCGCTGATCAGGTACGGCGCGCGGATCGGCCGCGGGCCGAAGCGGAGGTGCGACACCGTGGCCGCGCCCGACTTCTTCGAGTCGTAGACGAAGTAGCCCTGCGCAAACCGCTCGTTGTCGCCGAGGATCTTGCAGGAGTTCTTGTTGGCGCCGACGGTTCCGTCGGAGCCGAGGCCGTAGAACGTGGCTCGGTAGACATCTTCCCTCTCGATGGAAAAGGAGGGATCGAAGGCGATGCTGGTGTGCGTCACGTCGTCGTCGATGCCCACCGTGAAATGGTTCATCGGGGTCTCCGTGGCGATGTGGTCGAAGACTCCCTTCACCATGGCCGGCGTGAACTCTTTGGACGAGAGGCCGTAGCGGCCGCCTGCGACCTTCATCATCCGCTGCGCTTCGAAGAGCGCGTTGACGACGTCGAGATAGAGCGGCTCGCCGTTGCTGCCGGGCTCCTTGGTCCGGTCGAGGACGGCCAGGGCTTTCGCGCTCGCGGGAAGGACGCTCAGCAGGCGCGCCGCATCGAACGGCCGATAGAGCCGAACTTTCAGGACCCCGACGCGCTCGCCGCGCGCCCGCAGCGCATCGACCGTCTCCTCGACGGTCTCGCACGCCGAGCCCATGACGACGATGACCCGCTCCGCCTCCGGGTCGCCGTGGTATTCGTACGGCAGGTAGGTGCGGCCGGTCAGGCGCGCCAGACGGGCGAACGTTTCCTCGACCACCCCCGCGCAGTCGCGATAGAAGGGATTCGAGCGCTCCCGGGCCTGGAAGAAGACGTCGGGATTCTGCGCCGTGCCGCGCACGACCGGACGATCCGGCGTCAGCGCGCGGGAGCGATGGTCGAACACCAGCTCCAGATCGATCATCGAGCGCATCTGCTCTTCCGAGAGCAGGGCGATCTTCGCCACCTCGTGCGAGGTGCGGAACCCGTCGAAGAAGTGGAGAAACGGGATGCGCGATTCGAGCGTCGCCGCCTGCGCCACCAGCGCGAAGTCGTGCGCCTCCTGGACGCTCGCGGATGAAAGGAGGGCCCAGCCGGTCGAGCGCACCGACATTACGTCGCTATGATCGCCGAAGATCGACAGGGCGTGCGTGGCCAGCGTCCTCGCGGCGACGTGGATCACGGCCGGCGTCAGCTCGCCGGCGATCTTGTACATGTTCGGGATCATCAGCAGCAGCCCCTGCGACGCCGTGAACGTCGTGGCGAGAGAGCCCGTCTGCAGCGCGCCGTGAATCGCTCCCGCCGCCCCCCCTTCGCTCTGCATCTCCACGACGGCCGGAACGGTCCCCCACAGGTTGGGACGCTTTTCGGCCGCCCAGGCGTCCGCCCACTCTCCCATGTTCGAGGAGGGGGTGATCGGATAGATGGCGATGATCTCGTTGAGCGCGTATGCGACGCGCGCCACGGCTTCGTTGCCGTCGAGCATCGCCGGGGCGGCGGCCTGTTCCACTTCGGGAGCGACGACGGGAGCGACGGACATGGGCAACTTCCCTCCGCTCCTACGTTAAGCCGCGCCCGAACATCGACCCATGAGGGCCGTCATGCGGGCGTGTGACCGGTGTCACCCGCGCCGTCGCGTCAGCAGCGGGCCATGCTGCGCATGCAGTCCCAGCAGGCGCTGATGTCGCTGCTGATCACCTGCAGGACGTTGAACCACAGCTCCGGCTTCTCGTCGAGCAACCGCTTGAATTC
>DATKCA010000007.1:0-61757 GCA_035544675.1 Thermoanaerobaculia bacterium | reverse complement strand
TTTTCGTGGCCTGCGGCGAGACACTCGCAGGCCCTTAGCTCACTTTATGACACCTGGATCACCGGCGTGAGCAGCCGATGATGGGCGTCGCAGTCAATTAAGCTGCGAGTGCGTATTCGCTGTTCGCGATTACAGTTTGTGATCGTTTTTACGAGGCAATCAGCTCGGCATGCAACCTTGACCCCGACAGTCCCCGTCGAAGCCGGTGCGCCCCCAAGTTGTCAACGAACCCACTGCTGCCGCTGATCCCAGCGTTCCATGTGAAACGATACAGGGCGTGGCAGAATTTCTGCCCATCACCCAACATGCCCGACCGCAAGGAAATCGACTCCGTCGTCCAACGTGCCCTGGACGAGGAAATGCCGGACATCACCAGCGAGGCCATCTTCGAGAAGTCCGACCGCGGAACGGCCGCGTTCGTCATGAAGGCCTCCGGCATCCTGGCCGGACTCGACTTTGCCGAGGCCACCTTTCGCTCCCTCGAGCGCGACGCCGTGTTCACCCGGCGCGCCGGCGATGGCGACAGCGTGAAGCCCGGCCACGTCGTCGCCGAGGTCTCCGCCTCCGTCATCGTTCTCCTGTCGGGCGAGCGCACCGCGCTCAACTTCATGCAGCGCGCCTCCGGCATCGCCACCGCCACCCGCCGCTATGTCGACGCCGTGCGCGGCACGAACGCAAAGATCTACGACACCAGAAAGACGGTCCCCGGTCTGCGCATCCTCGACAAGCATGCCGTTCACGCCGGCGGAGGAGAGAACCACCGCTACGGCCTCCACGACATGTTCCTCATCAAGAACAACCACATCGACCGCGCCGGCTCGATCCGCGCCGCGGTGGAGCGGGTCCGCGCGCGGGGAGGCTCGCGGCAGATCATGGTGGAGGTGCGCGACGAGCGCGAGCTCGACGATGCGCTGGCACTCTCTCCTGACTTCATCATGCTCGACAACATGTCGCCGGAGCGGATGCGCGCGGCCGTCGAAAAGACCGCCGGCCGCATCCCTCTGGAAGCCTCGGGTGGCATCACCCTGGACAACGTCCGACAGGTGGCGGAAACCGGCGTCGACCGCATCTCCGTCGGGGCCATCACCCATTCGGTGATCGCGCTGGACATCTCGATGAGGATTGGCAGCTCCAAGCTCTCAGCTCGAGGAAGAACTGCTTAGAGCTCAGAGCTTTAGAGCTCAGAGCTACCACGACTGGCACACTCGTTGCGCCGCCCGAACCCGAGAGATGTCTGAACCCGGTTTCACCATTGCCATCGTCGACGACGATCGGGCCATCCGCCGTCTGGTCCGGCTGTTTCTCGGCCGGGCCGGGTATGCGTCGTTCGAATGCGAGACCGGCGCAGAGGCGCGCGAGCGGCTGCCGCGGGAGAGTTGGGATCTGGCCATCCTCGACCGCCGGCTCCCGGACATGGATGGTGTGGACCTCTGTCAGGAGATCAAGGCCATGCCGGCGTTTCGGACCCGCTACATCATCATGCTCACCGGCGAGGACGAGCAGGAGGACAAGGTGGAGGGCCTCGAGCTCGGCGCGGACGACTACATCACCAAGCCCTTTCAGTATCCGGAACTGCTGGCCCGCGTTCGCGCCGGAAAGCGCATCGTCGACCTGCAGAAGGAGTTGATGGAGAAGAACAAGCGCCTCGAGCTGCTGTCGATCACCGATGGCCTGACGAAGCTCCACAACCACCGGTACTTCCAGGACGAGCTGGCGCGCTCGTTCGAGAACTCGCAGCGCTACGCGCGCCCTCTGTCGCTGGCCATGATCGACCTCGACTTTTTCAAGAAGATCAACGACACGCACGGTCACGCGGCGGGGGACGACGTGTTGAAAGTCGTGGCCGGCCTGTTCCGCGACTCTGTGCGCAGCACGGATCTGGTGGCGCGATACGGCGGGGAGGAATTCGCGGTGATGATGCCGGAGACCGAGCTCGACGACGCCATCCTCTTCGCCGAGAAGATCCGGGAGCTGATCGAGTCGACACCGATCGAGACGCAGGCGGGCGTTCTGGGAGCCACCGTGAGCATCGGAGTGGCCAGCGTTCCGCATTCGGCGATCGCCAGCTCGAAGGAGCTGATCGTCGCGGCCGACAGGGCGCTGTACCGGGCCAAGCGGAACGGCCGCAATCAGGTGCAGGCCGAGAAGCGGCGCGACTTGACGCGCCGGAACCGGGAGCCGGAGCAGTCACCGGCCGCCGCGAACGGCTAGTGTGGATTCACCACACTAGCGAGCAAGCTCCTTGATCCGCCGGTCGATCTCCGAGCGCAGACTGATCACGTGCTGCTGGATGCGCTCTTCCACGCCCGCATCGCTCTCTAAGTCGACCAGGCTCTCCACCGCTCTCTCGATCTCCGCCGCATCCGCCGAGATCTTCGCGAAGCCGTAGCTTCCGCCGGAGCCTTTGAGCTGGTGAGCGAGGTAGGTCAGCCGCTCCAGGGAGTCGCGCGTGCGCTCCGCCTCCAGCGCCGCCTGCATCTCGCGCGCCTTCTCCTCGGCCTCGGCGAGAAACTCCCGCTTCAGGTCGTCGAGCTCGTGGTCCACCATCGTCACGCGCCGTCCGTTTGCATTCCGTGTGCCGCGCGGTCGTCCGACGTGGAGGATGGCCTCTCCTCCTCGAGAACATATGATTCGCCCCCGATGTCTTCCGACACCCTCGAGGTAGTCCGTGGAGAGTTCATGCTCGAGGATCCATGGGCGGTCCCTTCCAGTTGCGCCGCGGTGCGGCTCCGGCGCTCCACTGACGGCTCGGTCCCGCGCCTGGCCACGACGGTTTCCGCATACTACGACGACCGCTACCTCAACGTGGTGTTCTCCTGCGCCGACGATTACCTCGAGGCCACCCTTCTCGACCACGACGCGCCGATCTACGAGGAGGATGTGGTGGAGGTCTTCCTTGCTCCCGGCTCGCCTGCCGAGTACTACGAGATCGACGTGAGCCCGATGGGGACGGTGTTCGACGCCCGGGTGGAATCGCCGGACGGCGTCCGCGAGACGATGACGGCCGACGCAGGGTGGGATTGCGCGGGCCTGCTGAGCGGAGTGCGGCGACTGGTCGAAGCCAACGGGTCGGTCACTGTGGACACGACGATCCGCATCCCCTTCCGTGGCCTCAGACGCGGTCCGCCCGGGGACGGCGAGGTCTGGCGGGCGAACTTCTTCCGGGTCGACCGCAATCCCTCCGCGGGCGACGAGTACAGCGCCTGGCGGCCGACGATGAAGGCGCCCCCGGACTTTCACGTCGTGGCGGCGTTCGGGGCTCTGATATTCCGCTGGTGAGCCCGCTTCTGTGCCGCTAAGGCTTTTGATGACAGGGAATTCTGTCGACATTTTCCGATTTGTAATTTGGACATTCACCCTAGGGACTTAGAGTGATGGCCGGCCCGCACGGGCCGCGTTTTCGGCAATGAAACTCCGTTTCCTTGGTTCACTCGCCGCAGTCATCGCTCTCTTCGCCCTGGCCGCGAACGCCGGCGATCAGAAGTGCCAGGCGGCCGCCCGCGAATGCGAGCAGCAGATCCGGCAGATGCTGTCCGGCCCCCGCTATCTGGGCGTGGAAGTCGTCCAGCTCAACACCGGCAGCCCGAGCGGCGGTCCGGTGGTGGTGAAGACGGTCCTCCCGAAGAGTCCCGCGTCGCGGGCGCCTCTTCTGCCGGGGGACTGGCTCATCGCGGTGAATGGCCGGCCGACCCCGCGCGTCGCCGACTTCAAGAAAGTCGTGGCAGAGGCACGTCAGACCGGCACGCTCTGGTTGATCGTGCGCCGGCGCAATGCGCTGCGGAAGGTCGACATCCGGCTGGAACCGTACCCGAAGGAATACGTAGACAAGGTCATTGCCGGACACCTGTCGCTCAGTCACACGGCGACGGCGTCCGGCTCACGGCCTTAGCCCGAAGACGAGCATGTTGCGATACCTCATCTCGAAGCTCCGCACCTCCCGGGAGGGAGAGCGGTCGGATCGCGTCTCGATCCTGCTGCCGTTCCTCATCATCTCGGCCGGGCTGGGCGTCCTGGCGTGGCGGTCCCACCAGCTCTCCGTGAAAATGGAGGGGAGCGCGAAGACGGTGGCCATTCGGTACGCCGGGTATGCCGCCGAGATCTCCGCTCAGCGTGTCGACGCGGCGGTCAAAGAGGAGCTGGCGCGGGCCGAGGATGACTGGCAGGGCATCGAGCGCCGCGATGACGCACCGGTGGACAGGACGTTCCGCGAGTGGGTCCACGCGAACGACTGGATGATCGAGGCGATCCACATCCCCGATTTCGATCCGGCCAGCTCGGTCTATGTGCTCGAGCTCGGCGGAAAGGAGAACCGCCAGGACGACCTGACCCGCGAGTTCTTCACGTCGACGGGAACGGTGCGGTTTACCTACGATCCGGTCCGCCTGCTCTCGCGCGTGGAGATGGCGGTGAAGCAGCAGCCGCTGATCCGGGCCACGGCGCAGTCGCTGCCCATGCAGCAGGCCGTGGTGAGCGTGGTGCGAAGCGACCAGAAGGGCCTGGTCAGCGACGAGGGACGGTTCGTGTTCTTCGCGCCGCTCAGCGCGCCGCTGGCCGACTTCGCCATCCGCGCCTCGGTGGGGACGGCCGTGGTCGGAGCGGGCTGGGAGAGCCAGCGCGCCATCAGCCTGCTGGTCAGTCTCGTCGCGCTCCTGCTCACTGGTGTCGGCGCGTTCCTGGCCCTGCGCGGTCTGGCCAAGGAGTCGGAGACGATGAAGCTGCGCAGCGCGCTCATCGCCAACGTCTCCCATGAACTGCGCACGCCGCTGTCGATGATCAGGCTCGGCGCGGAGACGCTCAAACGCGGCGCCAGGCTCACTCCGAAAGACCGCGCCGACATCGAAGATCAGATCCTGCGCGAGGTGCTGCACCTCTCGCATCTGGTCGAGAACGTGCTCGATGTCGCCCGGATGCAGCATCCGAACGCCAGGGCGCTGGCCTTCACGCCCGTCGACCCCCGCAATCTGGTCACCACTCTGGTTTCCACGTACGAGTCATGGATTCGCAGCAAGGGATTCCAGATCGATCTGAAGCTCGACGAGAGCGTGGAGCCGCAGATGTGGGAACGTGAGGCGGTCTCGCGGGCCCTTCTCAACCTCATCGACAACGCCATCAAGTACTCGTCGGACCACACCACGATCGAGGTCGTTCTCGGGCAGACCCCGGAACACGTGGCCCTCGAGGTCCGGGATCGGGGCGTGGGAATCGACAACCGCGATCTCTCCAGGATCTTCGACCCGTACTACCGCGCAGCCTTCTCCGACACCCAGACCCGGCGCGGCGCCGGACTGGGTCTGACTCTGGTTCGTCAGATCGTGGAGTCCCACGGCGGCAAGGCGGAGGTGGAGTCGCAGCCGGGATCCGGATCGACGTTCCGGCTGCTGTTCCCGCGTGCAACACCCGAGGAGAGCATGGCTCTCCGCGGGGAGGCGATCGAAACCCGCCCCCTGGTAACCTCGTAAACAGATCCATGATGGAGACTTTGATGACGAAGATCATGATCGTGGAGGATGAAGCAGGCCTTCGTCAGGGCCTGGAGATCAACCTCCGCCACGAAAACTACGAAACGGCGACGGCTGGAGACGGCGAGGAGGCCATCCGGCTCTTCCATGCCGAGCAGCCCGACCTGGTTCTGCTCGATCTGATGCTGCCGAAGAAGAGCGGATTCGAAGTGCTCGATCACATCCGCAAGGTCTCCAGGGTCCCGGTCATCCTTCTCACGGCCCGCGGCCAGGAGACGGACAAGGTGCGCGGGCTCCGGTCCGGTGCCGACGACTATGTGACCAAGCCCTTCGGCGTGCAGGAGCTTTTCGCCCGCATCGACGCCGTCATGCGCCGCAGCGACGTGGCTGCGGCCAACTCCAAGAGCGTCGTCGAGGACGGGCTCATCCGCCTCGACCCCTCCACGCGCGAAGCCCACGCCGCGAATCAGAAGCTGAAGCTCTCCCCGAAAGAGTTCGACCTGCTGATGTACCTGTTCAAGAACAAGGAGCGCGTGGTCCCGCGCGACGAGCTGCTCTCGCGCGTGTGGAACTACCGCGTCGACCTGAATCTGAACAGCCGCACGGTCGACACGCACGTGACCCGGCTGCGGCGCAAGCTTCAGAAGGCGGTGGGCACCGACGCCGCCGTGATCGTGGCCGTTGCCAAAATCGGCTACCGCTATCTCGGCCAGGCCAGCGTGGGAGCCCATTAGGGAACCCTTAGGGTAGAATCGCCGCCGTGTTTCGACCGGACCTACATTGCTGTTGTCCCCCGCAGGGTCCGCTCGAGGTGCAGCCGAGTTAGTCTTTCGTACATCTGACACCTGAACAGGACCCGAGCCTCGAAGGCCGGGTCCATTTTTTTGCAACGGAAGGAGAGCACATGCACGGCAGGATCTACGACAACATCACGGAGCTCATCGGAAACACACCCCTGGTCCGGCTGAACCGCGTCGCCCCGGAGGGGGCGGCCGAAGTCATCGTGAAGCTGGAGTCGTTCAATCCCCTCTCGTCGGTGAAAGACAGGATCGCGGGCTCGATGATCAGCGACGCGGAACAGTCCGGGAAACTCCGGCCGGGCGGCACGATCGTCGAGGCGACGAGCGGCAACACGGGAATCGGACTGGCGTTCGTGGCCGCGGCGAAGGGTTACAAGTGCACGTTGATCATGCCCGACACGATGTCCGTCGAGCGCCGCAAGCTCCTGCAGGCCCTGGGCGCAGAGCTGATTCTCACGCCCGGCCCGAAGGGGATCAAGGAGGCGCAGCGCATCGCCGAGGAGTACGCGGCCAAGACGCCGGGCTCCTGGCTCTCGCTGCAGTTCGACAATCCGGCAAACCTCAAGGTCCATCGCGAGACGACCGCGCAGGAAGTCCTGCGCGACACCGGGCGGAAGCTCGACGCGTTCGTGGCCGGAGTGGGGACGGGCGGCACCGTGACCGGCGTCGGCCAGGTCCTGAAGAAGGAGCTGCCGAAGGCTCTGATCGTCGCGGTCGAGCCGATCGAGTCGCAGGTGCTGAAGGGCGGGCAGCACAATCCTCACAAGATCCAGGGAATCGGGGCGGGAATGGTCCCATCGATCTATGACGCGAAGGTCGTCGATCGCATCATCGACGTCAAGTTCGAGGATGCGGTCGAGGTTGCGCGGAGGCTCTCGAAGGAAGAGGGCATCTTCGTCGGAATCTCAGCCGGCGCGGTGGCCTGGTCGGCCTTCGAGATCGCCAGGGAGCTGGGTCCTGGGAAGCGCGTCGTCGCCGTCCTGCCCGATACGGGCGAGCGTTATCTCTCCACGGCGCTCTTCGAATACACGGATCTCGTCAATCAGCCGGCCACGACGCCGCAGATGATGGCCGCGCAGGCGGCGGCCGCGTCACCGGCGCCGTAGGCTGCCGGGTCTCAATCGCTTCTGAAGCGGATGAACGCGCCCCGTTCTGCGGGGCGCCATCCGCATCTCGAGCGAAGCCGGAATCAATCGTTTACGTAATGTCCGGGGTGGCTATAATCCCGGCACAGCTTCGGCCATGAGAACGCGTTCCCTTCTCGCTTTCGCGTGTGCGGCGTTTGCTTTCAGCGCGCCCGCCCAGCAGCAGCTCGTCTGCCCGCCCGGTCCGGTCGTGAGCGGCAAGGCCTGCGAGGGCTACCACTATCACCTGCAGCTCTACCGGCCGGACACGCGGAAGTTCGCCGGTGCGACCGGCGTCAACAGCTTCGCCTCGGAGGCGGCGTGCGAGAGAGCGCTCGACACGCAGATGAAGCGGAACCTGGCGGTGGTCGACTTCTTCAAGCGGGTGAAAGGCGAGACGAACTACGAGCCGGATCGCGTCGGGCCCTGCCATTGCGACATGACGCGGGAAAAGACGAACCCCGCCTATCTGGCCGACGCGCAGCGCGAGATGCAGATGCGGAATGCGGAGGATATCCGTCTCCGGGTGCGAGAGAAGCTGCTCGACTCGAAGCAGACCAGCGATTCGGAGCTGGTCCGCTCGCTCAACACACCGCCACCGTCGCTTCCCGCGATCGGCGGCTCGAGGCTGGTGGCGATTCCGACGACCACGACAGTGGCGGCGGTCGGGAACTCGCCCGAAGATCTCCGCTCGACGACGTCGGTCGACACGCGCCCGCCGGCGGCGGCCGCGCTCGACCTGCCGCTGGTCGACGTGACGGGCAGTGCCGCGGCACCTCAGACTGATCCGGCCGCCGCTCCTTCCGCGCTCGCCTCGGCCGCCGGCGAGCAGGCCCCGCCCATGACCACCGAACGGATCGAAAGCCCGGGCCCGGACATCGAACGCGACATCGCCGCCGATGAAGGTGCCGCTGAGAGCTTCATCACCTACGAGACCGAGCGCATTCAGAACGTGCTCAGAGCCGCCAGCGGGATTTCCGACGGCACCGTGAAGTCGCAGATCTTCGAGGCCAGCCTGCAGCGGACGCAGCTCCTCTCCAACCTGCGAACGCTCATCGAGGGATCGGGCGCCAGGAGCAGGCTTGCCAGCGCCGCTCGCTCGGCACGGACCGAGGAAGAGCACCTGGAGTTCGCGGCGAAGCTGTTCGGCAAGGACATCGAGCCGCACTGGGCTCCGAAGGAGGCCGCGGATGTGATCCTGCCTCCCGATCCGGACATCGAGTCGGAGCCCGAGCGCGCCCTTCGCGACACGACCGGCCGTTTCAACGACGAGCAGAAGAGACGCGCGCTCTACGTGATGCTGGCCCGCTCGCAGCCGACCAACGAGCAGCAGTTGTGGCTCGTGACGGTGATCGACTCTTTCCTGAGGTGACGATGAAAAGGCTCGCGCTTGCTCTGTTGATTCTGTCCACCGCAGCCGCCGGGCAGGAGGCCCCCCCAGTCGATCCTTCGGCCGACGAATTCACGAAGGCCGTGTTCTTCGGCCGAAAGTTCTTCGACCTGAAAGAGTACGGATCGGCTTACGACCAGTACGCCAAGGCCGACGCGGTCCGTCCCGACGACCCGGGAGTGCTCTACAACATGGCGCTCCTTCTCGCGAAGTCGGGGCGGTACTCCGAAGCGCAGGTGAAGGTCGATCGCTACAACCAGCTGCACCCGGCCGGCGCCGAGAAGCCGCTCGTCAGCCAGCTCCAGCTCGAGCTCGAATTCCAGCGTGAGCTGCAGAAGAAGCGGCAGTCCGACCAGGACTACGGCGAGATGTTCAACCGCGGCAAGTTCCAGTACGGCCGGAACGATCTCGAGGCCGCGCTGAAGAGCTTTCGCGACGCCGAGCAGCTTCGCCCGACCGATCCGGCCGCCGTCTACAACCAGGCTGTGATCTACGAGAAGCAGGGCGATTTCGCGAAGGCTGCCGAGCGCTTCCGGCGCTACGGTGAGCTGGAGCCGGCTCCCGATCAGAAATCGCGCATCAACCAGCGGATCTTCGCGATCGAGAACGAGATCGAGCGAATGCGGACGAAGATCGTCTGCTCATTCTGCGGGCATCGCCTGGAAGCGTCGGCCACCTGGTGCCACCGCTGCTGGCACGGCCCGTACACCACGACGTCCGCGATCCTGAACACCCGCGCGTGCGCATCGGGCGTCAACGCCACGCGCACGACGTATTACTCCGACAGCCGCCTGCACAAGAACGATGCCCTGCAGTGCCTCTTCCCCTCGGGCAACGTGCGCCAGTCGCTCAGCTACACGCCGGCGCGGCAGCGGGCGATCCGCGATGCGCGCCTGGAGGAGGGGTGGGTATACGACGGCGAGATCCTTCAGAGCTGGGGCGACCGCCAGGGCAATCAGCTCCAGTTCGTCCAGGGCCCGGAGTATCTGGAGAAGGTCATATCTCCGACGACGGGCGAGTCTCTCGAATACGGGGCGCACAAGTCGCCCGACGGAGTCTGGCTGCTGGACCGCGAGGACACCATCATCGAGGGCGTCCGTTACACGTCCGGCTATACGTTCGACGAGAAGGGCCGGCTCACCCAGCAGGCCGTGACGTACAAGAACACGGCCGCGTGCAACCACGTCATCACTGAGCAGGCTGATCTCGTGTATCAGAACGACGCGCTGGCCAGCGTGAGCCTCAAGGGTGGATACACGGGTTATCCGGCCGAGGGGAATCCGAAGGTGGACTGGGCCGGAACGATCACCTACGCCTACGACGGGAGCGGGCGCGTGACGCGCGAAGATCTGGCCATCACTTCATTCACGAAAACGTACATGCAGCGTCCTGACGGCGCGCTGCGCAACGACACCTCGCGCCTGTACCTGAGCATGCGCCCGAAGCGTCCGATCGAGAATGCGATCCGCTTCGGCGACCTCTGTGCTACCGCGGGAACGATGCTTCTCAGCAACCCGATCGACCTGCGGCCGTTCTACACGATCTCGCCGAACCTGGCCATGACGCTGCCGCCCGGAGTGGTTCGAGCCACGGTGAGCTTCACGTACCCCGACTCGTTCAGCGTTCGCTGACTTGTCGTTCGGTGTACGGGATGCAGTAGGGATCGCCCTCTGCGCAGTTCGCGTACTCGAACTGGACCGTGGAGTGAACGATGTTGTACTCGCGCTGCAGCAGAGCGTTCACGTCGTCGAGCAGCTTCGCGGTCGTCTTGACCGGAACGTCACCCACCATCAGATGACATGACAGCGCCGGGCGCGATGGTCCCAGCGCCCAGATGTGCAGGTGATGCACTCCCTGGACGCCATCGAGCGTGGCCAGCGTCCGAGCGACCAGGGCCGGATCGATGCCGCGGGGAGTCCCTTCCAGCAGCAGGTTGATGGTCTCCCGGAGGATCCCC
Organism: Thermoanaerobaculia bacterium; assembly: GCA_035544675.1. Taxonomy (GTDB): domain Bacteria; phylum Acidobacteriota; class Thermoanaerobaculia; order Gp7-AA8; family Gp7-AA8; genus DATKCA01. The sequence goes on along the minus strand of DATKCA010000007.1, from coordinate 51,027 downwards.
CAGCTGCTCCAGAGGATCAGGATTCCGATGAGCACCGACACGGCCGGGTCCCAGATCGTGGAGCCGGTGACGCGAATCAGAATTGCGGCCACGATGATGCCGGCCGACGAGATCGAGTCGCCCACCATGTGGATGACCGCGCTGCGCACGTTGACGTCGCGTTTCCCTTCATGGCGCAGCGCCATGGCGATCACGAAGTTCAGCGCGATGCCGGCGATGGCCGTGACGAACATCGCTGTATCGTTGACGGCGCGCGGCGCGGAGAAGCGCTCGAACGCCTCGATGAAGATGAAGATCGTGAACGCGACGAGAGTTCCCGCATTCACGAACGCGGCGAGAATCCCGGCCCGGTGATAGCCATACGATTTCTTTTCATTCGGAGGCTTGCGCTCCAGGCGCACGGCGAAGAGCGCGAGCAGCAGCGCCAGCGCGTCTGTGAAGTTGTGAAGCGCGTCGCCGATCAGCGCCAGCGAGCCGGCCGTCAAGCCGACCAGGAGCTGAACGACCAGAAAGGCGATCGTCGCCGCGGCCGAGGCCATCAGCTTCCGGGAGATCGTCATACGGCGCGCGTGATGCTGGTGTTCGTGGGTCACCGGGTCGACTTTTCCACCTTCTTCGACTTCTTCGCCACTCCCGCGGCCATCGAGCCCCGATTCTCCGTAAGGCGTCCCGCCAGAGTGGCATCTCCCAGAGCGAGAATCTGTGCCGCGAGAATTCCTGCGTTGCGCGCCCCTCCGATTGCCACGGAGGCCACGGGGATGCCCGGCGGCATCTGGACGATGGCGTACAGAGCGTCCACACCCCCCAGCGCGCTCCCGCTCAGCGGCACGCCGATGACCGGCTTCGTGGTGAAGGAAGCCACGACGCCAGGCAGGTGCGCGGCCATCCCCGCCCCGGCGATGAAGACCGCCGCTCCCTCGGCTTCGGAGCGGGTGATGATCTCTTTCGTCCGCTCCGGGCTGCGATGCGCCGACGCGACGGCAAATTCGTACGGCACGCCGAGCTCGTCGAGAGCGGCGCAAGCCTGCGACATCACCTCCGCATCCGAGTCGCTTCCCATGATGATGCAGACCCACGGCTTGGGCACTTGGAGACCTCCCTGCAAGGCGTTCGGCCTCAGCCTAAGACCTAGTGGAGGACAATACCTCAAGCGCTCTGTAGCCGATGTCGCGGCGGAAGCGCGCTCCTTCGAAACGGACCTTCGGAACGGCGTGGTAGACCTTGCCGAGGGCGTCGGAGAGCGTGGCGCCGCGCGCGCAGACGTTGACGACGCGGCCGGCCATGTTCACCAGCCTCCCGCCCTTCTTGATGACGCCGGCATGGAAGACGACGACCGTCTCATCATCGATTGGATCGATGATGACTTCCTGCCCTTTCGGGAACTCGTTCGGATAGCCGTCCACGGCCACGACGACGCACGCCGCGGCCTCCTTCTTCCAGTTCAGCTTCGTCTCGCCGAGATTGCCGCGGGCGGCACGCAGCAGAACGTCGGCCAGATCGTCATCGAGCCGCAGCATCTGCACCTGGGTCTCGGGATCGCCGAAACGGCAGTTGAACTCGAGGACCTTCGGCCCTTTGCGCGTCAGCATGAGACCGGCATAGAGGACGCCGGTGTACGGCCGGCCCTCGGCGGCCATCCCCTGCAACGTCGGCAGCATGATCGTCTTCATGATCTCCGCCGCGGTCTCGCCGGTCAGGATCACGGCAGGGGAGTGGGCGCCCATGCCGCCCGTGTTCGGACCGGTCTCTCCGTCGAAGGCCTTCTTGTAGTCCTTGGCCGGAGCGAGCGGCACCGACTTCTTGCCGTCGGTGATGACCATGAAGGAGACTTCTTCGCCGGTCAGAAACTGCTCGACGAGGATGCGCGTGGCGGCCGTTCCGAACCTCTTCTCTTCGAACACGAGGCTCAGGAACTCGTCCGCTTCTTTCTGCGACTCCACGACGACCACGCCTTTTCCGGCGGCCAGGCCGTCAATCTTGAGAACGGCCGGGAATTTGATGCGCTTGAGGGCATCCTTCGCCTCGGCCACCGACGTGCAGGTCGCGGCTTCGGCGGTAGGGATGCTGTACTTGCGCATGAACTCCTTGGAGAAGACCTTGGAGCCCTCGAGCTCGGCGGCCAGCCGCGTGGGGCCGAAGATCGGCAGATCGCGCTTCTGGAACTCGTCGACGATGCCGAGGGTCAGGGGGAGCTCGGGACCGACGATGGTGAGGTCGATCTTGAGCTTCTCGGCGAAGTCGGCGAGCTCGATGATGTCGGCCACGCCGATCGGCACGCAGTCGGCGACGGAGGCGATGCCGGCGTTCCCGGGGGCAGCGTAGATTTCCTTGACCAGAGGGGATTGCTTGAGTTTCCAGCAGATCGCGTGTTCGCGACCGCCCTGCCCCACGACGAGAACTCTCATGTGTCGTTGATTTTAGCAGGCGGGGCGGACTCGTGTGGCGCCCGTCGTGGCCGCTGCCCCCTGGAAGCGGGCCGGCGCCCTAAACGTTTCCGGCATCACTACCGTACCTACGCGTACGATGGCCGCGGATCTCCGCCTGATGATTCCCACGGAAGAGAGCTTCGATGTGGACGACCGGGAGCTGGTGCAGACGATTCGCACCGGCGACACGGCTGCATTCGAACAGCTCGTCCGGCGAAAGACGACGAAGGTCTACGCGCTCTGCTATCGCATTCTCAACAACGGTGAAGATGCCAAGGACGTCGCGCAGCTCGTCTTCATCAAGCTGTGGGAAAACCTGGCCAGGTACGATCCGAAGTTCGCGTTCGACACGTGGCTGTATCGGATGGTGACGAACGTGGCCATCGATTTCATCCGCAGCCGCCAGTCGCGCGATAACGCCGTCAACTCGAATCTGCGGCTGGTCAGGACTTCGATCGAGGCGGAGCAGGGCGTCAACGTGCAGCGCAAGGAGATCGAGGCCGTCTTCAACGACGTTTCCGCGGTCCTCTCTCCGCGCCAGAAAACGATCTTCATCATGAAGGAGATGGAAGACCTCTCCTCGGCCGAGATCGCCCGGGTCCTGGGATGCCGCGAGTCGACGGTGCGCAACCATCTCTTCAACGCTCGCAAGCTCATGCAGGAGCAGCTGCATCGCCGCTATCCGGAGTATGCGCAGCTCTGGAGGAACCGATGATCTCCTGCGACGTCTTCCGCAAGCGCTTCACCAGGGGGACCAGCGACGCCGGGCTGCTCGAGCACCTCCGCGGCTGCGACCTGTGTCTGGGCCCCGCCGTCGAGATCGATCCGGATGCGATGTTCCGCTCGCTCGGCGGCGAGATGACGCCTCCCGGAGGCGTGGACGCCTTCGTGGGCGAAGTCATGCGCCAGGTCCGCCTGCGCAACACCGAGACGGCCATCGTGCCGCCGCGCCGCCTGGGATGGACCCGCCGCGCCGCCGTCGCGGCGACGATCGCTGCCGCCACCATCGCAGGCCTCCTCGTGTACCAGAACAATCGGCCGGCTGTGGTGCAGCCACGCGTGGCGCGCGCCGTCCTCGCACCGGAGATGACGCGGCCGGTCATCGAAAGCTATGAATCACAGAATGCGACGATCGTCGAGATGTCCGCGGAGAGCGCGTCGGACGTGAAGATCGTAATGATCTTCGATGAGAGTCTCCCGGTGGACTTATGACCAGACGATCTCTTGCCGTCCTGCTCCTCGTCCTGTTGGCCGTGCCCGGCGTCGCGATTGCCGACACCGCGCCGGCTGATGCGGAGAAGACGGCGTCGGTGCGCACGTTCCAGCTCAGGCACAAGGATGCCGACAAGGCCGCTGCCATGATCAAGGCGCTGATGAGCGCCGAAGGTTCGGTGTCCATTCAGCCGGGCACCAACTCGCTCGTCGTGACGGACCGGCCCGAGAACCTGAAGAACATCGCCGCGGCGATGCTGGCGTATGACGCTCCTCCACAGCCGGTCCAGCTCACCGTCCGCCTGATCACGGCAGCGCGGGTCGATCCGGCCGCCGCGGCCGCGGTTGCCGATGACATGAAGGACGTCGCCGGCAAGCTGGCCATGCTCCGATACAACGCCTTCCAGAGTGTCGGCGCCGCAAACGTCGAGGGACGCGAGGGTGAACAGGGCCTCGTGGACATCGGCAACGGCTATCGCGCTGAGTTCCGCTTCGGCGAATACGACCCTGCCACCGACTCGCTTCGAGTGACCGACTTCAAGCTCTCGCGACTGCAGAACGAGCAGCTCACCCAGCTGATGAAGACGACGCTGAACCTGAAAGTCGGCCAGATGACGATCATGGGCGCGGCGAGAGATCCGGAGAGCGCCCGCGCGCTGATGGTCGTGTTCGCAGCCAAACGCTAGGCCTTAGTCCTTAGTCCTTAGGCCTTAGTAGGCCTTGGGCCTTTCAGGCGTTTGGCCTTAGGGGAGGTTCAGGCCTTTCGGTCGACGCCTAACGCCTAAGGACTAACGCCTAAGGACTAAGGACTAAGGCCTAAGGCCTAAGGACTAAGGGGACTAAGGGGACTAAGGCCTAGAAACTCGGTAACCTCCTCGAGCGATCTGGTGTTGAAGATCTGTCGCGGTGACAGGCCGGCTTTGCGCGCCACCCAGGTCCCGCTGATGACGTGCGCGAGCTCGGCGATGGAGTGAGCGTCGGGATGAATGCTCAGCAGGACGCCGCGATCGACGGCGCGGCGCAGATGCCGCCAGTCGACGTCGAGACGCCGCGGGTTCCCATTGACCTCGATGATGATGGCGCGCTCGGCCGCCTTGTCGAAGATCCGGTCGTAGTCGACCGTGTATCCGTCCCGCGACAACAGGAGGCGACCGGTCAGGTGCCCGATGAACGTCACGTGAGGATCGTCCATGGCATGCAGGACGCGGGCGGTCATCTCGTCCCTGGGCATGTTGAAACGCGAGTGCACGGACGCGACGACGAAGTCGAACATGGCCAGACCGGCCCCGTAGTCCATCGTCCCGTCGGGGAGGATGTCGGCTTCGGTCCCGCGGAAGACGCGCATCGGCGCGACCTCGCCGGCGTGCTCGTCGATCTCGCGGTGCTGCTCCCGGACGCGGTCCTCCGAGAGCCCGCCGGCGTAGTAGGCGGCCTTGGAGTGGTCCGACAGGCCGACGTAGTCGAAGCCGCGCTGGCGCGACGCCATGAGCATCTCGCGGACCGTGTTGCGGCCGTCCGAGAACGTGGTGTGGACGTGGAACGTGCCGCGCAGATCGCTCGGTTCGACGAGCCGCACGCGTTTCTTTCGCCCCAGATCATCCGCGGACTCGCGGCGTTCAGGGTCGACGAACGGGATGCCGGCTTTCTCGAACAGCTCCTGTTCGGTTCGCGCCGCGGAGAAGCGCCCCGCTTTCTCGACGAACGCACTGACGAAGTCTGCGCTGCCGGTGGTGCGGAGAAGTGTCGCGCCGAAGTCCTTCACGTTCGAGAGATGGAAGAGGACGTCGATCTCCCGCCGCGCCGTTCCCTTGAAGGTGTTCTCGTCGATGGCCTCGAAGCGGTCGACGATTCCGGCCAGGGCCCTGCGAACCGCCGCGGCGTTATTCGTGGCGATGGCCAGGTTCACGTTGCGGATGACCTCGAGCCGCCTGCGGACGCTGCCGACGACCTCGGTGTCCGCGACCTCGTCGATCGCCGCGACGCGCTGCCGCAGCCACTCGCCCGCCTCGAGACCAACAGGAAGCAGGAACTGCGACTCGCGGCGGCGCGCCTTGCCGATGTTCTCGAGGATCCTGGCCTGCGTCTTCGCACCGAACCCTCGCAGTTTCGCGAGCCGGCCTTCCCGCGCCGCCGTCTCGAGCTCGTCGAGCGAGGCGATGCCGACCTGTGAATGGAGGACGGCGATCTTCGTGAGGCCCAGCCCCGGGATCTTGAGCAGGTCGAAGATCGCGGGCGGGTATTGCGCGCGCAGCTCTTCCAGGTAGCGCGAGCGGCCTGTCTGGACGATCTCCGCGATCATCGGCCCGATCGACTTGCCGATCCCGGCGGTGGAGTAGATCCGCCCGGATGCGACGAGCTCGCCGAAGTCGCCGGCCAGCGCCTCGACCGCGCGTGCGGCGCGCTCGAATGCGCGGGCCTTGAAGCGGTTCGGATCGTTCAGCGCGACGTACTGCCCGATCTCGTCGAGAGTGCGCGCCACGGTCCACTTGTCAGCGGCTGCCATTTATCATCGCTCTGATGCAATCGGTTGACCGGCTCATCGTAGCGGCTGATTTCTCCACGCGCGACGAGATCATGGCGCTGATCGACGAGCTTCGCGGGAGCGTGGGCGTCGTCAAGATCGGCCTGCAGGCCTTCATCGCGAACGGCCCCTCGCTCGTGCGCGATGTCGTGGGTGGCGGTACCCGTGTATTCCTCGACCTCAAGCTCCATGACATTCCCAATACCGTACAGCACGCGGTGGCAGAGGCCTCAGCGCTGGGGGCGGCCATGCTGAGCGTGCACGCCACGGGAGGGGAGAGGATGCTTCGCGCGGCCGCGCGGGACGGCCTCATGGTCCTCGGCGTCACGATTCTCACCAGCCTGGACGAGCGGGAGCTCGCCGCGATCGGCTTCAGCGGACCGGCCGTCGATCACGCTGCGCGGCTGGCGCGGCTCTCGGTCGCGGCCGGACTCGGCGGCGTCGTCGCCTCGCCGCACGAGATCGCTTCGATACGGCAGGCCTGCGGAGCGGGGCTGACGATCGTCACGCCGGGCATCCGGCCACAGGGAAGCGACAGCGGCGACCAGAGGAGGACGATGACGCCGGCGGAGGCGATCCGAGCCGGAGCGGACTACATCGTGGTGGGAAGGCCGATCACCGGTGCGGAAAACAGGCGGGATGCTGCGCTGAGGATCGTCGAGGAGATGGATGGAGCGCGGGTGTGATCACCCGCGCCCCACGACGGAGTTGACTAGCGTACGGCGCGACGGCGGTTCGAGCAGTTCGTGCCCGGGCCGGGGAAAAAGACGCGCTGAATGGCCACCTGACGGCGGTTGCCGAAGACATCCTCGGCCACGGCACGCAGAGTCCGTTCACCGCGCGCGGTCTGGTCGAGGTTGACGCTGATGCGCCAGGTCTGAACCGGCGTACGCGATGGCACGTCGATCCGCGGCGGTCCGCCGAGTGTGGCCTGTCCGAGCGAGCTGTTGTCGAGGAAGATCTCCACGTTGGCGATCTTCTGAGAACCGGTGACCCATCCGTGGATCTCGGCTCCACCGCAGTTCAGCGCGTTGAGCGAGTCGTACTCGATCCGGCCGGTCATCTGGCCGCACGCACCGTATGCCTGCAGGCCGCTGATCTCGCCGATGACGAAGATGTTCGGACCGATCGCCGTCGGGTTGTGCTTGACCTCGTCGGGCGAGAGGAGCGAGATCGTCTCGTAGCCGCGCTGGAATGACCCCTCGTACATCGGGACGGTGAGATCGAAGACATCGAAGGCGATCGTCCGGGCCGGACGCAGAGTCTGCGGATTGAGCTCGTCGATCAACGTGATGAGGCGGCCGTTCTGGTCATCGAGCCATGCCTGCGGGTGGAAGACGATCGGGTTGGCGCGGTCGATCTGCTCGAACGGCAGATTGAACACTGCGAACTGCGAGAGCAGACCGTTCAAGCCGACCGTGAACAGCGTGATCGATCCCTCGTTGCCGACACCGAGCAGGTTCGTGGTGTTGCTGACCAGGAACGTGGCCCGGTTGAGCGTGAGCGATGCCACGCCGAACGGTGAGCCGGGAGTATTGACGTTGAAGCCGAAGACCCCGGTCTCCGATGCGGCATACAGGAATCCCTGATTGAAAGCGATGTCGTTGAAGCCGAAGAACTGCTGCGAGTTGATCGTCCCGTTTCTCATCGCGCCCATCGAGGGGCTGGCCACGCTGTACAGGTCAATGGTGTTGAAACACGTCCCGCCGCCGCGCGTGTAACAAGGCAGATCCGTCGCCGGGAAGAGGCCCGCGAGCGTTGAACCGCTGACGGCCAGGCGCCGGTAGTGCAGCCCCGGCGTACGCGACAAGAGAGCCGGCGCGCTGCCGCCTGGACGCACGTTGCGCAGGTCGAAGATCTCCAGGCCCGCGCTGCTGCTCACGTACAGGAGTCCGTTCGCGTACGCCGTGCCGCCCGAGGTCTCCCGCGCCGCCAGTTCACCGAGGAAATCCTCCCGCGCGATCTGCAGATCGCCGAGAGCGGTGACCGTGTACGTGGTCAGCGTCTGACCGCGCAGCACGAACACCAGATTCCCGTTCCGGAACACGCCATGCGGCGAGAGGTTGAAATCCGTTTCGTCCGTGCTCGGCGTGACGCCGACCAGTGTGAGCGGACAATCGCCGACCAGATGATCGGCCAGAACGGGAAGAGATACTGCGAGGAGGACGACGACGAGAGCGACCCGTGACAAAACGCGCATAAACATGCCTCCCAAAACCACCCCATAACGCCCGGCGTCTCGCGCGCGGAAGCGTCTCACGTACCTGTTGTCGTCACCGCTTCAATCCGACTGATGCGGTGCTACTCGAAAGAGCTGGGCTGAATTCGTCTTGCCGCTAACTATGTCCTAAATCAGTCGTTTTTGCAACTTCAGGACGCCCCGGCCACCGCGAACGCCGGTGTATGATTGGCCCCGGTAACACCCCGAGCGACCACCCATGGAAACACGGAGCGCGTGCGGCGTGTTCAAGCGAACTGAGTAGTCATGCTCGACGGCCACGTCCTGGTTCTCAACCGCGTCTTCCAGGCAATTCAGATCACCTCTGTTCGCCGGGCCTTTACCCTCCTGTACAAGGGCCAGGTCCGTGCGGTCGACTCCGCCTACCGCACGTACGACTTCGAGAACTGGATGGATATCCCCGTCCAGCCGAGTGACAACTTCGTCGTCACCCCGAGCCGGAACATCCTGATTCCGCACGTGGTGCAACTGCTGTCGTTCGACCGGCTCCCGCGGCAGGAAGTGAAGTTCTCGCGCGGCAACATCTATCTCCGCGACCACAATCGCTGCCAGTACTGCGGCAGGAAGTTCTCGTCGTCCGAGCTGTCGCTCGACCACGTCGTGCCGATCTCCCGCGGTGGGAAGTCGAGCTGGGAGAACGTCGTCTGCGCCTGTCTGCCCTGCAATGTGAAGAAGGGCAACAAGCTGCTGAGCGAATGCTCCGTACAGCTGATCCGGCACCCGGTCCGCCCGCGGTGGCATCCGCTGCACCGGCTGCAGGGGCGCAACTTCCCCGACATCTGGAAGAACTTCCTGGACGAGGCGTACTGGAACGTAGAACTCAGATCGTAGGTCGATCGGCGATCTCGAAATCCTCCAGCTCCTCACCCTGGTTCACGAAGCGGTTCATCGCGACGCCGTACTGCTTCTCGTAGAGCGCGCGATAGCGGCCGCCCATGGCCATGAGCTCCCGGTGCGCTCCGCGCTCCACGATCCGGCCGTCTTCGAGAACGAGGATCTGGTCGGCGTTCCGGATCGTGGAGAGCCGGTGCGCGATCACGAAGGACGTACGCCCCTTCATCAGCTGATTGAGGCCGTCCTGAATCAGCGCCTCGCTCTCGCTGTCGAGGGACGAGGTAGCCTCGTCGAGGATCAGGATGCGCGGATCGGCGATGATGGCCCGGGCGATGGCCACGCGCTGCTTCTGTCCGCCCGAGAGCTTGACACCTCGCTCGCCGACGATCGTTTCGTACCGTTCCGTGAATTTCTCCGCGAACTCGTCGACGTGAGCGATCCGCGCGGCGGCGAGCATGGCGTCGGATCCCGCTTTGGGATTGCCGAGGCGGATGTTGGAGGCGATGGTGTCGGCGAAGAGAAACGAGTCCTGCGGCACGAGGCCGATCTGTCCTCGATAGTCGGCCAGACGGACCGCCGTGAGGTCGACGCCGTCGATGAGGATCGCCCCCGTCGTGGGCCTGTGGAATGCGGCCACGAGCGAGACCAGCGTGCTCTTTCCTGAGCCGGAAGGGCCGACGAGCGCGACCGACTTTCCGGCCGGGGCTTGGAAGCTCACGCCCTTCAGCACAGGCGAGCCTGCGCTGTATTCGAACCAGACGTCGCGGAACTCCACGTCTCCGCGGACCGTGGTCATCGGCCGCCTGGCGGCATCGTCCGCGAACTCGGTCCGCTCTCCCATCACCTCCCGCATCCTCTCCAGCCCCGCAAACGCCTCGGACAGCTGTGTGCCGATCGACACGATCTGCGCTACCGGCCCCACGACGAGCGCGAGATAAAGCGTGAACGAGATCAGATCGCCGATCGTCATCCGCCCGGCCAGTACCTCGCGTGCACCGACCAGCATGACGATCAGGCCCACCGCGCCGACCAGCAGGGTCGAGAGCGCGCCCACGCCGGAGACGACCCGCATCGTGGAGAGGACATGGCGCAGAAGCCGATGCGCGCCCTGCGTGAACACGCGCGCCTCGTGCCGCTCCGCGCGATACGCCTTCACCACCCGGATGCCGGACATCGTCTCGGACAGCCGGCCGGTGAGCTGGGCCGCCTCTTCGCTTCGCTTCTTGAACAGCGGCCGCACCGTGCTGAAGGCCCAGTAGAGGATCCCGGCGAAGATCAGCAGCGCACCGAGGATCAGGGCGGCCAGCTTGGCGCTGAGGTAGAAGAGGATGGCGATTGCGATCGTCGCCGTGATCAGGCCGCCGATGAGTTGCACCAGACCGCTGCCGACGAGGTTCCGGATCCCTTCCGCGTCGTTCATCACGCGCGAGACCAGCACGCCGGTCTTCGTGGAGTCGAAGTAGGCGACGGGAAGACGCTGCACGTGCTGCTGAATCTTCTTGCGCAGGTCGGTGATGGAGCGCTGCGCGGCCAGGCCGAGAATCTGGGCCAGCGCGTAGTCGGTGATCGCGGAGATGGCCGATGCCACCGCGCCGACGGTGACGATGATCCAGAGGATGTCGTGGCGGCCTTTGGTGATGACCTCGTCAATGAGGAACTTGGTCGTGCCGGGGAGAACGATGCCGGAGAGCCGGTTGACGGCCATGAGCGGCATCCCGAGGAGGAGCCTGCGGCGGGCGCCCCAGACGACATCGCGGGCGTCGGCGATGAGCGTGCCGAGGCTGACCTTGGGCATGGGCGGGATTCTAAGCGTGGCGGGCTCCACTGGATCGATTATTGCTAGGAACCAGCAGGGATCACTTTGTCCTCGGAAACAACGGAGCTGTTGAAATGACGTTAGTGAATTCTCTCTGCGCGGAGATCAGTATCTACCAGGGAGTGGGGGAGACCACCGGAGTGGTGGTCGAGCGGAGCGCAATCCGCGGCAAGAAGGGGCTCTGCAAGAGCATGCGCGATCTGGCCATCAAATCGCGCGTCCTCGGCGATGGCTACTACTACATCCCGATCGACCTCTGGCCCAAGTCCAAGGAGCCGGTCGTCGTCCACAGGCACGACTGGACGGTCATCGGCTCGATCCCGCGCACCTCGCGTGCGGGGAAGAAGCAGGAGAAAGCGACCGCTCGCTGAGTGGGAGGTCAGGCCATCCCTGATCAGCCCGCTGACGGGCGCGAGTCGCTGTCCCCACCTCTCGAAGTCGATGGTATGCGCCATGCAAAACGGCGCTTTCAACGTTAGCCAGGAGTCTCTCTCATGAAGCGTTTGCTTGTATTGGTCGCCGTCAGCCTCTTCACAATTCCGCTCTTCGGCCAGGACGAGGCCGGAAATCAAACGGCGGCGGGCCCGGCCGTCGACACCACCGGTAAGGGCTACACGTCCGCGTACGTGATCGAGCCGGCCACGCGCCGGGTGCTCTTCGCGGAGAACGAGCATCTGCCTCTGCCCACAGCATCGATGGCGAAGATGATGACGCTACTCGTCACGCTCGATGAGATCGCGGCAGGTCGTCTGCAGTGGGACACGCCGATCGTTGTCTCGCCGAATGCGAGCAGGATGGGCGGCTCACAGGTCTATCTTCGGGACGGCGCCACGTGGCCGGTGAAGAACCTCGTCATTGCCACGATGGTCCACTCCGCCAACGACGCCGCGCAGGCCCTGGCCGACAGGATCGGCGGGTCGAGCGAGGGATTCGCCGACCTGATGAATCAGAAGGCCGAGCAGCTCGGACTCGAGCACAGCAGGTTCTTCGACCCGCACGGACTTCCCGCCAGAGACCCCTCGCGAAACGACGTCCAGTGTGCACACGACCTCGCCATCACCGGGATCGAGCTGATGAAACATCCGTTCATGCGCCAGCTCGCGGTGATTCCGGAGATGGACTTCCGCAACGGAACGCTGGAGCGAATCTACAACCCGAATCACCTCGTCAACCCGAAGAGGCCGAACTACATGGCGGATGCCACCGGCATCAAGACCGGATACACCGTCCCGGCCGGATACTGCATCACGGCGTCGGCCAAACGCGGCGATCTCGAGCTCGTTGCGGTCGTGATGGGAGCGAAGCCGCCCCGCGGACCGCTCAGCTCCTTCGGCATCGCCAGCCGCCTGTTCAACGAGGCGTTTTCGCAGTACCGGATCGTCACGGCGGTGCAGAAGGGGACGGTCGTCGGACAGGCCACCGTCAGCAAGGGCCGCGCGGAGACCGTTCCCGTCGTGGCGGCGGAAGACGTCAAGGCACTGGTGAAGCGGGGCGAGGAAAAGAGCGTGAAAGTGGCGTTCTCCGGCGGCACGCTGGCGGCGCCGGTGAAGGCCGGTCAGCCTGCCGGCACGATCGTCGTGACAGCCGGTGAGAGTCAGAACAAGGTCCCCGCGGTGGCCGGCGCGGCCGTCGAGAAGCAGGCGGCCTGGCGGGCTTTCTGGCCGTTCTGAGTTGCTGCTCCAGGCCTCGGGCCTCAGGCCTCAGGCCTCAGGGGACGGAAGACGACTTTGGTGTGTTCACCTCTGCGCCCCGAGGCCCGAGGCCCGAGGCCCTGAGCCTACGTCCTTTTGACGCGTCGCCCTTCGATTCGATAGCGGCCGCTCGCCACGATCTGCAGGGCCTCGACGTAGGCCTGGTGCTCCTCGATGAGGATGCGCTCGGAAAGAGTGGCTGCATCGTCGTCGTCATGCACCGCCACCCCGCGCTGCACCAGGATCGGGCCGGCGTCGAGGCCTTCGTCGACGAAGTGGACCGTGCATCCGGAGACCTTGACGCCGTGCGAGATGGCCTGGGCCTGCGCATCGACTCCCGGGAACGCCGGCAGCAGCGAGGGATGAATGTTCAGGATGCGATTCCGGTATGCGTCGATGAATGAGGAGCCGAGCAGCCGCATGTAGCCGGCCAGTGCGATGAAGTCGGAGCGCGCCTCGGAGAGGACGCCAAGCACCTCCGCTTCGTGATCGGCGCGCGAACGGAACGAGCGATGATCGATGACGTGCGTCGCAAGGCCCCACTCCTTCGCTCTGGCGATGCCGGCGGCGTCTTCGCGATTGGAAACGACGGCCACGATCTCCGCGTCGATGAGGCCCCGCTCCACCGCGTCGTGGATCGCGGCGAAGTTCGAGCCGCGGCCCGACAGCAGCACCGCCAGACGAATCATTCGATCCAGCTTGCGAAGCCGGCCGGAGGGCTGTCGTAGGCGACCAGGCCCGAGCCTTTCACCACGTTTCCGATGAAGTAGCACTTCTGGCCGATGTGCGCGAAGTGCTTCGCGACGACGTCGACCTGCTCCTTCGCCACGATCAGCACCATGCCGATTCCCATGTTGAACACGCGCAGCATCTCCTCGGGCTCCACGTTTCCTCCCTCGTAGATGAGGCGGAAGATCGGCAGCACAGGCCATGAGCCGAGCTTGACCCGTGCGTCCAGGCCGGGCGGAAGCACACGCGGGAGGTTGTCGGTGAATCCGCCGCCGGTGATGTGTGCGAGCGCCTGAAACGCGCCCTTCTCGACGAGCGGCATCAGCGGCTTGAGGTAGGAGATGTGCGGGGCGAGCAGAGCCTCGCCGATTTTTCCGATCTCCGGCAGCACGGTCTGATAGTCGTGACCCATCTTCTCGATGAGGACGCGGCGGGCCAGCGAATATCCGTTCGTGTGCAAACCGGCCGAAGGGAGCCCGATCAGCACGTCGCCCTCGCGGACGGCGGATCCGGTGATGAGGTTCTTCTCGTCGACGACACCGACGATGAATCCGGCCACGTCGTAGTCGTCGTCGCCGTAGAAGCCGGGCATCTCGGCGGTCTCGCCGCCGATCAGCGCGGTCCCGTTCTCACGGCAGGCCAGGGCCATGCCGCGGATCACGTCCGCCATGACCGGGGGGCGCAACCGTCCCGTGGCGTAGTAGTCGAGAAAGAAGAGGGGCCGCGCGCCCTGCACGAGGATGTCGTTCACGCAGTGGCAGACCAGGTCGTAGCCGACGGTGTCGTGGATCTTCATGGCCTGCGCGACGCGAAGCTTGGTGCCGACGCCGTCGGTCGACGAGACCAGGATCGGCTTCTCCACGCCGTCGAATGACGCGCGGAACAGCCCGCCGAACGAGCCGATGTCCGACATCACGTTCGGCGTGAACGTGTCGCGGACGATTCGGCGCACCTCGCGCAGAGCCTGATCCTGGGCGTTGATGTCCACGCCGGCGTCGCGATAGCTGGTCTTCTCCGCCACGGCGGGCGATTATAGGGCGGCATGGCTCAGTTCCTCCTCATCACCACGCTGCTCACCATCGCCGGACTCATCGTCACGATGGTGACCGGCTTTCTCGCTTCGCCCGTTCAGGCGGCGCAGCACATCATGTTCGCCCTCACCACGGTCGTGGTCGGTCTCTTTTCCCAGTCAATGACGCTGTTTTTCTTCATCGGCACGGGAAGGCAGCTGAAAGACCAGACGCGTGGAACCGAGGCCGAAGGGGCGGTTCACCGCGAGACACGCGCACTCACGATGAAGGTCTCGCCGGCGGCGACCTACGCCATGCTCGTGCTGATGGTCACGTTCATCACCGGCGGCGGAGTGGGTAGCGGGAAGACTCCGCGCTGGCTGCACGACGCGCTTTCCGTTGCCACGATCATCATGTACGCGCGCGCGTACTGGATTCAGCTTCGCGCCATGACCAGCAGCGCCGACCTGATGGAGCGCTACCTGCGCGAGTAGAGGGGATGCCCCAACGCGGTCGCTATACCCGGTACAGCGCGGCGCCCCAGTGCAGCCCGGAGCCGAGCGCCGTGAAGCAGATCAGCATCCCCGGCCTGATCCGGCCGGACTCCACGCACTCGTGGAAGAGGATCGGCAAAGTGCCGGCGGTGGTGTTGCCGTACCGCTCGATGTTGTGCGGGACCTTCTCCGGCGGGAGGCCCAGTTGCTTGGCGACGGCTTCCACGATGCGCAGGTTCGCCTGGTGAATCAGGAGGAGCTCGATGTCGGCCACGCCGATGCCGGCGCTCTCGCAGACGGCGCGCACGGCCTGGGGCATCCTCGAAACGGCTTCCTTGAAGACCTCGCGCCCCTCCATGGTCGGAATCGGATCGCCCGCGTCGATCTGTTCCTTCGACACGTAGGGCCGCAGACGGAAACCGACGCCCTTTACATAGAGAGCCTCGATGTTGGACCCGTCGGTGTAAAGCCTGGTGGCGATGATCCCGCGCGATTCATCGTCGGAGCGCTCCACGACCACCGCGCCCGCTCCGTCACCGAACAGCACCGTCCTGTCCCGGATCTTCGTGTTCGCCGCGTACTCCTCCGGGGTGACCTCACGGTCTGTGCGGCCGATCGTGATGTCCCACCCGTTCTCCCACGGCATGAACGGCGTGTGAACGTCGCCGCCGATGAGCAGCACGCGCCGGTGCTTGCCGCTCCGGATCAGCGAGTCGGCCAGATCGAGCCCGTACAGAAACCCGGAGCACTGCTGGCGGATGTCGTACGTCGGGGTCGACTCGCTGAATCCCATCTTCGCCTGCACGAGCGGGCCGTTGCCGGGGAAGAAGTGGTTCGGCGTCATGGTGGCGAAGATGACGGCGTCGATGTCCGCCGGCGTGCGGTTCGCCGCCGCAAGAGCCGCGGCCGCCGCTCTGATCCCCAGGTCGGCCGAGCCTTCACCCGGATCGGCGTAGTAGCGCTGCTCGATGCCGCTGCGCGTCCGGATCCATTCGTCCGTCGTGTCCATGACGCGCCCCAGGACCTCGTTGCTGACCGCGTTCTTCGGGATGCCGATGCCGGAGCCGGTGATGACCGAGCGCATCGCGCTAGTGTACGGCCTGTGGCGATACCATGAGCCCGATGCCGCTCCTCATCGTGCTGTCGCTCCTGGCGTTGCCGGCAGGCGAATCCACGCCGCGCGGCAGGCTCGTGGAGAACGTCGCCTGCCAGAGCGATCCATCCCAGACGTACACGCTCTTTCTTCCGCCGGCCTATTCAGCGGATCGCAGGTGGCCGCTCCTCCTGATCTTCGACTCGCGTGGACGCGGCACCTTCGCCGCCGAGATCTTCCGCGAGCCCGCCGAGGCGCACGGCTGGATCATCCTGAGCTCGAACAACACACGGAGCGACGGACCGATGGAGCCGAATCAGAAGGCGCTCGAGGCGATGTGGCCCGAGGCGAACCTCCGTTACGCGAGCGATCCGGGCCGGATCTATGCGGCCGGATTCTCGGGCGGAGCCGTGCTGTCGTGGGCGCTCGCGCAGACCACCGGTGGAATCGCCGGCGTCATTTCGGCGGGCGGACGGCGAGATGCGGGGATCCCCGTCGAGAAGATCGAGTTCGCCCATTTCGGCGCCGCCGGCGTCCGCGACTTCAACCATGACGAGATGCTGCGGCTCGACGCGTTGATGGCGTCGAAGAAGGCTCTTCATCGGCTGGAGATCTTTCCCGGAGGCCATTCGTGGATGCCGAAGCCCCTGGCCGCCGCCGCCATCCGCTGGATGGAGATCGTGGCCATGAAGCGGGAGCTGCGGGCGCGTGACCAACGCCTCATCGATGAGACGTATGCCGCCGAATCAGCGCGAGCGGAGACCCTCGAGCGCGAAGGAAAGAAGCTCGACTCGGCTCGCCAGTGGGAGATGCTCGTCCGGACGTTCGAAGGACTCCGCGATGTCACCGCGGCTTCAACACGCTCCAAAGCCTTGAGGGCCGACCGCGAGACGCAGCGCGCCGAGCGCGATGAGAAGCGGTGGAATGACTGGGAAGCGCGGACCGTCCAGCGCGCGTACGCCATGCTGAACCGGATCGGAGCCGAGGAGGTGATGGTCGAGCCGGCTCTGGTGCGGAGTCTCGAGATCGCGGGCCTTCAGAAACGAGCTGCCCAGCCCTCGTACGAGGGCGGCGCAGCCCAACGCGTTCTCGAATCGATCCTCGTGCATGCGTCCTTTTACCTGCCGCAGGAGTTGTTCCCCCGCGCGCGATACCGCGAGGCGGCTGCCGTTCTGGCCGTCGCCGTGGCCATCAGGGACGACGTCCGCTCCTGGTACAACCTCGGTGCGGCACGGGCGCGGCTCGGGCGGCGCAACGATGCCCTCGCGGCGCTCGAGCGCGCAATCCAGCTCGGTTACAAGGATCACGCGCACCTCGGCAGCGACGCAGACTATGCGTCCGTCAGATCCGATCCGCGTTACCAGCGCCTGCTGGAAAGCCTGCCCGCGCCCCCCTGAGGCCCGAGGCCCCTCAAGCGTCGCCCTTCGACGTCAGCGCGCGGATGTCGTGGGCGGTGAACGAGTATTTGCGTCCGCAGAACTGGCAGACGACCTCCGACCCGCCCTCCTCGATCATCTCCTCGAGCTCCTCGTTCGAGAAAAGCGCGAGGGGTGCCAGCGCGCGCTCGCGGTTGCAGGTGCACGTGTAGCTCAGCGGCACGTTGAAGCTCGCGTCAATCTGCTTGTAGTCGACGCCGGTCAGGACCTGCGCGACCACGTCCTCGATCGGCATCTTCTCGAGCAGTGTCGACAGCGGCGGAGCGTCGGTGATGAGCCGCTCGATGTGCGCGCGCGACTCTTCGGTGGCGTGGGGAAATGCCTGGATGATGATTCCGCCGGCGGCGGCGACGCCTTCTCTCCGATTGAGGACTCCAAGGAGCACGGCCGAGGAGATCTGCTCGGAACGGGCCAGGAATCGGGTCAGCTCCTGCGCGACGCCGGCTCCCTCCAGTGTGACCTGCGAGGTGTACGGCCGTCCGACCGGCGGTGTTCCGCGGACCACGGTGAGCATGCCGCGGCCGATGGCGCGAGGCACGTCAAGCGTCGCGTCAGGGGGGGCCGGATTGGCGACGAAGCCGCGCGCCGCGCCGGTCACGTTGGCTTCGGCGATGACCAGACCAAGAGGGCCGGCGCCGTCGAACCGCAGGGTCACGTACTGGTTTCGCACGTCCTTGTCGAGCAGCCGCGCCAGAAGGAGCGAGCCGGTGAGAGCGCGTCCGAGCGCGTCGGCCGCGACCGGCGAGAGATCGAGAA
Source organism: Thermoanaerobaculia bacterium (assembly GCA_035544675.1). Lineage (GTDB taxonomy): Bacteria > Acidobacteriota > Thermoanaerobaculia > Gp7-AA8 > Gp7-AA8 > DATKCA01. The sequence continues at coordinate 32,770 of DATKCA010000007.1, read as the reverse complement.
TCTCCCTGGCGGTGTCGACAGTCTTGGTAGTCTGGGCAGCGAGGATGCGGAAGTCGCCGTTCCGCGCCATGCCCTGAATGAGGCGGTCAGGACTCATGTGGCGTCACGAACAGCCGGAGTGCCTTGATTGTTTCGATCCGGCTCATCGCTTGCTTGCTGGAGAGAGGGGTTGCGAATGAAGAGAATCGCTTTTGCGGGGGCCCTGCTGCTGGTTGCTCTCGGCTGCAACGTCGACGTGAAGGCGCCCACGGCTGATGAGGCGATGGCGGCGGCGGAACGCGCGGCCGACAGCGCGAAGAAGGCCACCACGGCCGCCAGAGATGCAGCCGAGCGCGTCCAGCAATCGGAGGCGGGACAGAAGGTGGCCGCCGGCGCGCGAGAGGTTGGCCGCGAAGTGAAGTATCAGGCCGGCGAAGCGGTCGAGAAGGCCGGCGTGGCGCTGCAGAAGGCCGGTCAGAAAGCGAAGAACGAGGCGCGTCCGGGGAAGCCCGCCCAGTAGAATCGCAAACCAGAGCGCTCCACGCCCCCTGGTAAGGTCGTGGTCAAACAGGTCAGATCGTGACGGAGGAGTGATGTCGGGAACAAGCCGGCGGGACTTTGCGAAGGCCGTGGCCGCGGCGAGCGTGGCCCTGCCGATGGTTTCCGTGAGCGGCGGTGAGGAGGGAGGCGCCCCGGCCCGGCTTGCGGCCGAGCTCGCGGATGTCGTGCGAGCGCAGTCCGGCAGCTATCTCACCGCCGAGGAGATGGAACGAGTTCGCGCAGATTTCCGCGAATACGTTTCACTTCTCGAGCGGCTACGCGCGTTCAAGCTCGTGAACGCGGACGAGCCGGACTTCACGTTCGTTGCGCTGGCGAAGCGCTGATGGCCATCAACCCATTCGCGACGCTGGACGAGCTCGCGGCGATGCTTCGCGCCAGAGAGGTGTCGTCCGTGGAGTTGACCTGTTTCTATCTCGACCGGCTCGAGCGACACGGTCCGCGCCTGGGCGCCCTGGTCACCTTGACTGGCCAGCGGGCCATGCGGGAAGCGGAGGCAGCCGACCGCGACATCGCCGCCGGCAACGTCGCCAACCGCCCCCTCCTCGGCATCCCGTACGGAGTCAAGGACCTGCTCGCGACCAGGGGGATTCCGACGACGTGGGGCGCCGAGCCGTATCGCAACCAGGTCTTCGATCACGACGCCACGGTCGTCGAGCGCGTCACCGCGGCGGGAGGCGTGCTCGTGGCGAAGCTGGCCATGGTCGAGCTGGCCGGCGGCTTCGGCTACAACAACGCCGACGCGTCGTTCACCGGACCGGGTCGCACGCCGTGGAACACCGAGTTCTGGTCGGGAGGCTCATCGTGCGGACCTGGTGCCGCGGTCGCGGCGGGACTCGTCCCGTGGGCCATCGGGAGCGAGACATCGGGCTCGATCCTGACACCGGCCGCATTCTCCGGCGTCACCGGGTTGCGGCCGACGTACGGGGCGGTGTCGCGCTATGGGGCGATGGCGCTGTGCTGGACGCTCGACAAGATCGGCCCGATGGCGCGCACGGCGAGCGACTGCAACGACATCCTGCGCGTGATCATGGGTGAAGACGAGAAGGATCCGACCACGCGTGGCGTTTACCAGCAGATCCCCGGGCGGGCGCGCTGGATCAGCAGCGCGGCGCATCTCGGCAATCGCCGCTCGGTGACGGTCGGGGTGGTCAGGAGCACGCACGAGAAGGTGCAGCCGGCCGTTCGCGACAACTTCTTCCGGTCGCTCGATGCCCTCCGTGTCCTCGGGCACACGGTCAAGGACATCGATTACCCCGACCTGCCGTACGGTCCGACCGTCTCGGTGATCGTGGACGCCGAGGGGGCGAGCGCGTTCGAGGACCTGATCCGCGACGGGCGAGCGAAGCTCCTTCGCGCAAAGGCCGATCAGATCGGAGGCTTCGCGCAGGCCGCCACACTGGCCATCGACTACCTCCGTGCCCAGCGCATCCGGGCCAGAATCCGCGCCGCGCTTCTCGACGTGTTCCAGAAAGTGGATCTCATCGTCGCGCCGACGCGATCGACCGTCGCGTACCCGGTGGGGCCGGACTTCAACGACGTGTACAAGGACTTCAGCAGCGGGGCGCCGATCATCGCCAGCATGAACCTGCTCGGTGCGCCGGCCATCGCCATGCCCAACGGCTTCGGCGAGAACGGACTGCCGACGTCGATTCAATTCAACGCCGCGCCGACGAACGAGAACGTCCTGATGAATGTCGCCATCAACTATCAGGCGGCGACCGATCACCACACGAAGACGCCGCCGGGGTTCGCGTGAGTCATCCGGAATGACGCTCCCGAACCTTCCGCCCATCGGCTTCGGCGCGATGCCGCTGTCGATCAAGGGTCGTCCCGGCGAGGACACGGCGCGCCGTGTCCTGCATGCCGCCATCGACCTCGGGACGGGACGCGCCTGCCGGTCAGCCGGGCGGGGTACGCGAGGCTGAGGGAACTGTTGTAGGTGTCATCCCGAGCGTAGCGAGGGATCTGGGCGGTAGGGAGGTACGTCGCACCACCCGGCCACCCGGATTCCTCGCTACGCTCGGAATGACTCGGGACGGGACGCGCCTGCCGGTCAGCCGGGCGGGGTACGGCGTCGTGGCCGAGTGCGAGAGGCGGGGGGTGGTCTTTCTCGCCTACAGCCCCGTTGGCGGCGGCAGGCTGTCGAAGAGACTGCCGAAGCTGGCGGTCGTCGCGGAGATCGCGAGAGCGCACGAGGCCTCGCCGTACGCCGTGGTCCTGGCGTGGGTGCGCTCGAAAGGCGAGCGGTCAAGGTCGCTCTGACCGCGGCGGAGATAGAAGCCATCGACGCCGCGGAATTCTCGCGCGCCTGAGAAACTTTTCGGACTATTCTTTGCGCGGAGGGGAACAGGCCAGAGTTGACCACGCACACCGAGGAGTTTGTCGAACAGAAGCAGCGCGACTGGAGCGTGGAGGATGCCTCATCCCTCTACATGATCGACCGCTGGGGCGGTGGATACTTCGGCGTGAACGGCGGGGGCGATCTCACCGTCTCCCCTCTTCAGGAAAAGGGCGTGGCCATCCCCATCATGGATGTGCTGCAGGAGGCGCGGATCCTCAACCTCAACACGCCCCTGCTCATCCGTTTTCAGGACCTGCTCCGCCACCGCGTTCAGACTCTCAACGACGCGTTCAACCGCGCCATCGCCGAGCAGAAGTACCAGGGCATGTACCGCGGAGTCTTCCCGATCAAGGTCAACCAGCTGCGCGAGGTCGTCGAGGAGATTCTGGACGCGGGCAAGCCGTACAACTACGGGCTGGAAGTGGGCTCGAAGCCGGAGATCTTCGCCGGACTGGCCGTGCACAGCGACCCCGAGTCGCTGATCGTCTGCAACGGCTACAAGGACGCCAGCTACATCCGCATGGCCCTGCTCGGCCGCCGGCTGGGGAAGAAAGTCATCCTCATCGCCGAGAAGCTGTCCGAGGTGCGGGCCATCACCCGGATCGCGGCGGAGATGAACGTGCAGCCGTGGATCGGGATGCGCGTGCGCCTGCTGTCGAAGGGCGCCGGAAAATGGGCTACGTCAGGCGGCGAGCACGCCAAGTTCGGTCTCTCCACAGCCGAGATTCTGGAAGCCATGGAGATCCTGCGCGAGGCGCAGATGGAGTCCGCGTTCAAGCTGCTCCACTTCCACATCGGCTCCCAGATTCCCGACATCCTGACCATCAAACGCGCCGTGCGCGAGGCGGCGATGTACTTCGCCAAGCTGCACAAGCTCGGACAGTCGCTGGAGTACATCGACGTCGGAGGCGGACTGGCCATCGACTACGACGGCTCGCGCTCGACGTTCCACTCCTCGATGAACTACTCGATCGAGGAGTACGCGAACGACATCGTGTACAACATCATGGACATCTGCGACGACGAGAAGGTGCCGCACCCGAACATCGTGTCGGAGTCGGGACGCGCCATCGTCGCCCATCACTCGGTCCTGGTCGTTCAGGCGTTCGGCGCGATCGAGAAGACTCCAGTCGAGCCTCGGGAGATGCGCGCCGCCGATCACAAGCTCATCCGCGAGCTGATCGACATTGATCGCACTCTTTCCGAGGCCCACCTCAACGAGGCCTTTCACGACCTCGTGCAGATCAAAGAGCAGTCTCAGACCATGTTCGAGCTCGGCCTGCTCGACCTCGATGTGAAGGCCAGGCTGGAGTCGCTGTTCTGGCAGGTCGCCGAGCGCATCCAGAAGATCGCCGAGCGCCTCGATCCGGCGGACGTGCCGGAGGACATCAAGAATCTCAAGATCGAGCTGGCCGATCAGCACATCTGCAACTTCTCAGTGTTCCAGTCCCTGCTCGATCACTGGGCGCTCGGCCAGCTCTTCCCGATCGTTCCCATTCACCGGCTGAATGAGCGGCCGCAGCTCGAGAGCACGCTCGTCGATATCACCTGCGACTCCGACGGGAAGGTCTCGAAGTACATCGATCTGAACGATGTCCGCGAAACGCTTCCTCTCCACGAGCTCCGCGACGGCCAGCCGTACTACCTCGGCATCTTCCTCACCGGCGCCTACCAGGACATCATGGGCGACATCCACAACCTGTTCGGTCGCGTCAACGAGGTGCACGTGTTCCTCGACGAGGACGAGGACAGCGGCTTCTACATCGAGGAAGAGATCCCCGGGCAGCCGATCGGGGAGGTCCTGGCCATGACGCAATACGACTGGCGCGACCTCGAGAAGCGGATGAAGGCCCAGATCGACGCCGCCATCAAGCAGGACCGGGTCAAGCCGACCGAAGGGATGCGCCTGCTTCAGGACTATGAGCGCGGCCTCAAGGACCAGACCTATCTGACCCTGGATTAAGGGTTTGCAGTGTGGCGCGCCGCTGACTCGGCGGCCGGCAGACCGAAAGCCGCCGCCGGTTGGCGGCGCTCCATCGGAGGGGAAAACAGGTGTGATGGTCGCGGTTGAGCTCATTGCGGAAATGGGCTACAAACCTTCTTCGTTACAGTCGGGAGACACTTCAGATAACTAACAGGAGACGGAACCATGCGTAGATCACTCGCGCTGACTCTTTTCGCGCTCGCATTCGCGGCCAACGCGTTTGCGACCCAGGCGCGCATCACCGGGAAGGTCCTCGATGCCGTGACCAAGAAGCCGATCCCGGATGCGACGGTCAACGTCGTCGCCACCGAGGCGATGACCTACAAGGCCGACAGCAAGGTGAAGAAGGACGGCTCGTACGCGGTTGCCGTGCTCAACGGTACGATCCGGTACAAGTTCACCTACGCCGCGCCCGGCTATCGCTCGTACGAAGAGGTCATCAAGCTCAGGATCGGCGAGCCGAACGTGAAGGACGTCGAGCTGACCTCGGCAGCGGCAGCGGCCGCAACCGTCCCGGCCAGCGAGATCAGGGTTGATCCCTCGGTGGCCGCCTTCAACGACGGCGCTCAGCTCGCGAATGAGGGGAAGGACGCCGAAGCGCTGGCCAAGTTCCAGGAAGCCGTCGCGGCGAAGCCCGATCTGCAGGCCGGCTGGCGCGCCATCGCCAAGGTCCAGGCTCGCACCAAGAAGTATCCGGAGGCCATCGTCGCCGCGAACAAGGCCATCGAGCTCGACAGCGATGACACCGACATGTACGCGGTGCTCTTCGAGGCGTATACCGCCACCGGCGACAAGGCCAGGGCCGCCGAGGTGAAGGGAAAACTGCCGGCCAACGCGGCCCTCCTTTTCAACGACGCCGCTCGCGCCATCAACGGCGGTAAGGACAAGGACGCGGAGCCGCTGCTGAGGCAGGCCATCGTCGCCGACGAGGCGTTCGCCCCGGCGTATTACGAGCTCGGGATGCTGTACGTACGGGCCGGCAAGAACGCCGACGCGAAGACGAATCTCGAGAAGTACATCGCGCTCGATCCGAGCGGTCGCGACGTGGCCACGGCCAAAGAGATGCTGAAGTACGTCAAGTGAAGAACGTTACGTTTCGAAGTCTACGAAGGGGGGCGGAATCGCTCCCCTTCGTGTTTGCGTTGCGGCCTCGTCAGGAGGGCTGTCATGCCCAAATCGGTCGGAATCCTGGCTGTCGCTCTTTTCACAGTCGCGTGCGCGTCGATGAAGTCCGACAGCGGTCTTGGCCGGGCCACAGTCGACATCGTCAAACCAGAGATCCTGATCGAGCAGGTCAGCGCCGTGCCGGCCGTGGCCAGGCACGTGGAAGGCGCCATCCCGATCCGGTATCAGCTGCGCGTCGCCAATCGCTCCGCGGAGCCGATCACGATGAAGACCGTGACGGTCAACTCGATGGGCTACGGCGCCTATCGCGTGGAGACGACGTCGCGTCCGTTCCAGACGGTGGTCGCGCCCGACACCTTCCAGGTGGTCGAGTTCTGGGTGCCGGCAATGATCGACGATGCGTCGATCATGGGCGCGAACGGCCCCGTGACGCTCCGGCTGGCGGTGCAGTTCGACTCACCGGTCGGACAGTTCCAGGAAGTGGTGACCAGGCAGGTCAACGCCATGCCGGGCCGTGAAGGCGCCCAGTAGAAGGCGCCGTTTCACACCTTCAGCGGGAGACTGCGGCGACCGGAGTCTCTTCCGGCTCGTACGCCAGCACCGGGCCGAGCCAGCGCTCGACGTCCGCAAGCGGCATTCCCTTGCGCTTTGCGTAATCGGCGACCTGATCGCGTCCGATCCTGCCGAGCGCGAAGTAACGGGCTTCGGGATGAGCGAAATAGAGTCCGCTGACTGAAGCCGCCGGCATCATGGCGAACGACTCGGTCAGCTGAATGCCGGCCCGCCCGGCCCCGAGGAGCTCGAAGATCAGGCCCTTCTCGGTGTGATCGGGAGCGGCCGGGTAACCCGGCGCGGGGCGGATGCCGCGATACTTCTCCGCGATCAGTTCCTCGCTCGACAACGTCTCGCCGGGCGCGTACCACTCCGCCCGCACATCCTTGTGCAGCTTCTCCGCGAGCGCCTCGGCCAGCCGGTCTGCGAGGGCCTTGGTCATGATGCCGTTGTAGTCGTCATGGTCGCGATTGAAGCGGGCCACCAGCTCGTCCACGCCGATGCCTGCCGTCACGGCGAATGCGCCCACGTAGTCCGCCGCCACTCCTTTGGACGCGACGAAGTCGGCCAGCGCGAGCTGCGGCTGATCGTTGTTTTTTTCCTGCTGCTGCCGGAGCGTGTGCAGCACGGCCAGGCTCCCGGTGCGGCTTTCATCGGTGTACAGCTCGATGTCGTCACCGGCAGCGTTGGCGGGCCAGAAACCATACGCAGCCTGTGCGCGCAGCAGCCGTTTCTCGATGATCTCCTTCAGGAGCTTGCGGGCGTCGTCGTAGAGCTCGCGGGCGCGAGGCTCGTCGAGGATGGCCGGGAAGCGGCCGCGCATCTCCCAGGTCTGGAAAAACGGACCCCAGTCGATGAACGGCTCGATCGACTGGAGGGGGACGTCCTCGAGGATTCTCGCGCCGAGGAACGGCGGGCGGACCGGCTGATAGCTGAGCCGCGGCCTGCGCCGGCGTGCGTCGTCGAGCGAATGCAGCACCCGGTCTCCCTGCCGGGCCTCCTGCCCGGCGCGCAGCTTCGCGTACTCCGCCGAGACCTTCGCGGAGAACTCGGGGCGCTTCTCGCTGCTCAGGAGCGAGCTGACGACGCCGACGGCGCGGGAGGCGTCGAGCACGTGGACCGTCGCGGACGTATAGCGGGGAGCGATCCTGACCGCGGTGTGCAGCTTCGACGTCGTCGCCCCTCCGATGAGCAGCGGCGTCTTCATTCCGCGGCGCTCCATCTCGCGCGCAACGTGCACCATCTCGTCGAGTGAGGGCGTGATCAGGCCGGAGAGGCCCACGATGTCCGCCTTTTCGTTCTTCGCCGCGTCGAGGATCTTGTCCGCGGCCACCATGACGCCCAGGTCCACCACGTCGTAGTTGTTGCAGCCGAGGACGACGCCGACGATGTTCTTGCCGATGTCGTGAACGTCGCCTTTGACGGTGGCCATGACGACCTTGCCGCGGGGCGCCTGATTGCCGGACTTGGCCTTCTCGGCCTCCATGAACGGCATCAGGTAGGCCACCGCCTTCTTCATGACCCGCGCGCTCTTCACCACCTGGGGGAGGAACATCTTGCCCGCGCCGAAGAGGTTGCCGACCACGTTCATCCCGTCCATGAGCGGGCCCTCGATGATCTCCAGCGCGGTCGCGTACCCGCCGCGCGCCTCCTCCAGATCCTTGTCGAGGTGGTCGATGATGCCTTTGACGAGGGCATGTGACAGCCGCTCCTCCACGGTGCCGTGGCGCCACGCCTCCTGCTGCTTCGTCGTGACCGTCGTGTCGCCTTTCACCCCGTCCGCGAACGCCAGCAGCCGCTCGGTCGCATCGGGCCGGCGGTTCAAAAGGACGTCCTCGACGAGCTCGAGCAGGTCTTTGGGGATCTCCTCGTAGATCGCGAGCTGGCCGGCGTTGACGATTCCCATCGTCAGCCCGGCTTGGATGGCGTGGTAGAGGAAGGCGGCGTGCATGGCCTCGCGAACGACCTTGTTGCCGCGGAACGAGAACGAGACGTTACTGATGCCGCCCGAGAAGCTGACCAGAGGGAAGCGCTCGTGCAGCCGGCGCACGGCCTCGATGAATCCGACGCCGTACCCGTTGTGCTCCTCGATGCCGGTGGCCACCGTGAGCACGTTCGGGTCGAAGATGATGTCCGTCGGATCGAACCCCAGCTCCTCGGTCAGGATCCTGTAGGCGCGCGAACAGATCTCGACTTTGCGCTCGACGGTGTCGGCCTGCCCCTTCTCGTCGAACGCCATGACGATGACCGACGCCCCGTAGCGTTTGACCAGGCCGGCATGCTGGCGGAAGACGTCTTCGCCTTCCTTGAGGCTGATCGAGTTCACGACCGATTTGCCCTGCACGTGCCTGAGGCCGGCTTCGAGCACCGTCCATTTCGAGCTGTCGATCATGATCGGGACGCGTGAGATCTCCGGTTCCGATCCGATGAGGTCGAGGAACCCGGCCATGATGCGCTCGGAGTCGAGCAGGCCCTCGTCCATGTTGATGTCGAGGATGTTCGCGCCGCCGTCGATCTGCTGCCGGGCGATGGCCAGCGCACCTTCCAGATCGCCCGCCTTGACGAGCTGGGAGAACTTCGGAGAGCCGGTGACGTTGGTCCGCTCGCCGACCATGATGAAGTTGGAGTCGAGACGCACCGTCAGGGCCTCCAGTCCGCTGAGCCGCAGATGCGGCTCCGGCCTGGAAGGAACGCGCGGCTTCAGGTCGCGCACCGTCTCCGCGATGGCGCGGATGTGATCCGGAGTCGTCCCGCAGCATCCGCCGATGAGGTTGATCCACCCCTGCGCGGCGAAGTCGCGGAGCAGCGCGCTCATCGAATGCGGCGTCTCGTCGTACGCGCCGAGAGCGTTCGGCAGTCCGGCGTTCGGATAGCAGCTGAGGAAGATCGGCGCGATGGTGGCGAGCTCCTCGATGTGGGGCCGCATCTCCGCGGCGCCGAGCGCGCAGTTCATTCCGACGGAAAGGAGGGGCGCGTGAGAGATCGAGTTCCAGCACGCCTCCACCGTCTGGCCCGACAGGGTTCGGCCCGACGCGTCGGTGATCGTGATCGACGCCATCACCGGAAGGCGGCGGCCGCTGTCGGCGAACAGTTTCTCGATGGCGAAGAGGGCGGCCTTGAGGTTCAGCGTGTCGAAGGCGGTCTCCGGGAGGAGGATGTCCGCGCCGCCGTCGAGGAGGCCACGCGCCTGTTCGTAGTACGCGCGTACGAGATCGTCGAACGTGACCGCGCGATAGCCGGGATTGTTGACGTCGGGGGAGAGCGACGTGCTGCGATTGGTCGGGCCGAGGGCGCCGGCCACGAAGCGGGGCCGGTCGGGAGTGGACAGGGCGTCAGCGGCCCGGCGGGCGATCGCCGCCGCGGCCACGTTGATCTCGTACGCCAGCGACTCGAAGCCGTAGTCGGCCAGCGAGTACTCCTGCGCGTTGAACGTGTTCGTCTCGATGATGTCCGCACCGGCCTCGAGGTACTGCCGGTGGATCTCCTCGATGATCTGCGGCTGCGTGAAATTGAGGGCCTCGTTGTTGCCCTTCAGGTCCCGCCCGTGCGACGCGAACCGCGAGCCGCGAAAGTCCGCCTCTTCCAGCCTGTATCGCTGGATCATCGTTCCCATCGCGCCGTCGATGACGAGAATCCTGCGCTCCAGAAGCTGGCGAAGTTCGTCACTGCGGTCGGGCTGTGCCATCTGTGGTCTCCGGAAAACAAAAAGCCCCGCCTGGAAGCGGGGCGAGTCAGAGTCTTCGCGTACGAGCTGCCGGCCCTTTAGCTTTTTTTAACCTGGTTGCAAGCCGCCCCCAAATCAGTCCAGGTGCCGTGAGACTAAGGGAGCGCCAACCCTTTGTCAACGCGCCGCGTGTTATCTTCGCCGCCCATGACCACAGCGGCCGGCGTCCCGATCGCACACACCGACCCGATCAACGCCCGGATCCTCTCGGTGTCCGAAGACAGGATTCAGGGCTTTGTGCGGGATCCGTTCGGGACGATCGCCGGGATGTCCGGCCTGGACGTGGAGACCGTGCTGGAACGTATCGCGGCGATGCTGCGCGCGGGGACGATCCGGCGGGTGCGGCAGACGCTGATGGCGACGAATCTGGCCGAGGGGGCGCTCGTGGCGTGGCAGTTCCCGCCGGAGAAGCTCGAGGCGGCATTCGATTTCATGTTTCAGAAGGATCCGTTCTCCGGCCACGTGGTCATCCGCTCCACGGATGCAGCGACGCCGGGATCGAACTATCGACTCTGGACGACGGTCAAGGTTCCGCAGGGCTACTCGCTCGAGAAGCATTGCGGGCTCCTGGGGCGCCTTTCCGGTGCCGGCCACTTCCGCGTCATGCCCGCCAACCGCATCTTCGCCCTCGGCGTCGGCCATGTGCGCAGGAAGGGAATGGAGCCCGGGAGCAAGTCGGAGGAGCTCGCCGAAGTGAAGGATTCACGCAAGGCCGAGCTCAGCGATCTGGAGTGGCGTGTGCTGACCGCGCTGAAGCGCGAGCTCACGCCCGAGGAGGTGACCAGCGACGTCTGGACGCACCGCGCCGTGGAGGCGGGAGTTCCGCTGGAGACGTTCTTCGAAGTGGCGGAGAGCCTGAACAGCCGGGGCGTCATCGGCCGCTTCTCGACGTTCCTCGAGCACGTGAAGCCGCTGCAGACCGGTGAGCGCGTGACCCGGTTCAATGCCCTGTTCCACTGGGCCGTTCCGCCCGGGCGGGAGATCGAGGCGGGCCGGGAGATCGGGCGCTTCCACATACTCACGCACTGCTACTGGCGCGAGGGGGGCGCGGAGTTCCGCAACGTGAACATCATGGCCGTCGCGCATGGGACCGACAAGGAGCTCGTGCTCGCCCACAAGCGCGCCATCGACGAGCATCTGGTCTCGATGGGGATGCCGGTGAGCTATACGAACGTGTTCTGGGGCGGGCGCAGCGAGATCAAGCCGTCGGAGATCTCACCGTTCGAATACGTGCAGTGGTGCCGGGAGTTGGGCGTCGATGCGCAGGAGATGCGTTTGTAGCAGTTCACCGTGAACTTCACGACGCGACCTTGAACTCGACGTCCGGATTCTCCTTCTCGGCGTACTCGAGCTCCCACGGAGAGGTGAAGAGAATGACGGTCTGGCCGGCGGAGTCGACGGCGATGCGGCTCTTGCTGGGCAGCGTCATCCGGGCCACGAGGGCGGCGTCGCGGGCCACCCATCGCGCCAGCTTGTAGGGGAGCGTCTGAATGGTTGTCTCGACGTCGTACTCGGTCTCCAGACGCGACCGCAGCACGTCGAACTGAAGCTCGCCGACGACGGCCAGAACCGGCTCGCTGCGCAGTCCTTCATGGATGGTGAGGACCTGCATGACGCCTTCCTCCTGAAGCTGCTGGAGGCCTTTCTGGAACTGCTTCTGACGCGTGACCTGCTTCGCGCGAAGCATCGCGAAGTGCTCGGGGGCGAAGCGCGGGATGCGGGCGAACTCGATGGGACCGGTGGTCGAGACGGCGTCGCCGATCTGGAAGAGACCGGGATTGACGAAGCCGATGACGTCGCCGGGATAGGCCTTCTCGATCGTCTCGCGATCGCGCGCGAAGAGCCGGTGAGGCCGGGTCATGCGCACCTCGCGGGCCAGGCGGCCGTGGTGCACGACCATGTCCTTCTCGAACACGCCGGAACAGACGCGCATGAAGGCCAGCCGGTCGCGATGCCGCTTGTCCATGTTCGCCTGGATCTTGAAGACAAATCCGCTGAACTCGGCTGAAGTGGGCTCGAGCAGGCGCTCTTCCTCGCCGGCCCGGACAGTGCGCGTCCCCGGCGGAGGGGCGAGCTCGAGGAGCGCGCGCAGGAACGCCTCCACGCCGAAGTTGTTGATCGCGCTGCCGAAGAATACCGGCACGACGTGACCGCGATTGAACTCCTTGAAGTTGAATGCCGAGCCCGCGCCTTCGAGGAGCTCGGCGGCCTCGCGAAGCTCCTCCCACGCCTGCGGGCCGAGCTCGTCCTCCAGCACGGGATCGGAGAGTCCCGACACGGTGACCGGCGCAATCGACTGCCCGTGGGCTGTCCGCTCGAAGCGAAGGACCCTCTGGCGGCGGAGATCGAACACGCCCTGGAAGTTCGGGCCGTTGCCGATCGGCCAGTTCATCGGCACCGCGGCCACGCCCAGCTCCCGTTCGATCTCGCCAATGAGATCGAACGGATCGCGCCCCGGATGATCGAGCTTGTTGATGAAGCAGATGATCGGGATCTGCCTCATGCGACAGACCTCGAACAGCTTGCGTGTCTGCGGTTCGATCCCCTTCGCGCTGTCCAGCACCATCACGGCGCTGTCGGTCGCCGCCAGCGTCCGGTACGTGTCTTCGCTGAAGTCTTCGTGGCCTGGCGTGTCGAGGAGATTCAGGCAGTAGCCGTCGAACTCGAACTGCAGCACCGTCGAGGTGATGGAGATGCCGCGGCTCTGCTCGATGGCCATCCAGTCGGAAGTGGCGTGACGCTGAGCCTTGCGTGTGCGGACGGCGCCGGCGACGTCAATCGCGCCGCCATAGAGGAGCAGTTTCTCGGTGAGCGTGGTCTTTCCGGCGTCGGGGTGGGAAATGATGGCGAAGGTTCTCCTTCGCGCCACCTCGCGGCTCAGCTCATCGGTATTTTCCGGAATTGCGCTCATTTCAGACTGGATCTGGATCGGGGGTCGAGTTCCTGAGAACAGCGGCCGCCGTGGAAGACTTCCGACCGAGGAGTCGCAGCCGCGTCAGATCGAGATCAACAACGCCACGAAGTAGGTGGAGGGTCGCCGCGTGAGGCTCCCTTACTTCAGCCCGTTGCGCCGGCGGAACATCTCGAACTCGGCGCGAAAACGCTTCTCGTTCGGCGCCAGACGTTTCAGGTCGGCGTAATGCCGAGCCGCCGCCGGCACGTCGCCGGCCGCCTCGCACAGCGCGGCGAGATTGAAACGAAGCGCCGCCGACGTCGCGTCGCGCTTCGCCTCCGCCTCCCAGATGCGCCGGGCCTCCTGGGGGCGTCCGGAGTCGATCATGGTCATTCCCTCGCTGAAACGCGGCGCGTCCTCGATGAGCGCGATCGTTTCGCGCACCCGGCGAGGCGTGATCTTGTCGGCCGCGCTGATCGCCGTGTACCGAGCGGCCTGATCGAGCGCAACGCTGCCCTCTTCTCCGGTGAGCCGATCCACTCGCGGGGAGGTGCCCTGGCCCGAAACGCGAACCATCGCCAGCCGCGTTCGCGTTTTCCCGTTCAGGAGCTCCAGCCTCGCCTCGCACACGGCGTCGACGAAGCGGTGCCGCCGTTTCACGCGCCGGCCCTCGTAGTTGTAGGTGCTCCCCTCGGCCGACCGGTCGGCGGTGCGGCAGGTGAACGAGCCGATGCGAATCAGCACTTCCGCGGACCCAGGCCCCGGGCCGGTGCTGTCCACCACCCGAAGCAGCCCTGAGCGATTGGTCTGATCGATGAATGTGTCCAGAAACATGCCGATGCGGTCGCTGTCGCCGATGGCATAGACCACAGCCAGATCGGTGGCACCGCCGAGGTTCAGCGGTGGGGGGATGGTGCGCTCGAAAGTGAGGCGGGGCGCGGCAACGAGGGGAACGCAGAGCGAGCCCGCGAGGACGAGGCGGAAAAGGAGTACGCGAACCATTTGGACCGGGCGTTGATCGTACCCGAAGTTGGGTTCCCATAGAATCGCGACCGCAATGCGATTGAATGTGACCAGCGAGACCGGCCGCCTGAAGCGCGTGCTCGTCCACGAACCGGGCCGTGAGATCGACCTCATGGTGCCGCCCATGATGGCCCAGCTCCTGTTCGACGACATCCTCTACGGACAGGTGGCCCGCGAGGAGCATCGCCGGTTTCAACAGCTCATCCGCTACGTGGCGGAGGAGATCTACGACATCCAGGACCTGCTCGAGGACATCCTGGAGGACGAGAAGATCAAGAAGCGCGTGGTCCGCGACCTGGCCGCCCGCAACAAGCTGGGCCGGAAGCTGGTGAAGTGGCTTCTGGACCAGACCGCGGCCGCGCTCGCCGAGGTCCTCATCAGCGGCATTCCCAACGAGCGCGAAGGCTCCGGCAAGCTTCCGAAGTTCGACCTGTTCCCGGTTCCGAACCTCTTCTTCATGCGCGATCCGCAGGTGGTGATCGGCGATCGAGTCGTGATCTGCTCGATGGCCACGCAGGCGCGGCGCCGGGAAGCGCTCCTCTCCGACTACGTCTTCACCTATCACCGCCTTTTCCGCGACCGCGACAACTTCCTGCTCGATTTCATGCACGGCAAGCCGGAGCGCCCGATCCCGAGGAACGCGCCGACGCTGGAGGGGGGCGACATCATCGTGGCCCGCCGCGACGTCCTCCTGGTCGGTCTCACCGAACGGACCAACAAGCCGGCCATCAACCAGCTCGCCGCTGCGCTCAAGGCCGCGGACGCCGGCGTGGAAACGATCATCGTCGTCGAGCTGCCGCGACAGCGCTCCTTCATGCACCTCGACACCGTCTTCACCTTCACCAGCGGTCACGAGTGCCTGATCTATCCGCCCGTCATCCTGTCCGGCGGAAGCGAGGCCGCCAGAGTCACCACGCTCGATCTGACCCGTCGCGAGACCACCGTCACCGAACAGAAGTCGGTTCTCAAGGCGTTGAAAAAAGTCGGCATGGACTTCGAGCCGATCTATTGCGGGGGCAAGCGCGCCGTCGACCAGCAGCGCGAACAGTGGACGGACGGAGCCAACGCGTTCGCGCTCGCGCCGGGCATCATCCTGCTCTACGAGCGCAACGTCCGCACCGCCGAGCAGCTCGCCGCGCGCGACTACCACATCATCTATGAGGACGATCTGCTGCTCGGTCGCGTGGAGCTGGAGACGTGGACCGACAAAAAATATGCTCTGCAGATCCAGGGCAACGAGCTATCCCGCGCGCGGGGCGGACCGCGCTGCATGACCATGCCGCTCGAGCGCGAGGATGTCTGACGATTGAGAGAGCGCGACTACAAGCTGGCGGTGGTGGCATTCGGTGGTAACGCTCTGCTCCGTTCCGAGGATCGCGGCACGCAGGAGGAGCAGATCGCGCGCGCGAAGCAGGCCGCGCGTTGGCTCGTCGAGATCGTGCGCCACGGCTACAGGCTGATCGTCGTGCACGGAAACGGGCCGCAGGTCGGCAACATCCTCGTACAGGCTGAAGAAGCATCGACGAAGATTCCGCCTCAGACTCTCGATGTCGCCGTGGCTCAGACCGAAGGCTCGATCGGCTTCCTGCTGCAGCTGGCCATCCGGAACCGGCTGGAGAGCGTCGGCCTGGCCGGCGACGTCACGACCGTTCTGACGGAAGTGGAGGTCGATCCGGCCGACGTCGCATTCAAACGGCCCACCAAGCCGATCGGCCCCTTCTTCACCCGCTACCGCGCCGAGGCCCTCGAGCGCGACCTGGGCTGGACGATGCGGGAGGACTCCGGACGCGGCTGGCGGCACGTCGTCCCTTCACCACAACCGCTGCGCATCATGAACGTGGCCACGATCGAGAACATGCTCGACACTGCATCCGTGGTCATCGCCGCCGGTGGCGGCGGGATTCCCGTCGTGCGGGGGCGCGACGGCCAGTGGCGCGGCATCGAGGCTGTCATCGACAAGGACTTCGCCTCGGCGCTTCTGGCCGGTCAGCTCGCTGCGGACCTCTTCATCATCCTCACCGGAGTGGCCAAGGTCTCCCTCGACTTCGGAATGCCCTCGCAGAAGGACCTCGACCGGCTCACCGTCGCCGAGGCGGAAAAGTACCTGGCCTCGGGACAGTTTCCGGCCGGCTCCATGGGGCCGAAGATCGACTCGGCGATCCGGTTCGTGCGCGCGACCGGCAGGCCGGTCCTCATCACCGATGTCGGGCGCGTTCGCGAGGCGCTGGCAGGGGAGGACGGGACGACCGTTGTGCCGTAATGTGACCGCGGTCACGGCGGAATTCGTGCGTGGCATGAGAATAGCCTTCTACGACTTCCGCATGACGCAACTGGAGAAAATCCGCGAGATCGAGGAGCTCGGCGACAGGACGTTCCGTCGTCTGGAGTTCGACCTCGTCAGCCATTACCGTCGTCACGCCGAGGACCAGGAAGCGATCGCCCTCGAGCTCAGGCAAAAGACCCGGAACACCGAGAATCCCGTGGCGCAAGACCGGGTCGACGAGATCCTGGCCATGCTCGACCACGTCCACGATCCGATGATCAGCTCGGGCTCTTAGCCGTCTTCTGGCGACACTCGTCGCATCCGCACACCTCCCGAAGCCTGTCGTACGTCCAGATGCCGTACGTGTGGCCGTCGGCCCAGTTCGGCTGCAGGGCGTAGTTGCCGACGTACTCGACGCCCGCCAGTTGAAAGGACTCCAGGCGGTAAACGGGACGCGGCCCGAACGCCATCTTGCCGAACAGGTCGGGCTCGCCCGAGCACGATGCGCATGGGCAGGCCCGGCGAAGCGCTTCGAGCGGATAGTATGATTCGTGGCCGTCGTCCCACACGACGACGAGCAGATCTCCAATCACCTGATATGAGTTGGGACGCATGGTTCTCACTCTTGCTGTAAGGCCTGAACATGCCGACCTACAAGCTGACGATCGAGTACGAGGGAACTCGTTACTCCGGATGGCAGGCGCAGGGTAACACGCAGAAAACGGTGCAGGGGCACCTGGTCCGCGTCGCAACGCAGTCGTTCGGGGAAGTCGACCTGGGGGGAGCCGGCCGGACCGACGCGGGCGTTCACGCGTCGGGTCAGGTCGCGCACCTCCGGATGCGGAAGGCTGCCGACCCCGTGCAGATCACGCGCAAACTGAACGACCTTCTCCCTCACGACATTCACGTGCTGCACACGGTGCGGGCCGGCGACGGATTTCACGCCCGGCACGACGCGGTGACCCGCGTGTACATGTATCAGATCTCGACGCGCCGCGCGGCATTCGCCAAGCCGTTCGTGTGGTGGATCAAAGACTCGCTCGACGCCCCGGCGATGTCGCGCGCCGCGGCGTCGATGGCCGGACGGCACGACTTCACGGCGTTCGCTGACAAACGGCTGGGTGCGGATGAGTCGCGCATCGTCGTCGTAGAGTCGTGCGCGGTGGCCGCCGTGGGCGACCTGATTCTCTTCCGGATCGCCGCGTCGCATTTTCTCTGGAAGATGGTGCGCAAGCTCGTCGCCTTCCTGGTCGAAGTCGGGCGCAGAACGGTGCAGCCTGAACAGCTGGAAGGCATGCTGCGGAAACCGGGAGAGACCTTCTCGCCGACCGCGCCGCCTTCGGGCCTTTTCCTCGAGGCCGTCGTCTACCCGGGCGAGACGTTCGACCGGCCGCTGGCCGCGGTCGTCCCCGTCAACACGCTGCTTCCGCAGGGACGGCGATGAACGAGCGCGAGATGCTGGCGCGGATCGGCGAGCTCTTCTCGCCGCGCATCGGTGATGACGCCGCCGTCGTCGGCCGCCAGGTGATGACGACCGACATGCTCGTGGAAGACGTCGACTTCACCCGGGCCATTCCTCTGCAGTACGTCGCGCGGAAGAGCATCGCCGTCAACCTCTCCGACATCGCGGCGATGGGAGCGACGCCCCGCTGGCTGCTGGTCGCGCTGGCGCTGCCGGAGTGGGCTGTGGCGGGGATCGAACCGCTGCTGCTGTCCCTGCGTGACGCCGCCGCCGCATTCGCAGTCGAGATCATCGGCGGCGATTTGTCGCGCTCGGAGAAGCTGGTGCTCTCCGTGACGGCGATCGGGGAGCTTGAAGGACGCGCTCTCCTTCGCAGCGGAGCCAGGCCCGGAGACCGGATCTTTCTGAGCCGGCCGGTCGGCGGATCGGCAGCCGGCCTCCAGCTGCTGACCAGAGGATGGACCGTTGAGGGCGCCTCACCGCAGACGGCCGGGTATGCCCATCGCGAGTTCGCGCTCTCCGCCATCCGCCGGCACATCGACCCGGAGCCCGAAGTCGAGCTCGGAAAGATGCTCGCCGGGATCGACGAGGTGACCGCGTGCATCGACGTGTCCGACGGGCTCTCCACCGATCTTCACAACCTCTGCGAGGCCTCGGGCTGCGGCGCGGAGATCGAGCGTGAGCGCATCCCCATTTTTCCCGACCTGCTCGCCGCCGGCGGCGAGCTCGGAATCCCCGTTCAGGATGCCGTGCTCAACGGAGGGGAGGAGCTCGCGCTGCTGTTCACGGCGCGCGCCCGCGAGTCGGAGCTCAGCGCCCGGGTCGGGCGCGCGGTCTATGCGATCGGACGCGTCACTGAGCAGCGAGGAGTGATCCTGAAGGAGAACTCGACCGCGCGCCCGCTCCAGCGCCGCGGATGGGATCACTTCAGTCGCGGCTAGCGAGGTTCGAGGCGACCGCGCAGACGAACGCTCCGATGCCGAGCGTGGTCCTCACCGCGTGCGCGCGGCTCCAGTTCTTCACCATCGATTGCGCGTCGTCGCTCGGATAGTCGGCTGCCGGCTGCGTTTCCAGCTCGCGATTGATCGGCACCGTGACCATCACCGTCGCCGCGAGCACTCCGGCCAGCCCCACCGCAGTGGCCGCGTCGAGCACCCGGCGCGTCGCACCGGTGTTGCGCGCCGCGACGGCGAGAGTGACGGCGGTCCCCAGAGCGACCGGCCCGATGGCATTGAAGTACCCCGTCTTGCGCAGCGGCCGGGCCACACGGCGCCGCCCTTTCTCGCGCGGCAGCTCTTCCTGCCATCCCGGCACGAGTGCCGCCTCGCCGAACCCGAGCGATCCGGCCAGCAACCCGGACGCGGTCAGGTTGACAAACCTCAACACGGACTCGATCGAGCGATTCATGGGCTGGGAAGAGTATACGAGATCGATCCAGCTATCGTTTGGCGTCTTCGAGCTGTTTGATGCGGCTCACGATGTCGCGGTAGTTCGAGTTCAGACCGTAGACCTCCATGAACGCCTTCTGTGCGTTGGAGGTGTCTCCGACCTCGACGTACGCGGAGCCGAGATCGTAGAGGAGCCCGGTGTGCTCCTCCTCCGTGATCTCGGGCATCTCGAGGCCTTTGCGATACCACTTGATGGCGAGCTGGGGCATGCCCTTCTCGAGGAAACAGAGGCCGAGCATGGACGAGCACTCGACGGCGCGCTTGGGGTCCTTCGAGGCGAGCTGGAACTCACCGATGGCTTCGTCGATGAGACCCATCTCCTTGTAGGCGATGCCGAGGTTGTAGTGGGTGTCGTAGTCCTCGCTGTCGAGCTGCTGCTCGACGCCCTTTTTGAACTCCTTGAAGATCTCCTCGAGCGACTGCTCTTCCTCGGAGAGCGACACGACCTCGGAGTCCTGATCGAGCTCGGACTCGAGCTCCGCGGCGAGATCGAAGAAGTCTTCTTCGTCCGCAAAGAGGTTCTTTTCTTCGACGGGAGTCGCCGTGATGGCCGGGACCGCGGCCACGTGCAGGGGCGCCGGTGGCGCGGCGATGACCTCGCCGATGTCGTCGTCGTCCGGGATGGCCGAGAGGAGCTCGCTCTCGATCTCGTCGCGCGACAGCGTCACCGGCTGACGGGCGGCGGGCGGTGGGGGCGGTGGAGCGGGTGGTGGGGGTGGGGCGGCGGGTTTTGGGGCAGGTCTGGCGGCTTTCGCCGCGGCGGCGGCAGCCGCAGCAACCTCGATGCGATCGATCCGCGACTCGACCTGGGCATTCCCCGGGTACTTCACGAGCAGCGCTCGGACGCGAGAGCGCGCCTCGTCGAAGCGCTGGCGGTCGAGGGCCGTGTCGATCCCGGCCAGCTCCTCCTCCGACGGCTCTTCGATGGCCGGCTCTTCGACAGGAGGTTCCTCCATTGGAAGCTCTTCGACGGGAGGCTCCTCGACGAGGGGCTCATCCGGGAGAATGGCGGCCTCGACGCCGTAAAACGGCTCGTCGGTCATCCCGCCGGCCACGCCGCCCTGGCCGAGGACCAGCTCGGGCAACTCCGTTTCGGGACTGATCTCCATGGGAGGCTCGGGCTCTTCGATCGCCTCCGGTTCCGGCTCGAGCACGATCTCGGTTTCGACGGCCCCGGCGTCCAGATCGAAGCTCAGCTCATCGGGGGACTCGATCCCGGCATCCGCCTGGAGAGAGAACTCCGGCTCTTCCACCGCTGCGCCGCGCGAGCGCGCCGCCGGCGCTCTGGCCGCGCCGGCCGGCGTCAGACTGCTGCCGCGTGACAGGAACTCGGCATGGACCGCGTCGACCGTGTCGGTGTCGCCGGTTTCCTCGAGGACGGCGATGTATTGATTCGCGGCGAAACGCGCCCCGTCGACTTCGCCTTCGTCGAGCAGGATTCGAAAGAGCCGATCGTGAGCGGCAGCGTGTTTGGGCGACCGTTCGATGACTGCGCGCAGGTGCTCCGCAGCTTTCTCCGCGAGGCCGTACTTCGCGAAGACCTCGGCCTCGGTGAGATGCTCGGTGATGAAGTCCAGATCGTCGCCGCCCTCGGTATCGATGGCCGCCAGTTCCACGGCGGGGATGATCTTGGCCAGTTGCGGCGAATCGACCGAGAAGTCGAGGTCGACGGATGGCATCGCGTCGCTGTCGAGCGAGATCTCCTCGACTTCCTCGGCGCCATCGAATGTCGGCTCCGGCTCGTCGACTTCGAGCGCGATCGGAAGGGTGCCGGGAAAGGTCTTGGGACGGATCGGCTTGGCCGGCTCGCCGCCGCCGCTCTGGGCCCGGACGAACTGCAGCTTGGTCCGGTGCTGCGCATTCTGGGGCTCGCGCTGGATGAGCTTTTCCAGCACTCCGGCAGCCTGATCGAACTGGCCGCTGGCGATATGGGCCTCGGCCAGGCTGTTCATCGAGGACAGGATGTTCGTCTCCTCGTTCAGGCGCGTGTAGACCGCGACGAGGCGTTCCAGAGTGGGTGTGTGTCCCTGATCGACGCGCAATACGCGCTGCAGCATCTCGACGGCGACGCCGCGGTCTCCACGGCCCAGCGCTTTTTCGGCGAGGGGGACGAGCATCTCGAGCGCGCGACCGGCGTCGTTCTGTTTGAGGTAGAGGTCCGAGAGGATCTCCCGCGTCAGCGGCTCGTTCGGGTCGGCGGCCAGGGCGCGTTCCAATGCCGAACGCGCGGACGGCACGTCTCCTTTGGCGATGAGGATTTTTCCCCAGAGCGCCAGAAGGCGCGGATGATCGCGATTCGTCTCCAGAGCGTGCTCGACGATCGTCTTCGCGTTGTTGTGGTCCTTGGCCTCGACGAGGGCCGTCACGAGCGACTCCACCAGCTCGACGTTGCGGGCGTCGATCTTCAGCGCCTTCTTGAAGACCTGGACGGCCTCGTCGAGCATCCCGCGCTTGAGCAGCATCCGTCCGACGCGGTCGTACTCCTTGAGCGCTTCGGCGGTCTGCCCGACCTGCGAATGAAGATCGGCGAGCTTGACGTGGACGTTGATGGAGTTCGGGTCGAG
Organism: Thermoanaerobaculia bacterium; assembly: GCA_035544675.1. Classification (GTDB taxonomy): domain Bacteria; phylum Acidobacteriota; class Thermoanaerobaculia; order Gp7-AA8; family Gp7-AA8; genus DATKCA01. Next base: position 10,851 of record DATKCA010000007.1, on the reverse strand, counting down.
CTCGGAGATCTTCCGGTAGATGTTCAGCGCGCTGTTCGGGTCACCATGCTTGAGGTAGTAGTCGGCCAGGACCTGGTACTGGCTCTTGGCCTCCATGGCCAGGCCCTGCTTCGCATAGAGGTCGGCCAGCTTGGCGTAGATCTCGAGCTTGGAGGGGTCGAGCTTGTTGATCTTCTTGAAGATGGCGATGGCCTTGAGGAAGAAGCCGTCGCGCGCGTAGTGGTCGGCGATCTTGCCGAAGGTCTTGACGGCCTCGTCGTTCCGGTTGATGCGGACCCAGAGGTCGCCGATGCGGTTCAGCGTATTGACGTCATTGGGGTTGTCGTCGAGAAGGCGCTCGTACTCCTTGATCGCCGGCTCGATCTTCCCCTTCTGGACCAGCTTTTCGGCGCTGGCAATGACCTTATCGCGTTGAACCGCCATCTTCCTCGTATGAGCCGAACAACAGCATCGGCTCCTCCACCCCTTCAAACGATCGACGGTGTATCGGGCTGGGCCCGTACACCCTCAGCGCCGCCTGGTGGGCCTCCGTGGCATAGCCCCGATTGTGTTTGAAGTCGTAAACGGGGTAAAGGGCATGATACGACTCCATCAACAGGTCGCGATAGACCTTGGCCACGACCGAAGCCGCCGCGATCGACACGCTGCGCTTGTCGCCTTCGATCAAAGGCACCTGGGGCATGTCCAGGAGTTCCACCGTTACGGCATCGAGCAGGAGAACATCGGGTCTCACGGCCAGATCTTCAACGGCGTGCAGCATGGCCAGCTTGCTGGCGCGGAGAATGTTGATCCCGTCGATGGTCCGCGGCTCCACTACGCCGATGGCGACGGCGCGAGCCCGCTTCAGGATGAGCCGGCAGACGGCCAGCCGGTCATCCGCGTGAACCTGCTTGGAGTCGTTCACGCCGACCAGCGTCGGCTCGTCAGGCAGGACGACGGCGGCCGCGACGACCGGACCGGCCAGGCATCCGCGGCCCACTTCGTCGGTGCCGGCGATGCAGCGAAAACCAGAATCGCGGAGTTGACGCTCCACCACCGACATCTCGGCGACGCGCGCCAACTCCGCGAAGAGGGAGTTGATGACGACTTCGGCCCGGGGCCGCTTAGCCTTTGCGCTTCTCTTCGATGCGGGCGGCTTTACCGCGGAGATCCCGGAGGTAGTAGAGCTTCGCGCGACGGACCCGGCCATGGCGTTCGACCTCGATTCGATCAATCGAAGGGGAGTAGAGAGGGAACATTCTCTCGACGCCGATTCCGCCGGAGATCTTGCGCACCGTGAACATCTGGCGCGCCCCGCCGCCCTTCCGGGAGATGACGATGCCCTGGAAGACCTGGATGCGCTCTTTGTCGCCTTCCTTGACCTTCACGTGGACCTTGATCGTGTCCCCCGGCTCGAAGTTCGGAATGTCGGTCCGCGTTTCCCGCGACTCGACGATTTTCATGATGTCTGCTGGCATGACTGAACTCCAATAGATTCTAGAAGAAAGCTGGCCATTCTAACCCGGACGGGCAGCCTGGAATGGTGTGGAACCACATATCAGCTCGTTTCATTCTCGATTCGCCGCAGAATCTCCCGCGCCTCCTCATCCAGTTCCGCAGTCTCCAGAAGGTCGGGGCGCGACAGCCGGGTCCGCCGCAGCGACTGTTCCTTGCGCCACTTGCGGATCTTTTCGTGATGACCGGAAAGCAGAATCTCCGGCACAGGCATCCCTCTCAGCTCCTCGGGCCGCGTGTAATGGGGATAGTCGAGAAGGCCGCTGAAGAACGAGTCTTCCTCGACCGACCCGCTGTTGCCGACCACACCTTCGATCATCCGGCCTGCCCCATCGGCCATGAGCATCGCCGGCAGCTCGCCGCCGGAGACGACGAAGTCGCCGATGGAGATCTCGTCCGGCTCCAGAGCGATGCGGATGCGCTCATCGAATCCCTCGTAGCGGCCGCAGAGGATGACGATGTGCTGTTTGGCAGCGAGCTCTCTGGCGATCGACTGCGTGAAGACGCGACCCTGCGGGGAGGTCATCACGATGTGTGGGTGGAGCGCCGCCGACCCGGCGGCCGCCGAGTCGGCGGCGCTCCACCTCGGCCCCCCGACAATCTGCTCCACGCAGCGCAGCACCGGCTCGGCCAGCATGACCATGCCCGGCCCGCCGCCATACGCCTCGTCGTCCGTGGAACGATGCTTGTCGGTCGTGAAGTCGCGCAGGTCCCACACCCGCACGTCGAGGAGCCCCTGTTTGATGCCCCGGCCGATGATCCCTTCGGCGACGAACGCGTCGAACATCCGCGGGAAGATCGTGACGAAGTCAATCCGCAACATGGTCGAGGTCGTCCAGCCCTTCCGGCAGATTGACTGTGATGCGCTTCGCGGCGAGGTCGATGGCCACGCAGATCTCCGCGGCAAACGGCACCTCGAACTCGCCGTTCGGGCCCGCCACGCTGAGCAGCACACCTCCACCGCCCTCGTAGGCCTCCTTCACCAGGCCGCGCTCGCGGCCGTCGCTGTCGAACAGCGTGAGGCCCGCCAGATCGTGGAGGAAATACTCATCCTCCCCGAGCTCCCGGGCCTCGGATTCCGGAATCTCGATCGTCCAGTTCTGAAGATCGCGCAGCTGCTCAGGCGAGTCGATGCCGGAGAACTTGACGAGGCTGCGGCCGGCATGTGCGCGGGACGAGTCGATGATCGCTTCCCGGGTCGCGCTCTCGTCGGGTGCCACCAGAGTCACTTCGCGCAGGGCGGCCAAGCGGTTGGCGGAGTCGCTCCATATCTCCACGCTGGCCTCTCCACGGACGCCGTGCGCCTTCCGGATGACGCCCAGGGCGATCCGGTCAGTCGACGATGTCGAGGAGGTAGCGGCGGCGCGTTTTCTGGCCGGCGGCGGAGAGGAGGGTGCGGATCGCGCGCGCCGTCCGCCCTTGCCGCCCGATGACTTTCCCGAGGTCGGCATGAGCGACTTCCAGCTCGATGACGGTGGCCTGTTCCCGCTCGAAGGCCTGGACCTTCACCTCTTCGGGGCTGTCGACGAGGCTTTTCGCGAGGAACTCCACCAGTTGTTTCATGTTCGCTTTTGTGGAGGACAGGCAATCCTGCCTGTCCGGTCAGGCAAGATTGCCTGACCTCCACGCATCTGTCTACTTCAGTTTCTTGAGCAGCGACTTCACGGTCGGCGAGAGCTGGGCGCCCTTGCTGACCCAGTAATCGACGCGCTCGCGGTCGATCTTCACATCAGCCGGGTTCTTCTTCGGATCGTAGTGTCCGATCTGCTCGACCGTGCCCGCCTTCGGCGTGCGCAGCGAGTCCGACACGACGACCCGGTAGAACGGTGAATGAGTGGCGCCGCCACGGCGCAGACGGATCTTCAACATGCGTAACTCCTTGAATTTACATCAAAAGGCCGGCAATGGTACCGGAGCCTGTTGCCGAACATCAAGGCTACTGGAGGAATTCCGGCGGCAGCCCCTTCATCATCTTGCCGAAGCGCCTCGCTCCAAAGCCCTTGGAGAAGCTCTTCATCATCTTCTTCATCTGCAGGTACTGCTTCAGAAGCCGGTTGATCTCCTGCACGCTGGTCCCCGATCCCTTGGCGATGCGCTTCTTGCGCTGGCCGCTGAGGATCTGCGGGTGCTCGCGCTCTTTCGGCGTCATCGAGTCGAGAATGGCCTGCATCCTCACGATCGCGCCCTCATCGATGTCCTCCTCCTTCACCTTGCCCGAGACGCCCGGGAGCATGTTCACGAGCTGCGACATCGGTCCCATCTTCTTGACCTGCTGGAGTTGGGAGCGGAGGTCCTCGAGGGTGAACTTGTCCCTGGAGACGCGGTGGGCGAGGCGCTCGGCCTCCTTGCGGTCGACTTCGCTCTCGACCTTCTCGATGAGCGACAGCACGTCGCCCATGCCGAGGATCCGGGAGGCCATGCGGTCGGGATAGAAGACGTCGAGGTCGGCGTATTTCTCGCCGACGCCGACCAGCTTGATGGGGCGGTTGACCACCGACTTGATCGACAGTGCGGCGCCGCCACGGGCATCACCGTCGAGCTTGGTGAGGACGATGCCGGTGACGCCGAGCTTCTCGTCGAACTCTTTGGCCGACTTCACCGCGTCCTGGCCGGTCATCGCATCTGCGACGAACAGGATCTCGCTGGGCCGGACGTCGTTCTTGATCGTGGTCAGCTCCTGCATCAGCTCTTCGTCGATGTGGAGGCGGCCGGCGGTGTCGAGGATCACGGTGTCGTAGAGCAGCGTGCGCGCTTCCTGCAGCCCGTTGCGCGCGATCTGGACCGGATCGCGGAGATCGCCGATCTCGAGGAACGGCACCTTGACGTTGTTCGCCACGATGCGGAGCTGGTCGATGGCGGCCGGGCGGTACACGTCACACGGGACCAGGAACGGGCGGCGGCCTCGATTCTTCAGATGAAGCGCGAGCTTGCCGGAAGTCGTCGTCTTCCCCGATCCCTGCAGGCCGGTCATCATGACCACGGCCGGACTGCCCACGAGCGCGAGGCCGACTTCGTTGCCCCCCAGCAGGGTCTGGAGCTCGTCGCGGACGATCTTCGTGACCTGCTGCGCCGGCGAGAACGCGGTGAGGACCTCTTCGCCGACCGCTTTCTCGCGAACGCGCGCCGTGAACTCCTTGACCGTCTTGAAGTGCACGTCCGCTTCGAGCAGCGCGATGCGGATCTCTTTCAGGGCGTTGTCGATGTGCCACTCGTTGAGGGCCGCCTCGCCGCGCAGGGTCTTGAAGACCCGGTCCATCTTGTCCTGCAGGTTGTCGAACATTTTCTAGGGCTCGGGGCTCAGGGCTCTGGGCTCAGGGAGCTGTGGGAGCTCCAGTTTGCGCACCGCCAGTTTCAACCACAGCTTCAGCGCGCCGATTCTCCAGAGCAGGAAGCCGGTGCGGCCCGTGATCACGGAGAACTCGCCGAACCGGAGATGCCGGAGGCCCTGCTTGATCAGCCAGGGGATGCGCACCAGGCGGATGAGAATCGGATGTGACGACTGCGGCTCGCCGAAGGCCCGTACCCGTTTGAGCAGGCGCTCGAAGATCTTCCGCGGCGGCCGCACCGTCAGGAGAACGTAGAGGATCACGTTCGCGAACGTCGGACGGAGCGAGGTGTAGTTCTCGTTGATCATGTCCAGATCGATGCCGTTCTCCTTCATCTGTTGCTCGAGAACGGTGTTCGGGATGACGCGCAGCGAGAAGATGTTGCACGTGAACGGACGGGCCAGCCGGTAGATCAGCTCCAGCGTGTCGACGACGTCCTGCCGTGTCTCCACCGGGTTGTCGACGATGATGTCGTACGCCGGATTGATGTGGTACCGCGAGAACTCGGAGATGGTCTGCGCGGCCTGCTCGATGCGCGCCACCGGAGTCGGCCTCCGGTAGAACTGCAGAATGCGGTCGCTTCCGCTCTGAATGCCCATGCGGACGCGGTTCATCCCCGCCCACGTGAGCACTTCCATCTTGTCCTTCTGCACGTACGAGGGGATCACCCCGTAGACCGTGAAGGGAAGCCCGATCTCCTCGCGCCACATCTTCGCGAACTCCGTCAGCTCGCCGAGGGGGATGGCCATGAAGCTGTCGTCGTGGAAGAGGACCGAGCTGATGTGCGGGTGAGTCTTTTTTGCCCGCTTCACCTCGGAGACCATGTAGCGCGCGCTGGGGTGGCGCAGGCGCTTGTACATCGGGTCGTTGGCGATGAAGACGGTGTTCCCGCAGAACGTGCAGTGCAGCGGGCAGCCGATCGACCAGATGGCCTGGTAGGCCAGGCCGTTGTTCTCCAGGTACTCGGCGCGGGTGACCGGCACGAATCCGTCTCCCGTCCGATAGATCCACTCCTCGCCGCCGTACTTCGGAAACGGCAGCGTCTCGAGCTCGCCGGCGGTCTGCAGGGGCCGGAAGGGATTGCGGCGGATCTCTCCGTCCTTCTTGACCCAGAGGTTGCGCACGCCGCTGAAGTCGCCGCCCTTCCTGTACAGCTCGAGGAACTCATCGAACGCGAACTCGCCTTCCCCGGTGCAGATTGCATCGACGTCAGCCTGAATCGCATCCTCCGGATAGATGATGGGATGAATGCCGCCCCAGATCTGAAACGACCGCGGCGAGACTTCGCGAAGCCGTTTCGACAGCCGTTTGGCCAGAGCGGCATAGCCGGTCATGCAGGAAAGCCCGACGATGTCCGCGCCCGCCAGGCTGTGGGCCATCTGGTCGACTTCCGCCTCCGTGAACTCGTGGCTGTCGCCCATGCTCCGCGCGAACGACTTCCAGAACGAGCGGTAGCTCCTCGTGCCGATGTAGAAGAACTTCGTGCCGGGGTTGAGCCGCTCGACGTATCCGCCCATCTTGCGGAAGCCGGTGGCAGTGATGCCATCCTCGAGCGAGACCATGTGGATCTTCATGCGCGGCTCAGATGACACCTTATAACGGTTGAACATTCCTGGGAGTCTCTGTACCCATAGGAATGGACAGGCAGGATTGCCTGTCCTCCACAGACAGGCAGGATTGCCTGTCCTCCATAGACAGGCGGGATTGCCTGTCCTCCACAGAAGCGTTAAGGGTGTGCGATGGCACAGCCCGCGCTGCGGCTCCCCGAGAACGCCCCCGGCGACTTCTACGTCGACTCGACCTGCATCGACTGCGATGCCTGCCGCGTCATCGCTCCCGCCACGTTTCGCGAGGCCGGCGGACAGTCTGCCGTCTACCGCCAGCCCGTCACGGCCGATGAGCGGCTGGCGGCGGAGAAGGCGCTCATCTCCTGCCCCACGGCGTCGATCGGCACCGCCTCCCGTCACGACATGCGTGGTGCCATGGCCGCACTCCCCGAGCTCATCGAGGAGGACGTCTTCCGCTGCGGGTACACCGCGGAGAGCTCCTTCGGCGCCATCAGCTACCTGATCCGCAGGCCGGAAGGGAACATCCTCGTCGACTCGCCCCGCTTCGCCGGCCCACTGGTGAAGAACATCGCCGCGCTCGGCGGCGTCCGTCAGATGCTACTGACCCACCAGGACGACGTCGCCGATCATCGCAAGTTCCGGGAGCGCTTCGGCTGCGAGCGCGTGCTGCATCGCGACGACGTCCGCTCCGGAACCGTCGCCGTCGAGACTCAGCCGGGTGGTCTGGAGCCCGTCAGCGCCGGCCCGGACACTCTCATGATCCCGACGCCCGGCCATACGCGCGGCCACGCGGTGTTCCTGTACCGGAGCCGCTTCCTCTTCACCGGCGACCACCTCGCCTGGAGCCCTTCACGCGGCCACCTCTATGCGTTCCGCGATGCCTGCTGGTACTCCTGGACCGATCAGATCCGCTCGATGGAGCGCCTCCTCGACCATCCGTTCGAATGGGTCCTGCCGGGCCATGGCCGGCCCGTGCGGCTCGCGCCCGGAACATCGCGGACCGAGCTCGAGAAATGCGTGGAGTGGATGAAGTCCGTGTCGAGCCGGGACTGACTCTTGCTCAGTCCGGTGTCGATGAAGTCCACCGGCGTCTTCAAGCAGACTCTCACGGAATTCGGTGAGGACAAGGTCCCGCGACTCGGTGCCGCGCTCGCGTACTACACGATCTTCTCTCTGGCCCCGCTGCTTCTCATCGCCATTGCGGTCGCGGGCATGCTGTTCGGGGACGAGGCCGCTCAGAAAGGCATCACCGACGAGCTGGGCAAGGTCATGGGACCCAGCACGGCTGCGTCCGTCGAGGATCTCATCAAGAGTGCGAACAGGCCGAAGGCGGGCGTAGTGGCCGTGATCGTCGGTGTCGTCACGCTGTTCTTCGGCGCCACCGCCGTGTTCGGCCAGTTGAAGGACGCCCTGAACACGATCTGGAACGTCGAGGAGAGGAGAGCCGGCGGCGTGATGGGCTTCATCAGGCACCGTTTTCTGTCGATGACGATGGTGATGGGAGTCGTCTTCCTTCTGCTCGTGAGCCTGACGGTCGACGCGGCCATCACCGGCATGAGCGCGTACGTCAACCGGCTCTTTCCCGGCGCGGCGGCGGTCATTCAGATCCTTCAGCTGATCATTTCGTTCGGCCTCGTGACCTTGTTGTTCGCGCTGATCTTCCGCTACCTGCCCGACATCAAGGTGGCCTGGCGCGACGTCTGGTTCGGCGCCGCGTTCACGTCGGTGCTCTTCGTCATCGGGAAGTTCGGGCTGGGCCTCTATCTGGGCAAGGCCGCGCCGGGATCGAGCTTCGGCGCGGCCGGATCGCTGGTGGTGCTTCTCATCTGGGTCTACTGGTCCGCGCAGATCCTCTTTTTCGGTGCCGAGTTCACCCAGGTCTACGCGCGCACGCAGGGGAGCATGATCGGCGACACCTCCAAGCGCGATGCGCGGGCGAGGGCGGCGCGCGTCGAAGACCGCGCCACCAGGCCGGCCGCGCCACCGCGGCCCGCCGGCCCGAGGATTGCCGCGCGCCGCGGCGGCGGCGGAAAGGGAAAACTGGCGGCCGGCGGGATCGCCGGCCTCCTCGTCGGCACGCTCGTCGGGGCCGTGACGGCCGCCATCGTCACGTTCAGGTCGTTCAAGAAACTTCTCACGCTTCCGTTCCGTTGACGGACGTACAATCCCGCGAATGCGAAACGCACGCGGGATCCTCAAAGTCGCGATCGGTGTGCTCGTGGTGGCCGCGATCGTCGTCGCCGTTCGGGTGCTGCCGGTCGCCGAGTGGCTCGAGCAGTTCCAGTCGTACGTGAGAGGTGTCGGCCCGATCGGCTACGTCCTCTATGCGCTCGTGTACATCCTCTGTTGTGTCTTCGTCGTGCCGGCGACCGTCCTGACGCTCGGTGCCGGGGCGATCTTCGGCTTCGTTCCGGGAACCATCCTCAATCTGGTCAGCGCGACGCTCGGCGCCTCCGCGGCGTTCCTCCTCGGCCGCTCCGCCTTCCGCAAGCGAATCGAGAAGAAGGTCGCCGGCAACCCGAAGCTGGGTGCCGTCGACAAGGCCGTCGAGAAAGAGGGAACGAAGATCATGCTGCTGATGCGGCTGTCGGGATTCCCTCCGTTCACCTGGATCAACTACGGGCTTTCGCTTACCGGCGTGAAGTTCACGCCGTATGTGGTGACGACGTTCGTCGGGATCATTCCGGGCACAGCAGCCTTTACGTATCTCGGGGCCGCCGGCGCCGATCTCGCGACGGGAAGCGGCGGCACGATCCGGCTGATCTTCACCGTGGCCGCGGCCGTCGGCGCGGTGGTCGTGGCCGTCATCATCGCGCGCATCGCCACGAAGGCGGTGAAGCGGGCCGGCCTGGAAACGGGCCCGCCGGCAGCGACCCCGACCCCGAACTGACGCTGGAGCTCCGGTGTCCTGCCGGCGCGGCTCGTCGCAGCTCATCCGCAGACGCTGGGGTGAGACAGCGTCGCTCCCGGCGAGCGTAGTGGGTATATGCTAGGCGCCCGAAAACCCTAAAAACTGGAGGCTTCATGAGCAACCCCCTCGCACAATTGGCGAAGGTCGGTCAGAGCGTTTGGTACGACCAGATGGAGCGCAAGCTCATCTCGACCGGCAAGTTACAGAAGATGATCGAGCAGGATGACCTGCGCGGTCTCACATCGAACCCCACGATTTTCGAGAAGGCGATTGCGGGCAGCGAAGACTACGACACTCAGCTTCGGCAGCTCGCGTCCCAGAACAGGTCGCGCGACGAGATTTACGAAGAGCTGGTCATCGAAGACATCGGAAACGCCGCCGATGTATTCAGGCCCGTCTACGACAAGACGAAGGGACTGGACGGCTACGTCAGTCTGGAAGTGAGCCCGCTGCTGGCGCGGAACACGGATGCCACGATTGCGGAGGCGAAGAAGCTGTTCGGCCGTCTCGGCAAGAAGAACCTCATGATCAAGATTCCGGGTACGCCCGAAGGGCTGCCCGCGATCGAGGAAGCGATCGCCAGCGGGATCAACGTCAATGTGACACTGATCTTCAACAACGATCAGTACGCGGCCGTCATCGACGCCTACATGAAGGGTCTGGAGCGCCGCGTGGCCGCGAACCAGCCGGTCGGCGACATCTCTTCCGTGGCCAGCTTCTTCGTCAGCCGCATCGACGCGGCGGCTGAGAAGCTCATGGATGCGAAGATCGCCGAGAAGAACGACCCGCAGTTCAAGAAGGACGCGGAGTCGCTTTACGCGAAGATCGCCATCGCCAACGCCAAGACGGCCTACGAGCTCTTCCAGAAGTCGTTCACCTCGGACCGTTTCAAGAAGCTCGCTGCCAAAGGCGCGCGCGTTCAGCGTCCGCTGTGGGCCTCGACCGGAACGAAGAGCGCCAAGTACAGCGATGTCATGTACCCGGAGGCTCTGATCGGTCCGGACACGGTCGACACGATGCCGCCGGCCACGTACGAGGCCTTCCGCGACCACGGCAAGGTGCGCCCGACCCTGGAAGAGAACTTCGCCGAAGCCCACGCCGTCCTGAAGAAGTTCGCGGACCTCGGTTTCAGCCTCAAGGCGCTCACCGAGAAGCTGACCGAGGATGGTGTGAAGTCGTTCGCCGATTCCTTCGTCTCGCTGATGAGCGTCATCGAGGCGCGGCGCGACGCCGCCGTGCGCGGACTCTCCGAGCGGATCACCTTCCACCTCTCCAGGGACCAGCAGGCGGCGGTCGACACGGCCGCGCAGCGCGCGGACAAGGAGAAGTTCGTCGAGCGCGTGTGGAAAAAAGACGCCTCGCTCTGGAAGCAGGACGAGGCCCATCAGAAGATCATCAAGAACGCGCTGGGCTGGCTGCCCGTCGTCGAGCAGATGCAGAAGGAGGCCGGCGAGATCGTCGGCTTCGCCGAGAGCGTTCGCAGCGAGTTCTCCCACGTCGTGGTCCTCGGCATGGGCGGCTCCAGCCTCTGCTCGGAAGTCACGCGCCGCGT
>DATKCA010000006.1:0-5315 GCA_035544675.1 Thermoanaerobaculia bacterium | reverse complement strand
ATCGCGCTTCGCGCAGGAGGCGGTGGCGCGACGACGCGTCGGCGCTCAGGATTGCGGTGGGGAACTTCAGCGCCACGTTCCGCCCGAGCGTCTCGTCGGTCGCGAGCCAGACCTCCCCCATGCCGCCGGCGCCGAGCCGTTCCACGAGCCGGTAGTGCGAGAGGCGCATGCCGGGCGCGAGCGCCTCCCGTCCAGCCGCGTTCTGCACGACAGTCGGGTCGTCGAGCATCGCGCTGACCTCGCGCAGCAGCGCCGTGTCGCCCGCGCACGCCGACTGCAGCCATGCGAGCCGTTTTTCCGGCGCTAGACTCTGGGCCTCGCGGAAAAGGGCCTCAACGCCTCTCTGTCGATCGCTCACTGGCCGTCCCACCTTCCGCTGCGGCAGGCGAACGCCGAAACGGCGCGCGCCAGCGGCTCGGCGATCGCCGGCCCGCGGTTCCCGCCGGCCCGCATTGGCGGTGGTCTCCGCATTCGCAACATGAGCGTGAGGGGACATGGTAGCGCAGGGGCACTCCAGGCAGAGCGTGGACGGACATGAGGCTGGGGCCAGTACGGCGGTGACCGCAGAATAGAACGGCTGTCCTCGGCCAGAAACCTGCAATTCTCCTATGGCAACCCTAAGCGGACGCATGCGGCGCGACCGACGTTGCAGTCATGCGAACCCTGCTTGTTCTCGTGGCGCTCCTCGGATCCATGGAAGCCCTCGCTGCGGATGCAGCGCCTGACGCCCGGACGATCGCCTTGTCGTGGGACCTGCTCCGCAGCGTGCGGTACGTTACTCGACCAGAGAACACAGCGCGTTCCTCGTCAGCGACGCGAACGGGGAACTCCAGCTCGTGAAATGGCCCCGGGAAGGGAAGCGGATGAGCGCGACGTACCGCGGCAGAATCCCTGCCGGCACCGTGGCCATCGTGCACACCCACCCGAATGCGTTGCCGGATCCCTCCCCTGGCGACGCGGCGCCGCGGCGGGTGGCAATGTGGCGATCGTGGACTTCTTCCCGCTTCTTTTTCATATGCAACAGAGATAACGCCGGTGAGGGTGCAATCGTTGATCGATCCTTCCAACGTTTTGCACGATCCTTCCGAATGCTTACCGGTCGTGTCGCCAGGCGCACTAAACAGGCAGGGGAGTGCCACGAGAGGTTGCTGGGGGAAGGGACGTGAGGATTGCGCGGCGAGCTCGAGTCCGCGAGTCTTCACTTCCCAAGTCGTAGGTTTCTGCAGGCGCCGATCACTGACGCTGTACCATTGCGTCACTCCACAATCCAATGACCGCCGCTGAACCGGTGATCGTGGTTTCGGATCTGACGCGCCGTTTCGGTGCGCGGGCGGCGCTGTCCTCCGTGACCCTGCAGATTCCCCGCGGCGGTGTGTACGGCCTCGTCGGCGCGAACGGCGCCGGCAAGACGACGTTGATTCGTCACATCCTCGGGCTTTTGCGGGCCGAGGAGGGGAGCGTGCGGGTGTTCGGACGCGATCCGGTCGCGGATCCCGTCGGCGTGCTCTCGCGCATCGGCTATCTGTCGGAGGAGAACGATCTTCCCGGCTGGATGCGCGTCGACGAGTTGATGCGTTACTCGCGCGCGTTTTATCCCGGCTGGGACGACGCGTACGCCGGCGAGTTGCGCACGGCATTCGGGCTCGACCCCGCGGCAAAGATCAAGACGCTTTCGAAGGGGCAGAAAGCACGCGCCGGTCTCGTCGTCGCACTGGCCTACCGGCCGGAGCTGCTGGTGCTCGACGAGCCTTCCTCCGGCCTCGATCCCATCGTGCGCCGCGACATCCTCGGCGCCGTCCTTCGCACGATCGCCCATGAAGGACGTACGGTGCTGTTCTCATCGCATCTCCTGGAAGAGGTCGAACAGGTCGCCGATCACGTGACCATGATCCGGCGGGGAGAGATCGTCGTGAGCGCGCCGCTGCAGGAGGTCAAAGACGCGCACGGCGGAGTTTCGCTCGACGAGATCTTCGTCGAGCGAATCGGAGGCGTCTAACGAGTGCGCACGCCGGCTGCTGCAATCGCCTGGGAGCTCGGGCAGCGGCATCGCTGGGGTTTGATCGGTCTGCTCGCGACGATCCTCACCCTCGGCGGCATCAAGGTCGCGGTACTCACGACACAGGCGCATCTCGAAGCCAGTGACGTGACGTTCGCTCTGCTCATCCCCGTGCCGCTCGCCGCAGGGTTCCTCTATCTGCTTGCGGTGTTTGCGTTCGGCATCTCCGGCGATCTCACCGCGCGCGAGTCGATGTACCCGCCGCGGATGTTCACACTTCCGGTCCCGTCGGTAGCGCTGGCGGGATGGCCGATGCTGTACGGCTGCGTGTCGATGGCGCTGTTCTGGTTCGCCATGAGAATCGTGGGGACGTTCCCTGCCGGTTTCGACGTGCCGGCGTATTGGCCCGCGTTGTTCGCCGCATCGATCCTCGCATGGACGCAGGCGCTGACCTGGGCGCCGTACGCTCTTCGGGGCATGCGTATCGTGGTCACGATCCCGTTGCTCGTGTCGATTTCCGTCGTGGTGATCGCCGCGCTCGAAACCAAGGCGAGCGAGAGCACGATGTTGCTCCTGCTCGCGCCGCTGGTGCCGCTCGCGTACGTCGCGTCGGTGGCGGCGGTCCGCCGCGCGCGAAGAGGCGACGTGCCCCATTGGCGTGTGTTGGAACGGTTCGCGCCGGCGTTCAGACCTGCCGCGGCGCATCGTGAGTTCGAATCGGCGGCTCGCGCGCAGCTCTGGTTCGAGTGGCGCCAGTTCGGCCGCTCGTTGCCACTCCTCGTTTCCATCGTGCTGCCGGTCGGGCTCGCACTTCTGTTTCCCTTCCGCGAGACGCCGGTCGTCGTCGTGGAGATCATCGTGGCGTCGCTGCTCCTGCCGCCATTCATGGCCATCTTCGTCGCCGCGACTGCCGGCAAATCGAGCTCCAACGCCTCCGAGGCATACGGGATCACGCCGTTCATCGCTACGCGTCCGGTGACCGATCGTTCCCTCGTCGTTGCGAAATGGCAGGCGGCGCTGCTCAGCACACTGGCGGCGTGGATGATCGTCGCCGTCGCTGTTCCGCTCGGGCTCATGTGGTCGGATGCGACGGAGCCGATCCTCAATATCGCTCGCACTGTAGACGATGCGTTAGGCCGCCCGCGCGCGATCATCCTCGGGCTTCTCATTCTCGCGGGCCTCGTCGGCTCGACGTGGAAGCAGCTCGTGCAGGGCCTCTACATTGCGATGAGCGGCCGCGACTGGGCCGTGAAAGGCATCGCGTTCGCGACGCTGGTTCTGGTCACGTTCGGCTTTCTCGCTCTCGGCTGGATTCTCGCCAGCCGCTACCGGTTCGTCGTAGCGTGGAGCGCGATCCCGTGGCTGATGATGGTGCTGGTCGCGCTCAAGCTCGCGCTCGCGATGCGGGTGATGCAGCGCGGCGTCGAGCGCGGACTGTTCACTCGAACACAGCTCATTTTCATGGCGATCGTCTGGGATCTCTGCGTCCTTGCTGTTTATGGCGTCCTGGCCCTGGTTCTGCCGGAGCTGCTCGGCCGCCGTCACTTCCTGCTGCTCGTGGCGATGCTCCTCGTTCCATTCGTGCGACTGGTTGCGGCGCCGCTCGCCGTCGCGAGGAATCGACATCGATGAAGACCGCGCTGCTGATCCTCACGCTTCCAGCGGTACTCGCTGTCACCGAGGCGGTGTCGTTCTACGCGAGAAATCGGAGCAATGGGACGATCGTGTCGTCCGGTGAAAGGCGCGAGTATCTCCTGCACGTTCCGCACGATCTCGACCGCACGAAACCGGCGGCCCTCGTCCTCAGCCTCCACGGCGCGGCTGGATGGCCGTCGCAGCAGCGCGATCTCTCGCGCTGGAACGAGCTCGCGGATCGTGAAGGGTTCATCGTCGTCTATCCCGCGGGGAGAGATGCGCCCGGACCGCGGGTCTGGCACCTCGGTGGAGAGCGCGACCCGCGGTACATCGCGGATCTCATCGACAAGTTGCGCGGTGAATACAACATCGATCCGAAGCGCGTCTACGCGAACGGCTTCTCCAACGGAGGGGGGATGAGCTTCGCCCTGTCGTGCAGGATGCCGGACCGTTTCGCGGCGATCGGAATGGTGGGACCGGCGCTGCTCTTGCCGTCAACGTGGTGTAAGTCGACGCAGCCCATGCCGATGATCGGAATTTGTGGTGTGCGCGATCCGGTGTATCCCGGGGGCTCTACCTGGGTCGCATCGAACCTTGCGCCGTTTCTCCCGTTTGGCGCCGATTGGGCGCGCAGGAATCGGTGCGCGCCGAATGCGCAGGACGCCGAGATCCGCGACGGTGTGACGCGCCGTGTGTACAAACAATGTGCGAACGACGCGACCGTCGCCCTCTACACGCTGCGCGACGGCGGCCACACCTGGCCGGGTGGTGCCGAATTGCCGGAGTGGTTCGCCGGGAAGACGATCAAGGAGTTCGACGCGACGGCTGAGATGTGGCGCTTCTTCGAGCAGCATCCTCAGCGCGGCAGCAACTGACCTGGCTGCGGGCGTGGCTGCAGCACGCGGAGTGTGCATCTCGTGCGGTCGCTGGGCGCTGACCACGTCATCGACTACACGCGCGCGGACTTCACGCGGGCTCCGCTGCGCCACTACGAGTTGATGATCGACAACATCGGAAACCGAACGTGGTCCGAATACGAACGCCTGCTGACCGACGACGCGACATGTGTGCTGGTTGGAGGGCCGAAGGCCAATCGCTGGCTCGGCCCGATGAGTTACTGGCTGAAAACGCGCATTGCTTCGCTACGCGCCAGTCAGAAGGTCGAGGTACTCCTCGCCAGAATGGACCCGCGAGACCTCGAGACGCTGGCGAATATGATCGAGTCGCGTGCACTGCGTGCGGTGGTGGACCGCGTGCTTCGTCTGGAGGACATCGCTGACGCCCTTGCCGCAATAGGAAACGGACGAGTTCAAGGGAAGATCGTCATCCGCGTACGTTGAGGCGGCGGAGTCCCAACCGGAGCACCACATTGGGAAGCGCTGCGCGAAGGCATCAGCGTGGGTTCCCCCAGATTTCGTAGCTACCATGCATTGACAGGTATCTGGCTAATGAGTACTGTATTGACGTGGCCGATTTTTACGAGAACTGGACGACGCAGCTTCGCAAGGGGCTTCTCGAGCTCGCGATCCTGAACGCTCTTGGCAGCGGTTCTCTCTACGGGTACGACATCGTGCGCCGCCTCGGCGAGGTCGACGGCCTCGTCATCACGGAAGGGACCGTGTACCCGATTCTCAGCCGCTTGCGAAACGAGGAGTACGTCGAAACGTACATCGAAGAATCACCG
>DATKCA010000005.1:0-2127 GCA_035544675.1 Thermoanaerobaculia bacterium | reverse complement strand
GCGAGCTGCGCGAGCGGAAGTTCATCTTCATCACCGCCGCAATCCTGGCCACGATTCCGTTCCTGGGCGCACTGCTGCCGTTTTCGAGGCGCTTCGGCATGGCCGCGTCGATCGTCGGCTCGGGCGGCATCCTGGCCGCTGTTTTCACAATCGCCGTGGCCATCGGGCTCGGTTCGTCGATGGTGGCGCGCGATCTCAGCGAGCGGCGCCTGTCGTTCTATTTTGCGCGACCGGTGAGCGCAGGCGCGCTCTGGTTCGGCAAACTGGCCGGGGCGGTGGTGACCGCCGCGCTCTGCTTCGCCATCATCCTCGTGCCGGCGCTGTTGGCCGCGGGCAGCGCCTGGAGCGTCACCTGGCCGTTCGACCTGACGGCCCTGATCGGCGCCGTCCTCCTGGCGGGGATGTTTCTCCTGCTGGTCTCGCATGCGCTCAACACCATGATCCGCTCCCGGTCGGCGCTGCTGGTGATCGACCTGATCCTGATCGCCGCCTTCGTCTTCGCCACCGGCGCGCTGCTTCTTCCGCTCGTCGAGAGCATGGCGCTGCAGCTGTTCCGTTCCGTCGCCGCCGCGATCGCCGCGATGGTCCTCGTCGCGCTCATCGCCGCCGGCACCTGGCAGCTCTCCCGCGGTCGCGCCGATCTACGGCGCAGCCACGCCGAGATGTCGAAGTTCCTCTGGATCGCCGTCGGCGCCGGCCTGCTGCTCATCGGCGGCTACGTGGCCTGGGTTTTCACGGCCGAGCCGGACGATCTCGACATCGCCTTCGCCGACCAGAGCGCACGCGGCGACTGGGCCGCCATCGGCGGATTCTCGGAAGGCCGCGGCGACTACTTCCCAGTCTTTCTTCTCAATCCCCAGTCGGGGGAGTCGATTCGATTCCCCGCCGGGCGTTGGTCGGAGCCGAGTTTTACGCGAGCGGGCAACGCTGCCTTCGCCGAGGTGGCGCCGATCCGCTGGCGTGGCCCCGCACCCGGCGCCGTGGTGACGCTCTACCGCTTCGGCATCGATGAGCATCCCATTACCACCGACATCCCGCGGCATGGGTCGGTATTCCTGTCGGACGATGCCAGGCGCATGGCCGTGGTCAGTGACCGGACCGTTTCGATCCACGAGATCGATACGCAGCGGCTCGTCGCCTCCGCAGCCATGACGAGGAGCTCACAAACCAGAGGCTTTTTCGTGACACCGGACCTTCTCCGGATCCTCGCCACCGAGAAAGGAGTCCTGAAGATCCTCGAGCTCGACGCCACGACCCGGAAGCTGACCGAAACCGGCAGCTGGACCGGCAGCACGCCGAGAATTCAGGTGCAGGCCAACGACGACGGATCGATGCTGCTCGTCACGACGTTTGGCGAGGACGCAGCGCCGCCGGTCCTTCTCGATGGGCGCACCGGGGCTGTTCGCGCCACGCTGGGTGTGGAAAAGGGGAACATCTTCCGGACCCGATTTCTGCGGGACGGGCGAGTGGCCGCATTGACCGAGGAGCCGGGTCGCGCTTTGAGGCTTTTCGCTCCGGACGGAACCCTTCTGAGCGAAGTCCCCATCTCTTCCGCGATGCGGGCCCGCATCGAGGGCGAGACGGCCACGGGCAAGCTGGTTCTGGCCTTGAGCTCAGTTCCCTACGGTGGCGATGGCAGCGCGCGCCGCTGGGACGCCGCAGTCGTCGATCTCGAGCGCGGCACGATATCCCGCCGCGAGCCGTCGATGCAGATGGTGAGGTCCTGGTGGGGAGTCGACCCGCGAGTCCCGGTGCCCAACGCCACCGGTGAGTTCCTGATCAAAGATGCCGCCGGGACGCTCTGGCGCTGGAACGCCGAAAGCGGCGAGAAAAAGGAACTGATCTGATCGAGGGGGACGCCGTGATCTCCGACCAGGCGAAGTTCTGGTTCCGCTCCTGGAAGTTCCGCTGATCTAGAACTGCTGCAGCACCCGCAGGTCGTTCTCGAAGAGGGTGCGGATGTTCGGGATGTCGTAGCGCAGCATCGCCACGCGGTCGATGCCCATCCCGAACGCGAATCCGCTCCACTCTTCCGGATCGATCCCGACGTTCCGGAGCACCTGCGGGTGCACCATCCCGCATCCGAGGATCTCCATCCAGCCGGTCTGCGAGCAGGTGCCGCAGCCG
>DATKCA010000004.1:0-10895 GCA_035544675.1 Thermoanaerobaculia bacterium | reverse complement strand
AGCCAGATCGAGGGCAGCGCGTCCTTCGGCATCTGGAGCCCGGCCGCCACGCGCGCTCCGTCGGGGGAAAAGCTCGCACCGTACATGACACCGGAGTCGTCGAGCGTGCGCTGCTCCTTTCCGGCTCGGTCGGTGATGAATAGCCGTCCCGTACTCGTCTGCGTCCGATAGATGACGGTGCCGTTCGCCGATACGTCGAAGTCGGCCGAACCTGTCCCGTAGAACCGGGCCACCTGGTCCGCGAGCCGCCGCGGCTCGTCACGAAGGCGGGCCGCGGCAAAGTCCGCGCGCTGCGCGACCAGACTCCCATCGCGAACGTAGTAGACGCGGTCTCCGACGACGCGCACGCGTGAGGTTTCCTCGAGCAACGGTTTCGGATCGATTGCGTCGAGTCTCCCGACGAACAAGCTCCGATCCATCTTTCCGTGGGCCTGGGAGAGGTAGACGAATCGATTCGAGCCTGGAACAAACTGAGGCCAGGAGTGCCGGTACTGGCCTGGCTCAACCTTCGTCACCGCCGATGGAGTGCCGCCGTCCTCGCTGACTCGATGGATCTCGGGGCGGCCTCCCGGCCGCTCTGCGAAGAGAATGAACCCGTCACCCCACGCGGCGACCGTGCCGGTCACGCTCACATCACAGATCGCGAGCGGCGTGCCGCTGCGATCGGCTAGAACCTTCCACAGTTTTCCTCTGGCGGTGAATCCGATCCACCGTCCATCCGGGGACCAGAAAGGGCTCGCCCCTCCCTCGGTCCCTGCGATGGTCAGCGCTTGCGTCGAGTCGAGGCTGCGCAGATAGAGCGCCGGCACCCCTTGCTCGGAGCCTGCGAACACCACCCGCTGCCCTTCCGGCGAGAGTGCAAACGTCACGACTTCGACGTGCGTGCGCAGCAAGGCCGGGGCGACGGACATCCGCAGCCGGACGGGAAGCTGCGCCTCTTTGGCCGGCTCTCGCAGTCGTCCAGCCATCCATCCAAGCGCAACCCCGCCCGCGAGAATCAGCGGCAGCAGAAGCCAGGCCGCGCGCTTCCGGCGTGGCGCCGTTGCCGTCGCCGCCGCAAGTTCGCTCGAGCGCGCGCCGTTGATCCAGCGGAGCTGCAACGCCAGGTCGTGCGCCGTCTGCCAGCGCCGCTCCGGATCTTTCTCCAGGGCGGTGGCGATCACGTGCTGGAGCGCCGCCGGCACCGCGAGACTCACCGGCAGCGGCCGTGGATCGCTCTTGAGGATCGACGCGGTGACGGCCGCCACGCTCGATCCTTCGAAGGGTCGCGCGCCAGTGAGCATCTCGTAGAGGACGATGCCGAGGGAGAAGATGTCGGTGCGGTGATCGAGAGGCTTGCCTTCGATCTGCTCCGGCGACATGTAGAGCGTGGTGCCGACGACGGTTCCGTGCGCCGTGAGCGATTCGGCCATGGTCGTCGAGTCGTGGGCGCGCGGGGCAGGCTCCAAAAGCTTGGCCAGTCCGAAGTCGAGCAGCTTCGCTCCCTCCGCCGTGATCATGATGTTGCCGGGCTTGAGATCGCGATGGGTGATGCCAAGGCGATGGGCGTGATCCAGGGCGTCAGCGATCTCGCTTCCGTACCGCAGCACTTCCCTGATGGAGAGCGGTCCTCGGCCGATGCGCTCGGAGAGCGTGGCGCCCTGCAGGTACTCCATGACCAGAAACTCGATGCCTTCATCGTTGCCGAGGTCGAAGAGACGGCAGATGTGAGGATGGCTGAGCTGCGAGATCGCGCGGGCCTCGCGCTCGAATCGCGCCGAAGCCGTCGTGCCTGTCCCGGCGGGAAGGACCTTGATGGCGACGGTGCGATCGAGGCGCGTGTCGCGCGCTCGATACACCTCTCCCATCCCGCCGGCCCCCACCAGCTCCTCGATGGCATAGGGCCCCAGGTGCTGCTTGGGGGTGAGAGGCATGGAGAGAGGATACAGGGGTTCGGCGGCTTCGACGTCGTCCGCTACGCCTCCTCGGGTAACGCCATTCCCATCGCCGGCTTCTCGCCGAGGGAGGACCAGAAGCCGTAGACGGCGGCGGCGAGAAGGATCAGCAGCACTGCGAACGAACGGCCGAAGTACCACGCGTCGGGATCGAGCGTGAGCGGCACCGCCTCGAGGAACTCCGCCAGGAATGTCGTCAGCGCGAACGCCAGCAGGCCGCAGCGCAGCAGCACGAACGCGATGATGATCGCAGAGATGAATCCGCCGGCCAGCTCGTATGCCGGGCCGTATGCCGGTCCGCCGATGCCGAGAGTCCCGACGGCGATCAGCACCGCGATGGCAGCCCACTTCCGCCGGAAAATCATGTACGCGACGAACAGCATGAACAGCACGATGAGCGCGATGAAGACGGCCGCTACGGAATTGGAGCACGCCGCGTAGACGAGATTTCGCGTGGCCACGAGCGGCGACACCCACGACGACATCGGCGGCAGCTTCGCTTGTCCGAACCACGCAGGCGCGTGAATCACGACGAGGCGGATCGTCAGAAGGGCCGGTCCGGCGATCAATGCGACGAGCAGATCGCGGCCGATCATCGGATCGCGAAAGCGCCCCGCGAAGAGGCGCGTCCAGGAGATGAGCGTCTGCGGCCACTTTCGCCGCACATAAGGCTCGAGCGCAATGTAGAGCAGCCACGCCTGCGCGGCGGGATAAAGGGCGAAGGCGATGCCGCGGTCGATCAACCACTGCTCCACACCTGGGTCCGAAACGTGATCGAGCCGGAAGAGATGGCCGATCACTCCAATCACCAGCACGGCCAGGCCGAGACGGTTCGCCGTACGGCGGTCTCCACGCCCGCGGAGAAGGTTCCGCCGCGCGAGAATCACAGCGACGATCAGGAGGCCCGGGAAGAGGAACGCGAAAAACGCGCGGGTCGCAATGGCCCATTCTGTGGGCTCACTCGCGTCGGCCGTCGCCGAGACCCACGGTCCGAGAACGCGGAACCACACCGGCCTGCCCGCATAACTCGCCGCCTCGATCCGGATCGGCGTGTTCGGATCACCGCGAAACGTCCCTTCCCACGCGAGCTTCTGATCGTTGTCGACGGGGGCCAGCCAGTTCGGCGTCACGGGTCGAAGATTCTCGAAGTCGCCGCCGGCGTGCTCGAAGAACTTCGACCAGTCGACCGCGGGACGCGGCTCATTGCCGGTGTACCGCGGCGGCACGACGATGAACGCCACGAGCCGTCCGTTGGGATCGACGGTCACCAGCGTCATCCCCGGCACCGTCAGCGGAGGATCCCGGTCGGTGACGCGTCCTTCGTCGTTGTCTGCCGCCATCGACCGCGGACTCTGCCGATGCACGAAGAGACCCGGTCCCGGGCGCAACGTCGGCAGCGACTGCCACAAATCTTTTGTACGGTTCTCCACCATGTACCGAAAGAAATCTCCGTCGCTGCTGAAGAAGTACGCGCTGTCGCGCGCCTCGGCGCTGTAACCCGCCGACTCCAGGATCGTCTTTGCTCGATCCGCGAGCGCCTCGGGCGGCTTCGGCATCGGCACGATGCGAAAGAGAACCGTGCGGCCGAACATTACGGCCATCACCCCGAGACCGATGAGTGCGACGGCGAGGAGCAACCAGGCGGTCGGAGCTTTGAGATCGCCCACTTCGCCCGCTGCCGCGACCATCTGCGGCGAGGGCGTTTCGCCGGCATCGATCGCGGCCTGCAGCGGATCGCCGCCCGGGAGCGACGCGATCACGGCGTGAATCGATGACGGCCTCGCATCAGGATTCTCCTGGACGCAACGCGCGATCACGCGTTGAATGACGGGATCGAGCTCGCTCGACGTCGAGCCGGAGAAACTCTTCGCCGTCGTTCGCCGCGATGTGGAATCGGCGCCCTCGAAGAGACGCTTGCCGGTGAAGACCTCATAGAACATGAGGCCGAGCGCGTAGAGATCGGTCTTGTGCGACACGAGTCCGCCGGCCAGCTGCTCGGGCGCCATGTACGCGGGCGTTCCGGCGATCTCGCTGCGGCCCTCGAGATCTTCCGTCACCACCGCCAGGCCGAAATCGGTGATGCGCGCCTGGCCGCGCCCGTCGATCATGATGTTCGCCGGCTTGAGATCGCGGTGGATGATCCCCAGTCCGTGCGCGGCAGCCAGCCCCGCGCAGACGTCGCGCGCGATGTCGAATGCTTTCTGCGCCGGGAGCTTTCCGATGCGGCGTAGCAGCGATGCGAGTCTTCGCCGTCGACATACTCCATGGCCAGGAAGTGATTTCCTTCCCACTCTCCGATGTCGTAGAGGCGGCAGACATTGGGATGCGATACCTGCCGGCCGAGGCGGACTTCGGAGTAGAGGCGCTCGAGGCGGGCGGGATCGCTGCCGACATGGTGGGGAAGAAACTTCAGCGCGACCTGCTGCCCGAGCTTCGTGTCTTCGGCGCGGTAGACCTCGCCCATGCCGCCGGAACCGAGGAGGGCGACGATGCGATAGCGCTCGCCGAGCATGGTGCCGGGGGTAAAGCGCCGCTCGTTCCTCCAGCGCGCGTCAGAGGATGGGCGATGAGCGGTCGGCTCTTCAATCATGTGTGTGGGGACATTGTAGCTGAGGGGATCGAAGAGCCGCCGGCTGAAGCGGTCCGTGGTATCAGGTCTTGCAGCCGCCCGATGGCGGCTACCGCTCGTCGTACTTGCACGGCAGGATTACGCGAAACGTGGAGCCGTGTCCTGGCTTGGTCGCAAGCTCCAGGCTCGCCCCCAGAAGCTCGCAGAGGAGCTTGACGATCGCCAACCCGACGCCCTCACCATGCTGGTCGCTCGCCGGCTCCTCGCCCGAAGCGGAAGGGGCTGTCACCGCACCCTCCATGTCGCGCCGACGGTCCATGTTTGCGTCTCGAGCCTCATCAGCGACCTCCGTTGCCTCGTGCAACTCCTGCGCGAAATCTCCGGCCTCTGCCTGGTCGATTCCCGCGCCGGTGTCCTGGACGGAGAATGTCCAGCGGGTCGTGTCACGGTTCTGATCGAGCCCCCAACTCACGGAGATCCCACCGCGCTCCGTGTATTTCACCGCGTTGAGAAGCAAGTTCTGAAGGATGCGCAGGACTTTGGGCTTATCGCCCTCGACCGGGAGCGTGCTGGGACCGTCCATCTTGAGGAACAGCCCGCGATCCGTCGCCGCAGCCTGCGATGCGGTGCAGAAATCGCGGAGCAGCACCGCGGCGTCGAACGAGGTCACGTTCCGCTGCTCGTGGCCCGCTTCGAGGCGGGCCAGGCTCAACAGGTCGTTCAGCATCTCGTTGAGCGATGAGACGCCTTTGCTGAGCATCTCCGCGACCTCGGCGCGCACGAGTTCTGGCAGTGATGCGCCGCTCGCGTTGAGCGTGGCCGCGCCTTTTACGACCGTGACGCTTCCACGCAGATCGTGCGCTGCGGTCCGCCAGGCCTCCGCGCGTGACCGCTCCATCGCGTGCAGCGCCGCCAGCGCCTGTTCCAGCGCAGTGACGTGCCCGGCCGATGCTGTCTGCTGGAGACGGCTGTACTGCGTTGCGCTGGCCGTTACGCCCTCCGCACACAACTGAGCCCAGATGCGGCGAGCGTTCGGCATGACGCTCGGCTCGAGCGCGGGATGCTCCGTTGCGTAGCGTTCCAGTTCGGCCGCGACACACATCTGCAAGTATCCCCACTCTCGGAGCACTTCGCTCAGCGAGTAGCCCTGCTGCCACCGCTGCATGCCGTGGTCGGCGACTTTGTCGGCTTCCTCTTGCGCTGCAACGGCGCCAGGCAATTCCGGCCATGCCTGGAGGGTGTGCGAAAGCGAGTCGAGCACGGCGGGAATGTGATCAATGAATTGGGTGCGAGAGAGCGAGGCACCCACGTTCTGGCCGGGCACGACGTCGCCGTACGCACGCCACGCTTCCAGGATCACATCCCGTCGTGACAGCAGTTCTGCGGCGAGCGCGCTCAGTTGCTCACGCGCGGGATTCGCCGGAAACACGACGTGAATGTCCTTCCCGTCGCGGGACTGCAGAGTAGAGCCAGCCATCCCGACCTTGCCAAGCGCGATCCGTGCCACGCGGCGTGGCTCAAATTGCGCGCCGAGCGGAGAACGCCTCAGGTGAATGTACGACTGCAGCCGCACTCCATCAATTGGTACGGGCCGTACCCTGCGATGGAGATGATCCCGTCTCTCTCAACGCCTGGACCAGGCGCATCAACTGCAGCGGCGCCACCGGTTTGGTCACGAATTCGTTGAAACCGGCACTCAGGATGCGTCGTCGGTCCTCAGCGGAAGTGAAGGCCGTCAGCGCGACCATCGGGACGTTCCGGACCGGCGCGTCGAGTGCGCGGACCTGACGCAGCAGGTCGACTCCGTCCTGCCTGGGCATGGCAATGTCGCTGATGATGACGGCCGGCGTGGTTTGCTGGAGGCTCTCCATTGCCGACGCGACCGACGTCGCCTGTACGACTTCGGCGCCACACTGCCCGAGCGCGATGGCGACGAGTTTCAGCGAGTCGAGATCGTCATCGACGACCAGCACCGTCGTCCCGGCGAGGTTGGGCAACGCATCGACAGTGCCGGTGAAGGAGTGCGACGGCCCCTCGGCTGTGCTGGCTGTCGCGACGAGGGGGAGCGTGACGGTGAACGTCGCGCCTCGCCCGACGCCATCGCTTTCGGCGACGATCGTGCCGCCATGCAGGTCCACCACGTATTTCGAGATCGCCAGGCCGAGACCGAGACCAGGCGTCTCCCGTTTCGTTCCGGTCTCGCCCTGCGAGAATCGCTCGAATACCCTCGGCAGAAACTCGGGTGGGATGCCCTGCCCTGAATCGCAGACACGGATCACGGCAGCACCGTTCGATTGGAGAATTTTGACTTCGATCGTGCCGGCAGCCGGAGTGAACTTCACGGCATTACTCAGAAGATTCCAGATCACCTGCCGCAGCCGGTCCGGATCGCCGTAGATCATCACGGGCGCTTCATCCAGATCGGTGTGCACGCCGATCTCTTTCGCCACGACCGCCGGACGCACGACGTCCAGCGTCTCTTCGACGAGCGTTCGCAGGCGGAACACGCGCTGCTCCAGGCGGAGGCGGCCGCTCGTGATTCGCGAGACGTCGAGAAGGTCGTCGATGAGACGGATCTGCGCGTGGGTGCCGCGCTCGATGGTGGCCACCGCCGTAATCATCGTCTCCTCGTCGAGGCGCATCATGCGCATCATCTGCGCCCACCCCAGAATCGACGTGATCGGCGTTCGTAACTCGTGGGACAACGTCGACAGAAACTCGTCTTTGAGCCGGTTCGCGTCGAGAGCTTCCGCGCGAGCATCCTCTGCCGTCGAGCGCGCTCCCTCGGCGAGGTCGCGCGACTCTTCCGCGCGGGCCAGGGCCGAGCGCAGATCGTGCGTGTCAATGAGGGTGACGACAGCGCCCTGGATCTGGTTGCGGCTCGACCGGTACGGACGCACGCGCAGCGAATACCAGCGCCCCTCGACGGATTGAACCTCGGTGTCGACGCTGGTCGGAGTTTCGATGACGCGCCTCAGCAGCTCCGGGAGATCGGGCAGCTCCATCAGAGGTTTGAACGCGGCGATCGACCGGCCGACGTCGCTCTCGCGGAAACTGAAAAGGCGCTGAGCCGTCGGGTTGAAGAGGCGAATGACGAGGTCGCGATCGACCATGATCACCGGCGTGTCGATCGACGAAAGCAGGTTCATCAGATCGTCGCCGAGCGTCACGAGATCGGCGTTGCGGACGCGGAGCTCGTCGTTGAGCGTCGATAGCTCCTCGTTGGTCGACTGCAGCTCTTCCTTCGCCGTTTCGAGCTCCTCGATGGTGCTCTGCAGCTCTTCATTCGCGGACTGCAGTTCTTCGCTCGTCGCATTGAGCGCCGAGTCGGATTGTTCGTGCTCGCTGGTCAGGTGCGTCAGGTAGTCACGCGCGGCCATGAGCTCGCTCTGCAGGCGCTCGTTCTCGCTTCGATTCCGCGGCCGGCCGCGGCCGTCGGGCGGATCCAGGGACGCGGCGACGGGCTCGAAGGTGATGACGTAGACGCGGTCGTGTTCGGAGCGCGCCGCGGGCACGACTTCGACGTTGACGAGCTGCGCATCGGTTCCGCGCGTCAACTTCAGCCGTTCGCGGCGCACGGGTGTCCCGTTGTGCCGTGCTTTGAACAAGGCCGTGCGAACGTCGACGAGCAGATCGTGGTGTAAAAGCTTCGAGAGTTTGAAACTGGGTGGTCCCGATGCCGGTGCGAGATAGGGGTGAAGGTCACCGCGGAACTCGATGGCCTCGGCGGCGTCGTTCACGACCAGAGTCGGATGCGCGTAGCGCTCGAGGAGCAGCCGATCGACGAGACGGCCAACGTCTTCGGCCGCGGCAGCACCCATCGACGGTCCGGCCACGGGCGCCGTGTCGCTCCGGTTCGGCCGGGGAGATGAAAGGTCGAGGCGCGGGCGCGATCCCGGAGCGACCCGGTAGAGCTTGTGCTTTTTGTCGACGACGAGGAATCCGTCGACGTTGGCGCGCAGGCTCTCCGACGGCCCGAGCATCAACAGCCCGTCGCCATTGAGAGCGTAACGAAAGAAGGCGGCGACGCGGTCCTGCTGGCCAGGCTGGAGATAGATCAGAAGGTTGCTGCACGAAATGAAGTCGAGCCGTGAGAACGGTGGGTCCTTGAGAAGATTGTGCTCCGCGAAGACGCACAGCCCGCGAATGCTCCTGCTGATCGAATAGCCACCTCCCGGGCCAGGCGTGAAGAACTTCCGCAGCCGCGTGGGCGAGACAACGTCTTCGATGGACTTCGGATACAGGCCGGCCCGCGCGAAAGCGACCGACTCGGCGTTGATGTCGCTGCCGAAGATCTGGACGTTGCGTGTCAGCTTCTTCTCGGCCAGAAACTCGGCCAGCAGGATCGCCAGTGAATAGGCCTCCTCCCCCGTCGAGCAGCCTGGAACCCAGAACCGGAGCGGCTCCTCGGAGGGTTGCGCGAAGAGCATCGGGAAGACCTGTTTTCTTAGGGCGGCGGACCGTGACGGATCGCGAAAGAAGCGCGTGACGCCGATCAGGACATCTCTGTAGAGGGCGTCGCGCTCGGCAGGATCGTCTTCCAGCACGCGCCGATAGGTGGCGAGATCGTCGAGATTCCGCAGCAGCATGCGGCGCTGGATTCGCCGCTCGATGGTGGGCGTCTTGTAGTGCAGGAAGTCGATCCGGTCCGCGGTACTCAGCAACTGGATGATGCGATCGAACTCGGGCACGGAGGATGGATCGGCGATGGCGGCCGTGCGGCGGCGGGCGAGGTCGACGACCTTGTGGGCGATCTCCGTCGGAGAGAGGACGAAGTCGACCGTCCCCTTCTCGATTGCCGACCTGGGCATGCCGCCGAATTGCGCTGAGTCGTCCTGAGCGAACGTCACTCCGCCCATCGCTTTGATGCGCTGTGCACCCGTGCTTCCGTCACGGTCCGTTCCGGAGAGGATCACGCCGACGGAGAGGTCGCCGAGACCCTCGGCCAGCGTGGCGAACAACCGGTCGACCGGCAAGTGCCGCTTTCCCGTCTCGCGATTGCGGACCACCAGGCAGCCACGCGCGTACTCGACGTCGGTGTTCGGCGACATCACATATACATGGTTCGCGAGAATGGTCGTTGCGTCCACGATCTCGACCACCGGCATGGCCGTGCTTCTCGACAGGATGTCGGGCAGCATGCTTTCCTGGTCACGCGCGAGGTGCTGCACGATGACGAATGCCATGCCGGAATCGACCGGCAGCGCGTGCAGCAGCTCGCGGAAGGCTTCCAGTCCGCCGGCCGAAGCGCCGATACCGACCACACGCAACGGCGATGGATGGCGGTCCGGCGGGACCCCTGCCGACCCGCCGCTCTCAGCACCCGATGGTTGCGGCGGCGGTGCCGTGGAGGGTCGCTCCCCTCTTGCTTTGTCGCGCTTGGCCATGGATCTCCCGCGTCGCAGTCAGCAACGACCGCGCCGAATCAATGTATCAAAAGAGCGCGGCCCAGGGACATCGTCCGTTGCGAGCCCATCCGCGACTTTTTCGCCATCGATGCTTCCGAAGAGTGGGATCACGGGACCGGCGAGGACCTTCCGGACGAACGAGCTGTTCCGCCTGCGATTTCGAAATTCTTCAGGAGTGTACAGCGTGGGGTGGATCTTGCGAGCAACCGCCTCCTCTGCCTGAAGGAGGCGATCGTAGAGTTGCTCGAGCGGGAGGTCGCGGGCAACGACGAGGAGGTCGACGTCGCTCTCGGCGTGCGCCTCGCCGCGCGCGACCGAACCGAAGATCAGCGCGAGGTCGATTTTCTTCGCGAGCGGGTCGAGTGCCTCACGAATCGGTTCCGTCTTCTGTGCCCGCTCTCATCGTTTTCGAACTCGCTCGAGAATCTGCTCGATGCCCGAACGGTCGATCCAGTACCGTCCAATCATCACACCGGCGATCTTGCGGCTGTTCCGGATGTCGGTGAGGGGATTGGCGTCCAGCAACAACAAATCGGCATTCTTTCCGACGGCGATCCGGCCGCTGTTGTGAGTTTCGCCCAGAAAGTCGGCCACATTCGATGTTCCCGTCATCAGAGCGTCGCGCGGCGAGAGACCGGCGCGAACCAGTAGCTCCAATTCGTCATGAACCGAAAATCCGGGAACCGCGAACCATGTCGTGTCCGTGCCGAGCAGTAGACGCACACCGTTACGGTTGAGAAACGGCGCGAACTGCATCCCGAGATCGTGCGTCTGCTTGAGACGTGGATAGCCGGCACGGCTCAGGTTGCGGTAGGAGCGGTCATTCGGATTGGTGACGCGGTCGTACCAATAATCTGAAAGGAAGCGGGTCTCGGCACGCCGGAGAAGTCGTTCCCGACCGGCATCCAAGATGCAATCGTAAAATGTCGAAACATGGAGCGTGGGCGTGACAAACACCCCTTCGCGCGCGAGGCGCCCGACGAA
>DATKCA010000003.1:0-7852 GCA_035544675.1 Thermoanaerobaculia bacterium | reverse complement strand
GAACGTAGAGCCCTTCACCTCGATCACCTTCTGGCGCTTCATCTCGCTGAGGAGCCGCGTCACGGTCTCGCGCGTGGTGCCGATCATCTGCGCGATCTCTTCATGCGTGAGCAGGACCTTGAGACGGATGCCCTTCGTGGTCTTCTCGCCGTGCTCGCACCAGTCGAGGATGAGGCGCGACAGCTTCTCGCCGGTCGTCCGGGCCAGGCCGAACGTGCGCACCTCGCGCTGCGCTTCGAAGTAGTCCGCGCTGAGCTGATGCGCGGTCGCGAGCATCGACTCCTTGCTGCCCTGGATCATGTTCAGGAAGTCTTCGTTGCGGATGAAGTTCACCTGACACGGCTCGATCGTCTCGGCGCTGGTCTCGTAGGGCCTGTTGCTGACGACGGCGCTGGCGCCGACGACCTCCCCAGCCTCCACCGTGCGCAGGATCAGATTCCGCCCCTCGGCCGAGGACGTGGTGAGTTTGACGCGTCCCGAGCAGAGGATGTAGACACCGCGCGCCTTCTCGCCCTCCACGTACAGAGTCGAGCCCTTCGGGTAGAAGCTCATGAATTTCGGAACCGCGGTCACCCCCTTGTGCGCCATGTTGCAGAAGCGGCGATGAGGAGCGCTCGGGCAGCTCGCGCAGTCGTGTGTGATGAGGTTGTAGGGGTTGGGCATTTTGTTTTCCTCCGTCGGGCAGCGTGTCATCCGCTACGGCTAGTAGTGTCGGTCATCACCCACGCTGGCACCACGCGTTGCGGGGGGGTGGGGTGTGCGCGGGGAGGCGGGGGTGGGCCCACCCTTTGGGGTGGGGACCTAGTCCCTTAGTCCTTAGGCCTTAGAATCAAACTGGAGGCCGAGATGCTGAAAATGGTGGCTGCCGCGGCGATGCTCATCACCTCCGCCGCGCTCGCACAGCAGACTGCACCGACCAGAATGAACGAGTCCATCGCGAAACTGACTCCTGAGCTGGTGGCGAAGTACGGTGAAGCCCAGCGTCCGCGCGTGGAGCGCGGCCTGCGGCAGGTCGCGCAGTTCTGGCGCGACGGGGACGGTGACGCGCAGCGGCTCGAGGACTTCGTCCGCACGGGCTTCGCCGGCGACGCCACGACGCTGGACGCCCTGTTCAACCGGATGCAGTTCGCGTTCGAGTCGCTCGACGGGCACATGCTCGAGATCTCCCGCGACTGGCGCTGGCAGTCCGATCTCGACATCGGAACGGTGTACCCGTTCGATCGGACGATGGCAGGCTACGACCCTTCCGCGCACGTGAACGACGACCTGTTCCAGAACAAGCTCGCGTTCGTGGTCCTGCTCAACTTCCCGTTGACGACGCTCGAGCAGCGGCTCAACGAAGGAGAGAAGTGGTCGCGCCGGCAGTGGGCGGAGGCGAAGCTCGCGCTGCGGTTCTCCAAGCGGATCCCGTCCGAGGTGAATCTGGCGATCGCCAGGGCGAGTGGAGAGGCGGGGCAGTTCGTCGACACGTACAACATCTGGATGCACCACCTTTTGGATGAGCGCGGCCAGCGTCTCTTCCCGGCCAGGATGCGCCTGCTCGCACACTGGAATCTGCGCGACGAGATCAAGGCCAGCTACAGCCTCGACCCGAAGGCGGGCCTTCCGAAGCAGCGGATGATCCTTCGAGTCATGGAGCGGATCGTCGACCAGTCGATACCGCCCGCGGTCGTCGACAACCCGAACCTCGACTGGAACCCGTACACGAACGAGGTGAAGCCGGCTGCGGTGAAGGACGCGGACATGCCCGCGCCCGATCGCGCCGGTCAGGACCCGAGCGCGCCCAGGTACGACATGATCCTGCGGACCTTCCGGGCGGCCAGGATGGTCGATCCGTACTCGCCGACGGCGCCGACGCACATCCGACGCCGCTTCGACGAGGACCGGCAGCTCCCCGAGCCGCGCGTCCGGGCCATGCTCGAAGCGGTGCTCTCCTCCCCTCTCGTCCCGCGTGTAGCCCGGCTCATTGAGAAGCGCCTGGGCCGTCCGCTCGAGCCGTTCGACATCTGGTACAACGGCTTCCGCGCGCGCGGCGCGTACACGGAGGCACAGCTCGACGAGATCGTGCGCAAGCGCTACCCGACCGCGGAGGCCTACAAGCGCGACATGCCGAACCTCCTGCAGAAGCTCGGCTTCTCGAAGGAGCGCGCTGAGTATCTCGCGGCCAACATCGAAGTCGACCCCGCCCGCGGCTCAGGTCACGCCATGCCGGCCGCGCGCCGCGGCGACAACCCGCGCCTGCGCACCCGCGTCGGTGCCGAGGGGATGGATTACAAGGGGTTCAACATCGCCGTCCACGAGATGGGCCACAACGTGGAGCAGGTCTTCTCGCTGAAGAACATCGACTACTACACCCTGGCCGGCGTGCCGAACACCGCGTTCACCGAAGCGCTCGCCTTCGTGTTTCAGGCCAGGGACCTCGAGCTCCTCGGCCTGGCCGTTCCCGGCGAAGAGAACGCGGCGCTGCAGACGCTGAACGACTTCTGGGGCACGTTCGAGATCTCCGGTGTGGCCCTGGTGGACATCGACATGTGGCGCTGGATGTACGAGCACCCCAACGCCACGCCGGTGGAGTTGCGCGACGCGGTGGTGGCGATCTCCAGGAACGTCTGGAACCGCTACTACGCCCCCGTCTTCAACAAGCGCGACGTCACCCTCCTCGGCGTCTACGCGCACATGGTCGGCTACTTCCTCTATCTGCCCGACTATCCGATCGGGCATCTCATCGCGCATCAGATCAAGGAGAAGATGGAGAAGACCGGAAGCATCGGCCCGGAGTTCGAGCGGATGTCGAAGACGGGAAGCGTGACGCCGGATTTCTGGATGAAGACGGCCACCGGCGCGCCGGTCGGGGCTGAGGCGCTGCTGGCGGCCACGGAGCGCGCGCTCGGGAGAGTCACGAAATAGTCGGGGCGCGGGTGAGGACACCCGCGCCTCCATTCTTACTTCTTCTTCACGGCCTCGATGTTGATGTTGATCTTTACCTCGTCGGAGAGCATGAAGCCGCCCTGGTCGAGGGCCTTGTTCCAGGTGATCCCGTAGTCCTTGCGGTCGAGCGCGGTGTCGATCTCGAAGCCGGCGCGCTCGTTCCCCCACGGATCCTTGCCGAATCCGAGGAACTGGACGGGGAGGGTGATCTCCCTGGTGACGCCGTGCATGGTGAAGTTTCCGGTCACGTTGTAGAGGTCCTTCGTGCCGCTCGAGGCCACGCGCGTGCTCTTGAACGTGATCTCCGGGTGCTTCTCCACGTCGAAGAAATCGGCGCTGCGCAGGTGCTTGTCCCGGTCTTCCGCCCCCGTGTTGATGCTGGCCGGGTTGATCGTGAACTCCACCGACGAGGACGCCGGTTTCTCACGGTCGATGGCGATCATTCCCTTGAACTCGCCGAAGTTTCCCGTGACGTTGGACATCAGGTGGCGGATCTTGAACGTGGCGCTCGAGTGCGAGCGGTCGATGTTGAACGTCTCCGCGGCGAACACCGTCGTGGCGGCCAGCGCGATCGTTGCCAGTGCAGCGAGTGTCGTCTTCATGTGCCTTCTCCTCCGGTCGAATCAATTCGTGCGCGGCGCGAGAAGCGCGGCGCTCAGTCCCGTTCTTGCGCGGTCCAGCAGCTCGACCAGCTGCAGCAGATCCTGCTGTCCCATCGAGCCGAGGGCTTCCTGCTCCGATTCCGCCAGCGGTTTGTCGAGCGTCTCCAGCAGCTCCAGCCCTTCACTCCTGATGCGGCAGAACACCTGACGGCGATCGGTCGTACAGCGCTCTCGCGAGACCAGCCGCTTCGATTCCAGACGATCGATGAGGCGCGTGATTCCGGGCGTCTGCTCGATCATCCGCTCCGCGATCTCCAGCGTCGGGAGCCCCCGCTCGCCCGCACCGCGGAGGATGCGCAGGACGTTGTACTGCTGCGTGGTGATCCCGCGCGGCTCGATGACGGCGGCCACGGCGCGGCGGACCAGATCGGCGGTTCGCATGAGGGCCACGGCCGCTTCCTGGCTCTTCGCCGGAAAGGGGCGGGACTGTTTGAGCTCCTCGGCGATCGGCATGGAGACGGTAGCTTACTGCTCAATGATTGATTAGACAAGTACCAATCCCGGCCTTGCGAAAATAGCTCCATGCCCAAGGCCTAAGGACTAAGGACTAAGGACTACCGCCTGGCCCCAGCCGCCCCCACCACCCCCGCCACCACCGCCCGCAGCTCCTTCGGATCGACCGGCTTGGCGATGTAGTCGTCGAACCCTGCCTCCTCGGCCCGGGCCCGGTCCTCCGGGCGTGCATACGCCGTCAGGGCCACGACGGGAACCGCCGACCACTCGCGCAACTGCCGCAGCAGCTCGTAGCCGTCCGTATCGGGCATCCCGATGTCGCTGACCACGACGTCCGGCATCCACTCGGCGCACGCGCGCAGCGCCTCGGCGGCCGAGCCGACTGCGCGCACCTCGGCCCCGCTCATTCGAAAGACCGTGTTCGCGAAGTTCCGCACATCTTCCTCGTCGTCGACCACGAGAATCTTCGCGCCGCGCAATCCCGCCAGCGACTCCTCATCGACGTGCCTCTCGGTCTCCGCGCGGCCGGTCCGCACCTGCAGGAGCGGCAACCGCACGGTGAACTGCGATCCCCTGCCGATTCCCTCGCTGGCGGCATCCACCGTGCCGCCGTGCAGCTCGACGAGATGCCGCACGATGGCCAGGCCGAGCCCGAGGCCGGCGTAGGGACGGGTGGTGGAGCTGTCGGCCTGGCGGAATCGCTCGAAGACGTGCGGGAGGAACGCCGGATCGATCCCTTCACCGGTGTCGGTCACGGCCAGATGAGCCTCGTTGCCATCGACTCGCAGCTCGACCCGGACCGATCCCTCGATGGGCGTGAACTTCGCGGCGTTGGAGATCAGGTTCCACAGCACCTGCTGGAGCCGGTTTGCGTCGCCGTAGACGCGCACCGCCGCAGCCGGGACCTCGACCTGGAGCGTCACGCTCTTGGCCTCGGCGGCGGGCGCGACTGCGCTGACCGCCGCCGACACGACGGCGTTCAGATCGATGGGCCGCGGCTCGATGCGCATCTTTCCGGACGTGATGCGGGAGACGTCGAGCAGATCGTCGATCAGTTGCGCCTGTGACCGCGCGCTCTTCTGGATCGAGTCGATGGCCGTCTTCTGCGACTCCGGATCGAGCGGCTCGTCGAGCAGCTGCGACCAGCCCATGATCGCCGTCATCGGCGTCCGCAGCTCGTGCGACAGCGTGGCCAGGAACTCGTCCTTGGCCCGGCTGGCCTGCACCAGCTCCGCCTCGGAGGCCATCAGAGTCTCCGTGGTCTGCTCGGCGATGGCCCGCGCGGCGGCCTGCGTGCGCAACAGCGCGAAGAGAAGGCCGGACAGAATCAGGCCGACGGCGGCCGTACCGAGCGCGTTCCGGATCGGCGTCCCCACCCAGCTTTCCGTCGACGCGAATCGAACCGTCCACGTCCTCCCGGCCACCCCGATGAAGCGCGTTGCGGTAAAGCGCGGATCCTCGCTCTTCGGACCCGCCGCGAACAGCTGCTGATCGTTGTCGAAGATCTCGACGGCCATCCCGCCGGGCAGCTCGCGCCCGAACAGACTGTTGAAGAGATCGACGGTGCGAAACGGCGCATATACAAAGCCGTATAACGACTGCCGGCGCTCGGCGGCCGATGAAGGAACCTCCCGCGTCGTGTAGATCGGCACGTAGAGGAGGAACCCGGGCTGTTGCTCACCGATGACTTCCTGCACCAGACTCACCAGGCGCGACGCGGCCGGCTCGGCGCTGTCGCGCGCGCGCGCCATCGCCGTCCGCCGCACCGGATTCGTGTACATGTCGTAGCCGATGGCCATGCGGTTCCGGCGGTCCACCGGCTCGAGAAGAACGATGGTGTGGTACTCGTCCCGCGGTCCCTCCGGCCAGATCCGGAAGTCGGCGAAGTCGTTCGCGCGGATGTCGCTCACCACGTCATCGATGATCTCCGGACGAACGCGCACCGAGATGCCGATGCCCTGAATGCCCGGATAGCGATCCTGAACCTGCAGGTGGCGGACGTAGGCCCGGAACTGATCGCGCGTCACGTACTGGTCCGCGGCAAACAGACCGGATGCCGCGCGCAGAACGTTCGTGTACACGTCCATCCGGTTCGAGAGCTCGCCGAGCGTGCTGCCCACGTCGACTTCGAACCGGGTGCGGTCGGCGAAGCGTGACGTGTTCCAGACGTAGCTGGTCGCCAGCGCCGTGATCAGCAGAAAGATGCCGAGCACCACGAAGGGCGCAATGCGGTCACGCGACGGGACGGCCGGTTTCACCCGCTCGCTCATTCCCTGCGCGCTGCCGCCAGACCGGCCAGCCTCCCGCTGGCCCAGGCCCACTGAAAGTTGTATCCGCCGATGCGACCGTCGACATCGAGGACCTCGCCGCACAGAAAGAGCCCGGGACGGCGGCGCGACTCCATCGTGGCCAGGTTCACTTCGTTCAGCGGCACGCCCCCCGCCGTCACCTCCGCATAGTCGAAGCCGCGGTCTCCGGAGAGAGGGACGACCAGCTCGATCAGGTTGCGGACGGCGGCGCGGCGCTCCTCCCGAGTCAGTTTCGCAATCGGCTTCTGCGGCGCGATCCGCTCCAGGATCCGCTCCGGCACCATGCCGCGCAGCGCGCTGGCCACCGTCGCCTGCGGATTCCGCCGGGCGCTGCCCAGGAGCCGGTGCTCGACGGACTCGAAGTCGCTGTCGGGGAGGAAACTGACCAGCAGCCTCGCTCCTCGGTCCACGCGCCTGGCCTCGATCCAGTGCCGGCTGATGTCGAGCGCCACCGGCCCGCTGATCCCGAAGTGCGTCAGCAGCATCGAGCCGCGCTGCCGGGCCAGGACGCGCCCGGTCGAGGAGGTGACCGCCAGCTGCACATCCGCACTGGTCCCGCTCGACTCGCGGAACCAGTGCGGTTCGGTGATGACGAGAGGAACCAGGGCCGGGAACGTGTGCGTCACCGTGTGACCCAGCGAAGCGGCCATCTCGTAGCCATGCCCGTCACTCCCCGTTCTGGGAACGCTCCGGCCGCCGGTGGCGAGAATCACGCGGCTCGCTTCGATCTGGCCGGCCGTGGTGCTCACGATGAAGCCCTCGCGCATCGTTTCGACTCGAGCGGACGTTCGAATCTCGACTCCTGCTGCGCTCGCTGCATTCACCAGGGCATCCAGCACAGAACGCGCCCGGTCGGTGACGGGAAAGAGCTTGCCAGTGTCTTCCCTCTTGAGCGTAACGCCCAACACGTCGAACCAGCGGACCGTTTCCTCGACCGGGAAGGAGCGCAGGACCTTGGCGATGGCGTTGCGGCTTCCGTTGAAGTCTTCCGGGGTCACGACGTCATGCGTGACATTGCAGCGCCCGCCGCCGGCGATCAGGATCTTCGCTCCGAGGCGCGGCGCGGAGTCGAGGGCGACGACGCGCGCGCCGGCGCGGCCCGCGAAGATCGCGGCGGTGAGCCCCGCCGCACCCGCTCCGATCACGGCGATGTCGTACACGCCGCGAGAGCGTAACCGGTTTCCGGAAACCGGAAACCGGAAACCGGAAACCGGAAACCGGGCGACGTGAGATCTGTGCGACGCGCAATCTGTGGGAGTACCGCGCAATCTGTGGAGCGACGCGCGTGACAGGCGTCGTTGGCGGCCGGCACGGCTCCACCGGCCGCCGGGTCGGCGGCGCTCCACACCGGTTGCCGGAACCGGTCACCGGTCACCCGGTTTGCTATCCTCGCGCCCGCCCATGCGAATTCTGCGAATCGTCCTGGTCCTGCTCCTCCTCCCCGCCGCGGCTGGCGCGCGCACCGCCGCGGAGCTCCAGCTCGCTCTGAAGAAACTCACG
>DATKCA010000002.1:0-55160 GCA_035544675.1 Thermoanaerobaculia bacterium | reverse complement strand
AAATTGGTCATACAAGGCTTGACTCGCATGTGCAGGTGGTCATATAACACGAACGCACTTTCCAGCGTACTCATTGCCCCGATCAGACTTGCCCCCACGTCTACGGCCGAAGGAGAAGCAATGAACCGTCGAATCAGCCTGCTGTGTGCGGTGCTCAGCGCCTGTGCGCTGCTTTTCACTCTTCCAATGTCTGCCCAGGATTTCCGCGGCACCATCAGCGGAACCGTGACCGACTCCACCGGCGGTGTCCTGCCCGGCGTGACAGTCACCGTCACCAACGCTGCGACCAACATCGCCAGCACCACCGTCACGGACGCCAAGGGGTTCTACCGCGTCCCGTTCCTGCTCTCCGGCTCCTACAGGGCGGAGGCTCAGCTGGAAGGGCTGAAGACGGCGGTGCGCCGTGACATCGTGGTCCGGATCAGCGAGAACATCACGGCCGACTTCGTCATGGAGGCGGGCGGGATGTCGGAGGTGATCTCCGTGACGGCGTCGGTGCCGGTGCTGGACACGAACTCCGCCTCGACCGGGCAGATCATCGACAGCAATCAGATCGAGCAGCTTCCGCTCGGCGACGGCACGGCCTACATGCTGACGCGTCTGGCGCCCGGCGTGTCCGACACGTCCGATCTGCACTTTTCCCGGCCCATGGACAACGCCGGCCTGTCCGGAATCGTCGCCAACGGAGCGCTGGGAGGCAACGACTTCACGCTCGACGGCGCGCCGAACCGCGTCTCTCCGAACAACACGAGTCCCGGCAACAACTCCGGTGTGGTCGGCTTCTCTCCGCCGTCCGTGGCCATTGCCGAGTTCAAGGTCCTGACGAACTCGTTCGACGCGCAGGCCGGTCACACCGCCGGCGCATCCGTCAACCTGGCCCTGAAGAGCGGCACGAACGAGTTCCTGGGGACGCTGGCGGCGTTCAACCGCAGCGACAGCCGGGCCGCCACTCCGCTGCTCAGCGAGCGGGCCGGCAGCGAGAAGCCGACGCGCGACTACAACCGCTACACCGGCATGCTCTCGGGCCCCATCGTTCGCGACCGCACGTTCTTCATGGTGTCGTTCGAGCGCCTGAAAGACGTGCAGCCCGAGCCGGCCAGCTACACGGTTCCCACCGCGAAGATGCGGGCCGGCGACCTGTCCGAGTGGCTGCCGGGCGTCGTCATCTACGACCCGCGGACCGCGACCGGCTCGACCAACACGCGCCAGCCGTTCCCCGGCAACATCATTCCGGCGGACCGCATCCACCCCATCGCCAGGGCCTACGCCTCCTACTATCCCGAGGCGAACCGCCCCGGACTGGAGAACAACTACTTCACGAACCAGCCGCGCCCATACGACTACAACGCGCTGCTCGGACGGATCGACCACAACTTCAACGGCAGCAACCGCCTCTTCGCCAACGGCTACTGGAACAAGCGCGAGGAAGACCGCTACAACTGGGCCAAGGGCGCCGCGAACGCAACCGGTGAGGGAGCCATCAACGGATTCGAAGTCACGCACGGCTTCGACTTCCGCAGCAACACCGGCGTGACGCTCGGTCTCACGTCCGTGATGGCGAACAACCTCGTGTTCGACGTGATCTCGTCGTGGTCGAAGTTCAGCGAGTGGCGCGAAGCGGCGCAGGAGTTCGATCCGGCCACGCTCGGCTTCTCGGCCGAGACCGTCGCTCTGATGAACGGATACCAGTACCTCCCGTTCATCACGTTCGGCGGGTTCAGCACCACGAACTCGAACTCGCGGATCGCATCGCTCGGCTCGCAGCGCAGCGATTTCGGGCTCGGCTTCGACCGCCCGTTCCAGAACCTCTCCTTCGTGCCGACGGCGAGCTGGCTGTGGCGCGCGCACTCGCTGAAAGGCGGCTACGAGCTGCGCCGGCAGCAGTGGGAGATCCAGCCCTCGGCGTACGGCGCCGGCCGGTACCACTTCGCCGGCACCTACACACGGCTGAACAACTCCGCGGCCCAGAACATCCTGGCCCAGTCATGGGCGCAGTTCCTCCTCGGCATTCCCACGACCGCCACGAACACCGTGGCCAGCCCGGGCAGCACGTCGAGCCAGTTCGAGATCGCGGCCGATGCCGACTACCGGCAGGACA
Organism: Thermoanaerobaculia bacterium; assembly: GCA_035544675.1. GTDB lineage: Bacteria > Acidobacteriota > Thermoanaerobaculia > Gp7-AA8 > Gp7-AA8 > DATKCA01. The sequence goes on along the minus strand of DATKCA010000002.1, from coordinate 53,062 downwards.
GCCACGCCCTGTTCCTCCAGGACGACTGGCACGTCAACGACCGGCTGACGCTGAACATGGGCCTGCGCTTCGAATACGACCGCGCCCTCACCGAGTCCGACGACCGGAACCTCGGCGGCTTCGACCGGACGATCAGCAGCCCGATCGAGGCGGCGGCGCTGGCCAACTATGCGGCGAACCCCATTCCCCAGATCCCGGTGGGCCAGTTCGCGGTCCGGGGGGGACTGCAGTTCGCCGACGGCGCGATCTACAACGACATGGACAAGATCATGCCGCGCCTCGGCTTCTCGTATCTGCTCAACGAGAAGACGGTGCTCCGCGGCGGCGCCGGCCTGTTCAGCTACCAGTACTACTTCGACGCCGGGAATCAGCTCGGCTTCTCGCAGCCGACGGGCATCATCACCACGGAGAACAACGGCGGCATCTTCCTGACCGATCTGAGCAACCCCATTCCATCGGGGCAGCTCACTCCGCCTCCGGGGTCCTCGCGTGGCGCGGCCACCGGTCTCGGTCTCAACATCGGCACGGTCGTTCCGTCGGAGCGGGAAGTCCCGTACTACACGCGCTGGCAGCTCGGCGCGCAGCGCGAGGTGGCGCGGGGCTGGCTCGTCGAGCTGTTCTACGTCAACTCGAAGGGGCGCAACCTCCCGGTCCGCCGCGAGATCAACGGCATCCCCTTCGAGTACCTGTCGACGGCCACCCAGCGCGACACCGCCAATGAGGCGTTGCTCAGCGGGACGGTCTCCAATCCGTTCCGCGGAATGCTTCCCGGCACGGGCATCAACGGCAACACGGTGGCGCGCTCGCAGCTGCTCCGCCCGTTCCCGCAGTTCCTCAGCATCGTGACGGAGGAGTACCGCGGCTCCGACGAGTATCAGGCCGGAACGATCCGGGTGGAGAAGCGCTTCAGCGGCGGAAACTCGCTGCTGACGACGTACACGCGCTCACGCGCCCGCGACAAGCTGTTCTTCCTCAACCCTTCCAACGGCGTGCTGGAGGACCGCATCTCACCGAACGATCGCCCGAACCGCTTCACCGTGGGGGCCACCCTCGCGCTGCCCTTCGGCGATGGGCGCCGCTGGGGCTCGAACTGGGGCGGTCTCACGAATGCGCTGCTCGGCGGCTGGACCACGAGCATGACGTATCAGTACCAGAGCGGCTTCCCTCTGCTGTTCAACAACAACATCTATTACGACCCCTCCCGCAATCCGCATGATCTGCGATCGAACATCGGCGGCAACTGCTCCGGTGGCGGCATCGCCGGGCTGGACTGCGCGGCGTGGGACACCTCCGGCTTCTTCATCCCGGGCGGCACCGGTCGCACAGACCCGCGCCTGGTCATGGGCAACACCGTGCGCCGCTTCCCGTCGACGATCGACGGGATGCGCAGCGACGACCTGCACCTGATGGACGTCGGCGTGTACAAGAACTTCGCGTTGCCGGGATCGATGCGGTTTCAGCTGCGCATCGAGGCCATCAACGCGCTCAACTACACTGTGCTGTGGAATCCGAACGTCGTCCCGACCAACGCGAGCTTCGGACTCGTCAACCAGGATAGGAACAACCCGCGTGACATTCAGATCGGTGGCAGGCTCACCTTCTAGGTTGCCGCTGATTCTCATCGCAGTTCTGTGGAGCGCCGGTGCCCTCACCGGCGCTTCCGCGTCTCTGCAGGTGGCGGTTCACAACGACCTGGAGATGGCGCGGCCGTCCGAGACGGTCGAGCTGACCGCCGCCCAGCTCGCGCCGCTGGGCGCCGACCTGACGCGCATGCGCGTGTTCGACGGCGGGCGTGAGGTTCTGACCCAGGCGCTCGACCTCGATGGCGACGGCAAACCCGAGAGCCTGATCTTCCAGACGGACATCGCTGCGAAGAGCAGCCGGACTCTCGAGGTCCGGCTGGGCGAGCCGCGGGTCTATCGCAAAGAAGACTTCCGCGTGTACGGCCGGTTCAACCGCGAGCGGTTCGACGACTTCGCGTGGGAGAACGACCGGGTCGCCCACCGCATGTACGGAGCGGCGCTGGAGACCTGGCAGCGGGAGCCTCTGACCTCGAGCACCGTCGACGTCTGGCTGAAGAAGACGCGGCGCCTGGTCATCAACGACTGGTACATGGCCGACGACTATCACCGCGACAACGGCGAAGGCGCCGACTTCTTCTCGGCCGGAAGGAGTCGCGGCTGTGGCGGCAGCGGCCTGTGGCGCGACGGGAAGCTCGTCGTGTCGAAGAACTTCCGCGAGTCGCGCGTCCTGGCCAACGGCCCGATCCGCCTCGTCTTCGAGCTGAGATACCCGGTCTGGGATGCGCCGCTGGTCCGATCGGAGACCAAACGGATCACGCTCGACGCAGGTCAGAACTTCAACCGCTTCGAAAGCCGGTACGAGGTGGACGGCCAGGCCGTGTACGCGGCCGGGTTGAAGAAGGAGCCCGCGGCGAACATCCGCGTGGAGCGCGGCGCCGGGTGGGCCCGGACGTGGGGGCCGGTGGCCAGGGACAACGGCCAGTTCGGCTGTGCGATCGTCTTCGATCCGTCGTCGGTCGTCGATGCCGTGGAGGCCGATGGCAATCAGCTCATCGTGGCACGGCCGCCGGCGCGCTATTGGGTGGGGTCGGGGTGGGATCGCGGGGACTTCCCCACGGTGGCCGACTTCGACCGGGCGGTAGAGGAGTGGACGAGGCGGGTCAGGACGCCGCTGCGCGTCGAGGTCACAGCCAGATGAACCGAAGAGAACTGATCCGAAACGCAGCGGCAGCCACGGCCCTTGCGGCAGTGTGGCCTCTGTGGAGCGCCGCCGGCCCGGCGGCGTTTCTGGTTCCACACCCGCCCCAAGGCGCCGCCGGGTCGGCGGCGCTCCACCCGGCGGCGCTGCACATCGACCTCTCCGATCCCTGGGCGTCGCTGCCGCACCTGCTCGCGCGCATCCAGGCACCCACGTTTCCGAACCGCGACTTCGTGATCACGCGCTACGGCGCCCGGGCGGGGCGAGATGCGACCGGCGCCATCCGCAAGGCGGTCGAGGCGTGCAGCAGGGCGGGTGGGGGGCGGGTGGTCATCCCTGCCGGCGACTTCCTCACCGGCGCGATTCACCTCAAATCCCGCGTGAACCTGCACGTCTCGGGAGGCGCCACGCTCCGCTTCTTGCAGGACCCGGCCAGGTACCCTCTGGTGTACACGCGATGGGAAGGCGTCGAGCTGATGAACTACTCGCCGCTGGTCTACGCGTTCGAGTGCACCGACGTCGCCGTCACTGGTGAAGGGACTCTCGACGGCCAGGCCGACGAGACGCACTGGTGGCCCTGGAAGGGCGTCTACTCCGGCCAGCGGCAGGACGTCACGAAGAACTTCGACGTCCCCGCCCCGCAGGTCGCCGATCGCACGCAGCTCATCCGGCAGGGTGAAGAGAACGTGCCGGTCGCGCAGCGCGTGTACGGGCCGGGTCACTATCTGCGGCCGCCGTTCATCGAGACCTATCGCTGCCGCAACGTGCTCATCCAGGGGGTCACGCTCCGCAACGCGCCGTTCTGGGTGACGCATCCGACGCTCTCGACGAACGTCACGGTCCGCGGGATCAAGGTCATCTCGCACGGTCCGAACAACGATGGCTGCGACCCCGAGTCGTGTCGCGACGTCCTCATCGAGGACTGCCTCTTCGACACCGGCGACGACTGCATCGCCCTCAAGTCCGGTCGCAACAACGACGGACGCCGCGTCAACGTGCCGGTGGAGAACGTCCTCATCCGCAACTGCGAGATGAAGGAAGGGCACGGCGGGATCACCATGGGCAGCGAGATCACCGGCGGCGCGCGCAACATCTTCGCGGAGAAGTGCCGCCTGGACAGCCCGGAGCTGGAGCGCGCCCTGCGCATGAAAACGAACACGCTCCGCGGCGGCATCATCGAGAACGTGTTCGTCCGCGACATCGAGATCGGCACCGTCAAGCTCGCCCCCATCGAGATCGACCTCCGCTACGAGCCGCGCGACTCCGGCCCCTACATCCCCCAGGTTCGCAATATCCTCGTCGAGCGCATGAGCTCGAAGAGCAGCCGCCACGGCGTCTACATCAAAGGGCTGGAGAATGCTCCCGTGCGGAACGTAGTGGTCCGCGACTCGCAGTTCCGCGGTGTGACGCATGGCCACGTCATCGAAGGGGCCGTGCAGCTCACGCTCGACGGCGTTACAGTTGAGGCCGCACCACCCAGGAAAGAAGGAACCTCATGACCACCGCAACCGCAGACACCGCCCCGATTCAGGCGGCCACGTGCGTCGTTCGCGACACCGGCAGCCGCCGCGGCCGCCATTTCTCGGTGATGCCCGGCAGGACCGCCGCCCGCCATCTCCACTACGGACGCATCGTCCTGGCTGGCTCCGATGCCCCTCTGAAGTTCTCGACGGAAGGGCGCGAGGCGGCCTTCATCTGTCTGAAGGGCTCGGCGACGATCGAGGCCGCCGGCACGCCATACGAGCTCGGCCGTTACGACGCGCTCTATGTGCCGCCGGGCACCGCCATCATCGTCACTCCAGCGAAGGACGGCTGCGACTTGGCCGAGGTCGCCGCTCCGGTCGACAACAGGTACCCGATCCAGTTCGTGAAGTTCGCCGACGTGCAGGCCGATCCGGCCCTGCACTTCCAGGCCGGCGGCCCGTCCGCCGAGCGCGACCTCAACATCCTCATCGGCAAGAACGTGGAGGCGGGACGGATCCTGGCCGGGGTCACGTTCAGCAAGCCGGGAAACTGGACGTCCTGGCCGCCCCACGAGCACGCCCAGCTGGCGGAGGAGGCCTATCTATATATAGATATGCCGGAGCCGGGGTGGGGGATCCAGCTCGTGTACAACGACCCGCGCAATCCCGAGATCGTGGCCGTGGTGAAGGAGAACGACGTGGTGATCATGCCGCAGGGGTATCACCCGAACGTCTCCGCGCCCGGCGGCACGATCAACTTCCTCTGGATGATGGCCGCCAACCGCGAGAAGGACGACCGGCAGTTCGGCGTGGTCAACGTCCAGCGCGAATACGCGCAGGGCGGCTCGGGACTGGAAGCATCGCGGAAGTAAGCGATGCCGTTGACCATCAAGGAGGCCGGTGGCTGCCGATTCGATCTCGTCAGCCTCGGCGAAGTGATGCTGCGCCTCGATCCTGGCGAGGGCCGGGTGGCCACGACGCGCACGTTCCAGGCCTGGGAGGGAGGCGGCGAGTACAACGTGGCGCGCGGGTTGCGACGCTGCTTCGGTCTGCGCACCGCCATCGTCACTGCGCTCGTCGACAACCCCGTCGGCCGTCTGGTCGAGGACCTCATGCTGCAGGGCGGCACCGACCTCTCGTTCGTGCGATGGGAGAAAGATGACGGCGTTGGGCGACGCGCGCGCAACGGCCTCAATTTCACCGAGCGCGGTTTCGGCGTGCGCGCCGCCCTGGGATGCTCCGATCGGGGACACACCGCGGTCTCGCAGCTCAAACCGGGCGACATCGACTGGGATGCGGTGTTCGGCGACAACGGCGCGCGCTGGTTTCACACCGGCGGCATCTTCGCCGCGCTCGGCCAGACCACGCCCGACGTCGCGCGCGAGGCGATGCAGGCCGCGAAGCGGCACGGCGTGGTCGTGTCATACGACCTCAACTACCGCCCCTCCCTCTGGAAGGGCATCGGCGGCCCTGAGAAAGCGCGAGCTGTGAATCGCGAGCTGGCAGGCCTCGTCGACGTCCTCTTCGGCAACGAAGAAGACTTCAGCGTGGCCCTCGGATTCCACGTCGAAGGCGTCGACGAGCACCTCGGAGAACTGCCGAAGGAGGCGTTCAAGAAGATGATCGGCGCGGTCCGCGGCGAGTTTCCGCGGCTGTCGGTCATTGCCACGACGCTGCGCGTGGCGCGAACGGCCACGCGGAACGACTGGGGCGCGATCGCGTGGAGCGACGGCCAGTTCTACGAGGCCTCGCCGCGCCCAGATCTCGAGATCATGGACCGCGTGGGCGGCGGCGACTCGTTCGCCTCGGGCCTCATCTATGGATACCTGACCGGCCGCGATGCCGGCTACGCCGTCAACTGCGGCGCCGCGCACGGCGCGCTGGCGATGACAACGCCGGGCGATACGAGCATGGCCACGCTGGCGGAGGTGGAGCGGGTCATGAAGGGCGGCACGGTCCGGGTGAGTCGATGAGCGTGGAGGTGATGGCCCGGATCCGGGAGATCGGCATCATCCCGGTCGTGCGGGCGCAGTCCGCCGACGAGGCGCTGGCGGTCGTCGAGGCCATCCGCGCCGGCGGCATTCCCATCCTCGAGATCACCATGACGGTGCCGGGCGCAGTCGGTGTCATCGCCGAGCTGGTGCGGCGTCTCGGGGAGGACGCGATCATCGGCGCGGGCACGGTGCTCGACGCCGATTCGGCAAAGCAGTGCGTCGATGCCGGCGCGAAGTTCATCGTCAGTCCGTCACTCGACATTCCGACCATCGAAGCGTGCCGGCGGATGGTCGTGCCGGTGTTTCCCGGCGCGCTGACTCCGACGGAGATCCTGACCGCATGGAAGGCCGGCGCGAACGCGGTCAAGGTGTTCCCCGCCAATGCCGTCGGCGGCGCGACCTATCTGAAGTCGGTGAAAGCGCCGCTGCCGCAGGTGGAGCTGATCCCGACGGGCGGCGTGAACCTGAATACGGTGGCGGAGCTCATCGCCGCCGGCGCGATCGCGCTCGGTGTGGGAGCCGACCTGGTGGACGTGGCGGCGTTGCGCCGCGGCGAGGCTGCCGCGATCACCCGGAAGGCGAAGGAGTACGTGGCCGCGGTGGCGGCGGCGCGAGCCTCATCGCCCTGAGTGGAGCGCCGCTCCACCGAATCCCCCCGCCCTCAGCGCGCCAGCCAGCCGCCGTCGACGGCGATGACGGTGCCGTGCACGTATGCGGCCGCGGGGGAGGCCAGGAACACGGTCACGCCTTTGAGGTCGTCGGGTGTGCCCCACCGCCCGGCCGGGATGCGCGCCAGGATGTCCCGGCTCCGCTCCGGGTCGCTGCGCAGCGCCGCGGTGTTGTCCGTGGCCATGTACCCGGGGGCGATGGCGTTCACGTTGATGCCCTGCGGAGCCAGCTCGTTGGCCAGCGCGCGCGTCAGTCCGAGCAGCCCGCTCTTCGCGGCCGTGTACGCCGCCACGCGGACGCCCCCCTGAAACGAGAGCATCGACGCGACATTGATGATGCGGCCGGCGGCGCCGCGCGCCACGAGCGCGCGCGCGAACTCCCGGCTCAGCACGAAGACCGAGCGCAGGTTCACCTCGATGACGGCATCCCAGTCTTCGTCGCTGTACTCCAGCGCATTGGCGCGCCGGATGATGCCGGCGTTGTTCACCAGGATGTCCGCCTGCCCGACTGCCTTCATGATCGCCGCGGGAGCGCTGCGATCGGCGAGATCGGCGGAGATCGGCAGCGCGCGGCCTCCGAGCTTCTCGATCGCCGCTCGCGTTGTCTCGAGATCGCCCCGCGCCACCAGCGCCACCTGCGCTCCCGCCTCGGCCAGTGCCATTGCCATCGCCGCGCCGAGGCCGCGGGAGGCTCCGGTGACGATCGCCGTTTTCCCGTCCAGACGGAAGAGATTCGCGCTCATGCCGCCCGTTCGACGCGCTGTCCCAGCCGGCCCAGCTCGAGGCCCAGGTACTCCCTGGCGTTGAAGAACGAGACGTCCTGCGCCAGGCGGCCGAGCAGCTCGCGATCGTCCGGCAGGAGTCCCTGACGGACGTCGTTGCCGAGCATGTTGCAGACCAGGCGCCGGAAGTACTCGTGCCGCGAGTACGAGAGGAAGCTGCGCGAGTCGGTGACCATCCCCACGAAGCGCGAGAACAGACCCATGTTCGACAGCGCGCGCATCTGCGATTCCATCCCGTCCTTCTGATCGAGGAACCACCACGCCGATCCGTACTGCATCTTCCCGGGCACGGAGCCGTCCTGGAAGTTGCCGATCATCGTGGCGAAGAGCTCGTTGTCGCGCGGGTTCATGTTGTAGAGGATCGTCTTGGCGAGCTGGTCGCGATCGTCGAGGCGGTCGAGGAAACGGGCCAGCGGCCGCGCTATCTCGAAGTCGCCGATCGAGTCGAGGCCGGTATCGGCGCCGAGCTTCCGGCGCAGGCGGGAGTTCGTGTTGCGCAATGCGCCGAGGTGGTACTGCTGCACCCAGCCGCGGGAGTGATCCATGACGGCGAAGCGGTGGAGCAGCGCCGACTGGTAACGCCGCGCGTCGTGACCGTCGACGGCGTGGCCGGCGCGGAGGCGATCGAACGTGGCCGCAACCTCGCTGTCGCTCCATGGCTCCGCGTAAATCTGCTCGAGGCCGTGATCGGAGGCGCGGCAGCCCGCTTCGTGGAACTGGGCGTGGCGGATGTCGAGCGCCGCGAGCAGATCGTCGAACCGCGTGATCGAAACGCCGGACGCGGCCGCCAGCCGGTCGAGCCAGCCGTTGAACCGGGCAGGATCCTCGATCGCCAGAGCCGCATCCGGACGCCACGTGGGAACGACGCGCGTGTCGGGATCCTGCCGCGAGGCCAGCGCTTTGTGATGGTCGAGCGGGTCGGCCGGATCGTCGGTCGTGCAGACCACGGCCACGTTGAAGTTACGGAGGAGGCCCTGCGTGGAGAACCGCGGTTGCGACAGCAGCGCGTTGCAGAGGTCGAAGGTCCCGCGCGCCGTCCGCTCCGACAGCAGATCGCCGATGCCGAACGGGTTCTTCAGCTCCAGATGCGTCCAGTGGTACAGCGGATTGCGCAGCGTGGCCGGAACGGTGCGCGCCCACGCCTCGAACTTCTCCCAGTCCGAAGCGTCACCGGTGCAGTAGCGCTCGGCGACGCCGTTCGCGCGCATGGCCCGCCACTTGTAGTGATCGCCTTCCAGCCAGATCTCGGTGATCGAGCGGAAGCGGTGGTCCTGCGCGATCTGCGCGACCGGAAGATGGCAGTGATAGTCGATGATGGGCAGGTGCGCGACCAGCCGGTGATAGAGGTCGCGGGCCAGGTCGGTCTGGAGGAGGAAGTCCTCGTGGATGAGCTCAGCCGGCATGGTCCGGCTCCAGCGGCCCGGCATGGCTCATCGGACGGCCATCCTGTCCGCGAGGTCGCGCCACACGCGGCCGGCCGGGTATTCATATGCGTCGAGAGACTCGTCCTTCATGGTGATGCTGTAGCCGGGGCGGGTGGGCGCGAGGTAGCGCGCGTTCTTCACGATGCATGGATCCACGAAGTGCTCGTGCAGATGGTCGACGTATTCGCAGACCCGGTTCTCCAGGCTGCCGCTCACCGCGATGTAGTCGAAGATCGAGAGGTGCTGCACGTACTCGCAGAGGCCGACGCCTCCCGCGTGCGGGCACACCGGAACGCCGAACTTCTCCGCCATCAGCAGCACCGACAGCACCTCGTTGACACCGCCCACGCGGCAGCTGTCGACCTGCAGGAAGCTGATGACTTTGGCCTGCAGGAGCTGCTTGAAGATGACGCGGTTCTGGACGACTTCGCCCGCTGCCACCCGGATCGGCGCGATCTCTCGCGCGATGCGGGCGTGACCGAGGACGTCGTCGGGGCTGGTCGGCTCCTCGATCCACCATGGATCGAACCGGGCCAGCTCCTTCATCTGCCGGATGGCCTCGTCGACGTCCCACACCTGGTTGGCATCCATCATGAGGAGGCGGTGGTGGCCGATCTCTTCGCGCATCAGCGCGGCCCTGCGGACGTTGTCGCCGAGGTTCGCGCCGACCTTCATCTTGAATGCCGTCCAGCCCTGGGCTATGGCCTCGCGGCACAGCCGGCGCACTTTCTCGTCCGGGTAGCCGAGCCATCCGGTCGAAGTCGTGTAGGCGGGGAAGCCGTCGCGCAGCATCTCTCGCTCGCGCTCCGCCTTGCCCGGCTGGCGGCGGCGAAGGATGTCCAGAGCCTCCCGAGGGGTGAGGGCGTCGTTGATGTACGTGAAGTCGATCGCGCCGACGATCTGCTCGGGCGTGAGATCGACGAGGTGCTTCCACATCGGCTTGCGCTCGCGCCTGGCCCAGAGGTCCCACACGGCGTTGATCAGCGCGCCGGTGGCCATGTGCAGGATGCCCTTCTCCGGGCCGAGCCAGCGCAGCTGTTTGTCTACGGTGAGCTGGCGATAGAAGCCGCGGAGGTCGGCGATGATGTCGTCAAGCCGGCGGCCCACGACGTGATGCTTGAGAGCGTGCACGGCCGCGACGCAGATCTCGTTGCCGCGGCCGTTCGTGAACGTGAGGCCGTCGCCGGTCAGCCCGGAGTCGGTCTCCACCGTGACGTACGTGGCCGAATAGTCGCCCAGGTTCAGGGCGTCCGAGCCGTCCATGTCGAGCGACGTGGGGAAGCGGATGTCGCGAACGCGAGCTGCTGTAATCTTCGGACTCATTCGTTCCTCTGGAATCGATCTACTGGTTGACGCCGCTGGCGAGAAATCCTCCATCGACCGCGAGCACCTCGCCGTTGACGAAGCTGGCAGCTTCGGACGCCAGGAACACGCACGCGCCGGCCAGTTCCTCGAGCTGACCGAAACGCCGCAGCGGCGTGCGAAGCAGGAACTCCCTGCCGCGCTCGGTGCCGTCGAGCAGCGCCGAGTTCAGAGCAGTGCGGAAGACACCCGGCGCGATCGCGTTCACGTTCACGCCGCGGCTGCCCCACTCCACCGCCAGGGCGCGGGTGAGACCGGCCACGCCGGACTTGCTGGCCGTGTACGCGGCCACCTCGAAAAGACCGATGAACGAGGCCAGCGAGCCGATGTTGATGATGCGGCCGTAGCGCCGCTCGAGCATGTGCCGCCCGAAGACCTGACAGGCGCGCCACGTCCCCGTCAGGTTCGTCCCGATGATGGACGCCCACTCCTCCTCCGGGACATCGACCGTGGGTGTGCGTTTGGTGATTCCGGCGCAGTTCACGAGGATGTCCACTTTCCCGAGCTTCGACACCGTCCCCGCCAGCGCGGCCTCCAGCGTGGCGCGGTCGCCCACGTCCGCGCTCACGCGCAGCGAGCGGCGGCCCAGCGACTCGATCTCCGCGGCGGCGGCGTCCACCTGCTCGCGACGGCGCGACATGGGAACGACGTCCGCTCCCGCCATGGCCAGTCCGCGGGCCAGTGTCAGACCGATGCCCGACGTGCCGCCGGTGACCACCGCAACGCGGCCCGCCAGCGCCGCTCCTTCACCGCTCATGCGCTCCCCACGACGCGGGACGGCAGCACGCTCGCCGGCGTCTCCTCGGACGCCTGGGCCATGCGCGCCAGGTCGAGATGTCGCGACATCTCTTCGCGTGCCCGTTCCGGGTTGCGGTCGCGGATGGCCTGATAGATGCGGCGGTGCATCTCGGCGGACTCCTTGAGATCCAGCGCGCGCTCCACCGTCAGCCGGCGCCGTTCGTAGACCAGCGACGAGACCATCTCCACCAGCGCGAGCAGCACCGGGTTGCCGGAGGCCGCGGCCACGGCGCGATGGAATCGGACGTCGTGAACGAGAAACGTCTGGGGCTCGGTGAGACTGGCGAACATGCCGGTCACTTCCTCCGCCATCGGCGCCAGCCGGTCGGCGAATCCGCGTTCCGCGGCCAGGCCGGCCGCGCCGACCTCCAGCACGCGCCTGGCCTCGAAGATCTGGTCGCGCGAAAAGCCATGGAGCGCGGCCAGGAAGCTCAGCGGGCCGGCGCCCAGGCGCGGCGGTCCGTCGGTGATGAAGGTGCCGGCGCCCTGGCGCGACTCGGTGACACCCATCGCCGCCAGCGCGTGCAGCCCGGCCCGGATCGTCGGCCGGCTCACCCCCAGCTCCTGCGCGAGCTCCCGCTCCGGCGGCAGCCTGTCGCCCGGTCTGAGACGTCCCTGCTCGATGAGAACGGCCACGTGACGGACGACCTGTTCGGCTGCCTGAACCTCGATCGGGGGCGTGGGGTCCTGTAGTTTTTCTTTGCTCACGGTGGGGCCCTGAATGGTTTGACCAATTCTCTACAAGCGCCGGAACTTGTCAATATGTGGATTGACCAATTTTCCAATCCAAGGGTAGGATTCTTCCGATCCTGAGAACCGGAGGAGTGCATGCACCCGAATTGGTCTGACCTTATCCGCATTCTGCTGCTTGCGGCTCTCGTAGGGGCCGCCGGGGACCGTGCCGCGGCCGCCGGGGACGGCACTTACCGGAATCCGGTGCTGTTCGGCGACTACTCCGACCCCGACGTCGTGCGGGTGGGTGAAGACTACTACCTGGTCTCGTCGAGCTTCCAGGCGGTGCCGGCACTGCCGATCCTCCACTCCCGCGACCTGGTCAACTGGACGATCGTGGCGCATGCGGCACCGCGGCTTCCGTCACCCGATTTCGACCGAGCGCAGCATGGCAACGGCATCTGGGCGCCGAGCCTTCGCCATCACGGCGGCTTCTTCTGGATCTACGCCGGCGATCCGGATCGCGGCATCTATATGACGCGGTCGCGCGACCCGCGCGGACCGTGGGAGCCTCTCACGCTCGTGCAGGAGGCGAAGGGATGGATCGATCCGTGCCCGCTGTGGGACGACGACGGGTCGATGGTCCTGGTTCACGCGTGGGCGAAGAGCCGTGCAGGTGTGAACGGCATCCTCACGGTGCGCCGGATGTCGCCGGATGGACGCCGCGTTCTCGGCGAGGGAGTGGTCGTCTTCGACGGGCGCGATGGCCATCCGACGATCGAGGGGCCGAAGTTCTACAAGCGCAACGGCTGGTACTACATCTTCGCGCCGGCCGGCGGAGTGAAGACGGGATGGCAGACGGTCCTGCGCTCGAAGAATCTGTACGGCCCATACGAGGCGAAGATCGTGCTCGATCAGGGATCGACATCCATCAACGGTCCGCATCAGGGAGCCTGGGTGGAGACGCCTGACGGAACGTCGTGGTTCCTGCACTTTCAGGATCGCGGAGCGTACGGACGCATCGTCCACCTGCAGCCGATGTCGTGGCTCAGCGACTGGCCGGTCATCGGCGACGATCGCGACGGCGACGGGAAGGGCGAGCCGGTGCTGGTGCACCGCGCACCCGGGGGCGCGGGTGGGGACACCCGCGCTCCACAGACTACGGACGAATTCGACGGTAGCAGGCTCGGGCTGCAGTGGCAGTGGCACGGCAATCCGGGAGCGGAGTGGTATTCGTTGAAAAAGGGCGTCTTGAAGCTGAGCGCCATCAGGAACCAACACCTCTGGTCGGCCACGAGCCTGCTGCTCCAGAAGCTGCCGGCGCCGTCGTTTACCGCGACGACGCGAATCGACGCGACGTCATTGCGCGCCGGTGAGCGCGCCGGACTGGTCGTGATGGGCTCCGACTACTCGACGCTCGTCCTGGAGCGATCCGGCAGCGGCCTGGCCGTGACCCGGGGAGTGGCCCGCGACGCCGACCAGGGCGCCGAAGAGAAAACCATCGCATCGACTCCCGTTTCCGGCCCGGCGTTCCTGCGCGTGAGCATCGAACCCGAGGCGGTGGCCCGCTTCGCCTACAGCCTCGACGGGGCGACCTATCTCCCCCTGGGCGGCGCCTTCGTGGCCCGGCCGGGCCGCTGGATCGGCGCGAAGGTGGGGCTGTTCGCGAGCGCACCGCTGGATGCGAAGACAACCGGGTCGGCGGAGTTCGACTTTTTCCGCATCGAGAACACGGCGGCGGAGCCCCACGCGCGGGGCGTGCGCATCGCGCTCGCCGGCGACTCGACGATGACCGACGACTCGGGGTGGGGAAGCGGATTCCAGCGACACGTCGCTCCCGATGCGGCGGTCCTGAACTTCGCGCGCGGCGGCCGCAGCTCGAAGAGCTTTCGCGAAGAGGGTCACTGGGATGAGCTCCTGCGCCAGCGTCCCTCGCACGTGCTGATTCAGTTCGGCCACAACGACATGGCCGGCAAAGGTCTCGCCCGTGAGACCACGCTTCCGGTGTACCGGGGCAACCTGGCGCGATACGTGGACGAGGCGCGCGGAGCAGGCGCGGAGCCGATCCTCGTCACGCCCCTCACGCGCCGCTATTTTGATGTGGAAGGTCGTGTGCGCTCCGATCTCGAGGCGCATGCGGAGGCGACGCGCCACGTAGCGGCGGAGAAGAAAGCGACGCTGGTCGACCTCCACGCCCGCAGCATCGAGCTCCTCGACTCCCTCGGCTCCGGCATCAGCCCGGCACTGGGGCCGCTCAAGGCCGACGGCACGCTCGACAAGACGCATCTCAACGAGAGCGGCAGCGCCCTGATCGGTGCGCTGATGGCGGAGGAAGTCCGCCGAGCCGCGCCGTCACTCCAGCGGCACGTCCGGCCGCCCAGGCGGCCGGCGGTGACCGCGCCGTGGTCGGTGCGCATGGCCGAGTCGGAGATGAAGCGGACTCCCGATCCGATGTGGCTCGATGCCACGACGAAGCCGCGATGGGAGTACACGCCCGGCCTGGTGCTCAAGTCCATCCTGGACGTCTTCCACCGCACTGGCGACGAGCGCCTTCTCAACTACGTCGAGGCGTATTACGACGGCATGATCAACGAGGAAGGCGAGATCGCCGGCGGCTACCGGATGGACGAGTACAACATCGACCGGATCAATCCCGGCAAGCCGCTCTTCTTCCTCTATGCGAAGACGAAGGATGAGAAATACCGCCAGGCCATCGAACTCCTCCGGGAGCAGATGCGCAAGCACCCGCGCACGTCGGAAAGCGGCTTCTGGCACAAGAAGCGTTACCCGTGGCAGATGTGGCTGGACGGGTTGTACATGGGCGCGCCGTTTCTGGCGCAGTACGCGGTGACCTTCGACGAGCCGGCGCTGCTTGGCGACATCATCACGCAGTTCGTGCTGATGGAGAAGAACGCGCGCGACCCGAAGACGGGACTGCTCTACCACGGCTGGGACGAGAGCCGCCAGCAGAAGTGGGCCGATCCGAAGACGGGACGCTCGCCGGAGTTCTGGGGGCGGGCCATGGGCTGGTTTGCCATGGGCCTGGTCGAGACGCTCGACTTCGTCCCGGCCACTCATCCGCGGCGGGGAGAGCTCACCGGGATCCTGCAGCGTCTGGCCGCGGCGGTGGTCAAGGTGCAGGACCCGAAGAGCGGAGTGTGGTGGCAGGTGGTCGACAAAGGGGGGCGCGAAGGCAACTACCTCGAGTCGTCCGTCTCGTCGATGCTCAGTTTCGCTCTCATGAGAGCGTCGCGCCTGGGCCTCATCGACCCGAAGTACGGCCAGGCCGGCCGCCGCGCGTACGAAGGCATCCTGGAGGAGTTCATCGAGGTCGACGACAAAGGCCTCACGAACATCCACCGCGTCTGCCAGGTCGCAGGCCTGGGCGGCGACCCCGAGAAAGGGGAGCGGTACCGCAGCGGAACGTTCGAGTACTACATTAGCGAGACGATCCGCAGCAACGACCCGAAAGCAACCGGCCCGTTCATCTTCGCCAGTCTCGAATACGAGCGGACGCCGCTAGGGAACCCTAGTTCACCCGTGTCGCGCTCACGATGAACCGGTC
The DNA here is from genome assembly GCA_035544675.1 of Thermoanaerobaculia bacterium. Classification (GTDB taxonomy): domain Bacteria; phylum Acidobacteriota; class Thermoanaerobaculia; order Gp7-AA8; family Gp7-AA8; genus DATKCA01. The sequence goes on along the minus strand of DATKCA010000002.1, from coordinate 37,613 downwards.
GGGGGCGGGGCCGACGAAGCGGAAGGGGTAGCACGTCACCAGCGTGAGCTCTTCCACCCCACGCGACTCGAGCACGCTCGTCTCCTCGGGCGCGACCACGCGCACCGATTGAACCTCGTATTCGTAAGTGTGCGGCGGGACGATCACACGGATGCGATCGCTGGGCTCGATGTTTCGCAGCGGCCGGAAGAACGTATCGCGGTGACCGGCCAGCACCACGTTGCCGAGATCACCGAAACGTGGAGATCCAGGGACCAGACCGACGGCGCGCGCCAGCGTCCTCTCGTCGCCACCCTCTTTGACGATGGCGGCAAGGCCGATGCGCGGGATCTCGATCCGTCCGAACGCGGTGAGATCGATCGCCGCCGCACGCGGCTTCCTCTCGGGCCGCCCAGCCGGCTCCGCCGCGGGCTCGACAGCTTTCTCAGGAATGGCTTTCGCGACTTCGGGTGGGGCTGGAGCGGCCGCGGCCACTCGCTCCGCTTCCGGCCGAGCGGCTGACTCGAGCGTCGAGGTAACGGCAGGCAGTGCGGGCCCTCCCTGAAAGAGGGCCCGCTCCTGTTGCGCCTGATAGTTCCATCGGGACAACGTCGCCGCGAGAGCAATGCCGAGCAGAGCAACCCCCAGAACCCAGAGGGTGATCTCAACCCGGCCACGCGACCTCGAGGCGAGCGTCATCGGGTCATGCGCTGCGAGTCAGTCGAAGCGCGACCGCTCCGAGGACCGACACCAGGCCGAGCAGCGCGATGAGGGGAATCCTGCTCGCGGTGTCCGGCATGTTGACCTGGCCCGAGATCATCGGCGGTGGCGGCGGAAGATAAACATATCTCTCCACCGTAGCCTGGGGCGTCACGATCTGCAGCGGCGGTGCCTCGACCTCGGTGATCACCGTATCGTCCGGATACCAGACCACGCGGGAGCTGGCCAGGCGTGCCAGCTGTCTGGCGCGCTTCTCGGTATAGACGATGTCGTGGCCTCCGCTGCTCGGGGCCATGCTCGGCTCGAACCAGGTGCGGAGTGCGCGCGGCATCCCTTCGCCCGCGGGGTAGTAGACGAACGTGGTGTTGGGGATCTCTTCACCCGGCTTCAGCGGGTGGGGGACCGTGAGCACGGTCGCGAAGACCTTCGTTCCATCCTGATCCATGATCTGAACCTTGTTGCGATCCACCGAGCTGGGTACGACGCGGATCATGTAGGTTCCAGGCTCGAGGACCGTGCCGCCCACATCGAGCGGCTCCGTCACGGGTAAGAACGAAGCCTCGGGGGTCTGGGCGAATGCTGCCGGGATGGAAATCAACAGCGCCAGTGCGCTGACCATCATGAGCTTCCAGGTGCTGCTCTTCATCGTTGTGTCTCCTTCTTCATCTGTCGGTCGCCAGAGGATCCGGCGCCGTGCGCATGAGTCCGCCGCGCGTGGTCGAAAACCGCGAGCGTTCACCTGCGCGTTGGAAATGTTTTGCACAGGCTTCGCCAAGGATGGCGGACACAGCGGGTGTTTCCGGCGCGCGAATCAACCGCCAGGCGGCATCACCCTGACGCATCTGCGAACGGGATGGCGTTGTCGCGGGTTAGACTCGGATGAGATCGCCTGATGAGCAGAAGCGCCAATGTCAGAGCGAGCATCGTGATGATGGCCGGTGTGGGCGCCTTCTCGCTGATGGACGCCGGCCTCAAGGTCCTGTCCGGACGCTACCCGCCGCTTCAGGTGGCGGCGCTCCGCGGCCTCTCGTCGCTGCCGATCATCATGGCGTGGATCGCGTTGTCGGGTGGTTACCGGCAGTTGATTCGCGTCCGATTCGGACTGCACGTGATTCGCGGAATCCTCGGGATCATCGCGCTGGCTGCGTTTGCGTACGGAGTGCGGCACATTCCGCTGTCGGAGGCGTATTCGATCTTCTTCGTCGCTCCGCTGTTGATCACGATCTTCGCGGTACCGATTCTCGGCGAGCGGGTGGAGTGGCAGCGATGGGTGGCCATCGGGGCCGGCCTCTGTGGCGTCCTGATCGTGCTGCGGCCGACCGGCGCAGGGTTCGTGACGCTTCCGGGCATTGCGGTGCTGATCTGTGCCGGCGCCTACGCGCTCTCCGCGATCGCCGTGCGTGTGCTCGGTCGCACCGACTCGACCCAGGCCATGGTCTTCTGGCTGATGGCAATGGTTGGCGGCGGGGCCGGGCTTCTGGCCCTTCCACGGTGGAAGCCGATTCAAGCTGAGCATTGGCTCGTGATCGCCGGCATCGCCGTGACGGGATTCCTTGGCCAGTGGGCCCTGACCGAGGCATTTCGAACCGGCGAGGCGTCATTCGTCGCGCCCTTCGAGTACACCGCTCTGGCCTGGGGCCTGGCCCTGGACTGGTTCTTCTGGCGTTCCGTTCCCGGCGCCGGAACGTTCGCCGGCGCCGCGCTCCTCATCGCCAGCGGCATCTTTCTGATCCGGAAAGAGAGGGTCCATGTGGAAGCGGAGCACCCCTGAATCGGCCTTCCCCCGATCGTCCGCCTTGACCGCCAGTCCGGTTTGGAATCTGATCGGGGACACGCGCACGACAAACCCGGAAGGAGGATCCGATGAACAAGCTCTCAGACGTGCTGGCCACCAAGGGTACCGAGGTCTTTTCGATCCGCCCGACCGACAACGTGCACGACGCGGTGGCGGTCATGAACGACAAGGGAGTGGGCGCACTCCTGGTCCTGGGCGACGAAGGCGTGGCGGGGATCCTCTCTGAGCGCGATGTGGCGCGCAAGATCACGCTCACGGGAAAGATTGCGCGGCAGACGCAGGCCTCGGAGATCATGACCGCTCCGGTCACGTGCGTCGCCGCCGATCTCACCATCCAGGAGGCGATGCAGATCATGACCGAGAAGCGTATCCGGCACCTTCCCGTCGTGAAGGAAAAGCAGGTGCTCGGCGTGGTCTCGATCGGCGATCTGGTCAAGGCCATCATCGACGATCAGAAGTTCACCATCGAGCAGCTGCAGAACTACATCAGCTCCTGAGCGGGGCGCCGGGTGGAGCGCCGCTCATCCGGCCGTGGGATCAGGATCTCGCAGCTCTGGAACCGCCGCGACGCTGCGCAACATTGCGTTCTGACGGCGGCGCACGGTGCGCGAGATCTCGTCGAACAGCTGGCGTCCGCGCCCTTTGCGGAACCAGAAGCGCATCCGCGCGCTGGAGCGCCGGCTGTAGACGTTGATCTCATCCACGCCCAGGACGAGGCGCAGGAGAAAGAGAAGCACGATCGGGCCGCCAGACATGGCAAAAAAGATCCAGCCCGCCAGCGCCTGGTTCCGGCCGACCGCCCAGGAGAGCGTGGCGAAGAGAAAGGCCAGCACGCCGGTCACGATGAGGAACACTTTGCCGCGCGCGCGGTGGTGCGTCATGAGGATGACGTCCTCGAAAAGCACCCGCGAACGGCGTACCTCGTAGTGATCGATGTCGTCGACTTCCAGTCCGTCGGCGATCTGGTAGACGCGCTGGCGTGTGGCGATGCCGCTTCCGCGTGCCAGCAGCTTCCGTTTCACTCGAGCATCCCCATGACCAGGGCGCCCAGGAAAAAGATCCCCACGACCGTCTCGATCACACCGAAAGTGATGGCGACCCAGAGAAAGCCCTTGCCGTCCTCCTCGCCCATCTCCTTCTTCAGCTTGAACGCTTTCACCGCGTAGTAGATCGTGAGCGGCCCGAACAGCAGGCCGAGGACGACCACGAGCAGGCAGCCGGCGGTGGCGGAGACACTGGCCAGGCCCGAATAATCGCGAAACGTCGTCCGCGTGCTGTGCAGCGAGCCTTCCGTCGAGAGCCGATCGAAGCACGTCGGACAGAGCGTGCGGCCGTCCACGTCGATCCTGCAGAGGGCGCACATGAATGATCCGCAACGCTGGCAGCTCGTGACCGCAGCGTTGCGGGCGTGGCTCGCGCAGGGCTGGCCGGCGTCGAGGGTGCCCGTGACCAGGCGCGGAAGGGCGGCTACGCGGGCGGGGGGGTCGAACCGGACGGCGTTGAATTCACCGAGGCAGGCGGGACAGACCGCGTGCCTGGAAGTCTGAATCGCGGCAGCGTCGATCTGTTGCCGGCAGCAGGGGCAGCGGACGAGCACCAACGCCGCGGGGGCCGTGGCGGTCATTCAGCGAGCGAGCACCACACGTGTCTTGGCGGCCATGTCGTGGATGCAGGTCTTCTCTTTGGTGAAGAACGCCGTCATGTAGTTGATGATGGCCAGGAAGCTGACGAAGAGTGCGCGCACGATCGAGCGGCCCCACGCCTGACCGGAGGAAAGCGGCTGCCCGTTCGGCTGCACGACCCTGATGCCGAGCGCCATTTTTCCCAGTGTCTGGCCGCGCGCCTTGAGCATGAGCGCTTCGTACGCGATGTAGAACGGCGACATCAGGTATCCCGCCCAGTTCAGCCAGGCCGGCGGATCTTCCTGGCGGCCCTCCATGGCGGCGGGCAGGATGAAGATGAACACGACGATCATCAAGGGCAGGCCGATGACGAGACCGTCAACCCAGATGGCGGCGAACCGGCGTCCGATGCCGGCGAGCTGGATCTGCGTCGAATCGACGCCGGAACGGAGATCGGTCAACTGCTCGCCCTTGCACCTCGCGCAGTAGCGGCGTCCGGCCAGCATGACCAGACAGTCGGGGCAGTACGGCGTCCCGCACCGCGAACAGCGGTACACATGCTCGGCGACAGCCGGGTGGTTGGCGCAGTTCATTCTCGGTAATCCTCTGGACCGCTCGCTGGAATGCTCTGATGATATCAGGTGGTGAAGAGGATGCTGGTGAGATCCCGCACCAGGTTCTCGCCGGTGAGCCGGGTGTCGTCGATTCCCAGAAGGCGCCGGTAATGGCCGCCGACCTCCTCCATGATCTGGTAGCGTTTCTGCGGCTGCAGCTGGTCGGCTCGCATCGACAGCTCCAGCAGCAGCTCGCGCTCCTCCATGCCGATGCGGTGGCGGACGAGCCTGAGGATGCGCGGCGTGCGCAGGCTGTTGAACTGCCTCGCGCCGAGCTGGGAGCTCTGATACGCGAGCGGCGAGCGTTCCTCGACGACGAGGGTCTGCGCCACGAGGTCGCCCAGCCGGCGGCCGCTGCGATCGATCAGCGAGGCCAGTCCGCCGATGGCGTAGAAGAGTGGAAGGGAGTCGAGCACGCGCACTGCGTTGCGCACCAGAGACTGCGCTGCAGTGACGGGAAGGCCTCGCCAGTCGACGACGCGCAGGCCCAGCGCGCGCTTGCCGATCGTCCGCCCCTGTCGCCTCGTCTCGAAGTACACGTGATAGGCGAACGTGAAGAAGAACTGCAGCGTCGTCCCCAGCGCGAACGCCGTGGCCTTCGTCAGGGCCGGCCCGGCCAGCCGCACCACCAGCGCCGGCAACAGCAGGGTGATCATCGAGTCGATCGTCAAGGCCAGAAACCGGCTCCCAAGCCCGGCCGGTGTGAGGACGATCTCCACGTGCTCGGGCGTGACCACCACCACCTCGCTCTGCCGGCTCACGAATCCGGCTCCCCGGCCGCCTCCGTGGAGCGGCCGCCGGGCCGGCCGCCCTGGCCTCCCGAGAGGCGCGGCGCTACACCAAACAGGTAAGTGATCAGCGAAACGAGAAGCAGTACCGCCACGCCGATCTTCAGCGGCACCGGAAACGTCCGGGAGGTGAATTGCGAGAACGAGCCTTCCACGATTCCGGCGAAGACGAGCGTGAACGCCGTGGCGATGAGCATTCGCCATACGGCAGGGAAGGCCACGCGCAACGCGGTCTGACGCGACATCCGTCCGGGCATCCAGAACGCCTCTCCGAGACGGAGGCCCGCCGCGGCGCCGAAGACGATGGCGGGCAGTTCCAGCGCGCCGTGCGGACCGACCCAGCCGAAGAAGAAACCAGACGCGCCGGCCGCGACGTACGAGGCGGCCACAGCGCCGAGCATGACGCCGTTGTAGAAGAGGACGAGATAGGCGCCGGCGATGGTGAGGGCGCCCAGGCTGAAGCAGAGGAGGGCCACTTTGATGTTGTGTGTGTAGAGGTACGCTCCGAATGCCGCCGCTTCGTCGAGCGCTGCGATGCGCTCGTCGCCTTTCTCGATCCGTTCCACGCGATCGCGCACGTTCTCGGTGAAGAACTGCGGAGGGATGAGCCGCCTGGCGTTCTGCTCGTCCGCCGCCACGCCCATGACGCCCACCAGAGCTCCGGCCATCAGCGCCGCGAGCGCATACATGATGAATCGCTGCTCGCGCCGGAACGTAGCCGGGATCTCGCTGAGGAGGAGACGGCGGACGGCGTGGCGCAGGGGCTCCGGTCTGCCGCCGCGATAAATGAACCGATAGGCGCGGCCGGAGACGCGATTGAGCCGGTCGAGGAGCTCGGGATTGGCTGTGTAAGAACGCGCCTGATTGAGATCGGAACAGACCTGGCGGTAAAGGCGGACGATCTCCTGCACTGTCCGCAGCGGAATCTCCGCTTCGCGCTGGCCTTCCGTGCTGTCGACGAGCCGCTCCAGGTCGCGCCATCGATCCTGCCGGCGGGCGATGAAGGTGTCGATGTTCACAGCAACTGCCTCCGCTTCACATCGAGATACGCGTTCACCGAGTCCACGCCGAACTGCTCGGGCGGGGTGTCTACGACGAGGGCGCCGAATGCGCGCAGCTGCCGCGTCAGGGCCAGGCGGCTCTCCCACAGTTCCCGCGCGACGATGACGCTGGTCAGCTCGTGCTTGTCGGCGGGCAGAATCTGCGAGGCCGCCTTGAGCTGCACGTCGGCGAAGACCGTGACCAGGACCAGGTGCTGCGACGAGAGCATCCGCACCGCCCGCAGCAGGTCGTGATGGTCCTCGAGCTCCGGCAGCACCGTCATCAGAAAGATCAGGCTGCGATGTCTGATGCGCCGGCGCAGATCGACGGCCAGAGACAGGTAGTCGGTGTGGCGATAGAACGGATGGACCGCGGTCGCGTATTGCGTGATCTGGCGCAGCTGCGAGGTGCCGCGTGCGGGGGGCACGCCCTTCTCCACGTGGGAGTGGAACGAGACGATGCCGACGCGGTCCTCCATCCGATTGCAGACGTAGGCCACGAGCATCGACGCGTTCACGGCGTGGTCGAGGCGTCGCACGTGACCGACACGCGCGGCCATCCGATGTCCGGTGTCCAGGCAGAGGATGATGTCCTGGGAGCGGTCCAGGCGGAACTCCCGGACGATCAGGCGCCGATGGCGTGCCGTGGCCTTCCACGCCACGTCGCGAAGCTCGTCTCCGCGCACGTAGTCGCGCATGCGGTCGAACTCGCGACCCTTGCCCAGCCGCGGCGAGGTCCTGCTGCCGTATCCCCGCAGAAAGAATTGATTGAGCTGGCGGTGCAGGCGAGCGACCGCGGCCAGGTTCGGCGTCACGGCCATTTCCGCCGGAGCGCCGGCGCGCACGATTCTGTCGACGAAACGGCGTCGGGTCAGGCGGAACGACGGCGGCTCGACCGCGGCCACGCCGCGCTCCACGGCGTGAAGTGGAAAATCGAACTCCACGACCTCACCGGGACGGCAGAGCGCTGTCTTCGTCGAGGACCGCTGCTCCACGATTTCCGGCCAGCGCTGATGGATCTCCATCTCCACGGGGAAGTCCGCCGACGTGGTCACGCCAATCCGGTACGACTCGGTCTCGTCCAGCGACAGGACGACCTTCTCCGGCCGCTGCACGTTGACCCGCACCGCACGCAACTGCGTGGCCTCGACTACCGCGGCGGCGAGAAGCAGCACCACGGCGATCACGAGCAGAGGAAGGAGTTGCGGCAGCAACGCCACCGCCAGCGCGCCTGTCCCCAGGAGCGCCAGGGCGCGGACAGCGGCCGGTCCCGGTGTCATCAGCGCGGTACTTCCACCTGCTCGAAGATGCGCGACAGCACATCTTCGAGGGCCGTGCCTTCCATCTCCGCCTCGGGCGTCAGCGTCACGCGATGCCGCAGCACGGCCGGCGCCAGCTCCTTGACGTCGTCCGGAATGACGAAGTCGCGGCCGCGCAGCATGGCCAGCGCGCGCGACGCTTCGAGCAGCGCCAGCGAGGCACGGGGTCCCGCCGCGATCTGCACCGCTTCATCCGTCCGGCTGCGCGACACGAGTTGCAGGATGTACTGCTGAACGCTCGTGTCCACGCGCACCCCTTGCGCGATCAGCCGCCGCGAGACCATGAGCTCCTGGCCCGTCATGACCGGCTCGAGGGCGGCCACCATCTCGTCGTGCAGGCGTTTGCCCGCCGCGTACGACTGCAGCATGCGTCCTTCGTCCGCCATTGCCGGATAGCCGATGGAGATCTTCAGCATGAAGCGGTCGCGCTGCGCTTCCGGAAGCGGATACGTCCCCTCGAACTCCACCGGATTCTGCGTGGCGAAGACGCTGAACACCGGCGAGATCCTCCGCCGCACACCGTCGATCGTGACGGCGCCTTCCTGCATCGACTCGAGCAGCGCGGCCTGCGTTCGCGGCGGCGTACGGTTGATCTCGTCGGCCAGGAGGATGTCCGTGAAGATCGGCCCGGCCATGAACGTGAAGTCGCCGGTTTTCTGGTTGAAGATGTTCGCGCCGAGCAGATCGGCCGGCATCAGGTCCGGTGTGAACTGAATGCGCCGGAACTCGCATCCCAGAAGCCGCGCCAGCGTCAGCACCAGCAGGGTCTTGCCGGTGCCTGGCACGCCTTCGAGCAGAGCGTGACCGCCCGCGAGCAGGCAGACCAGCGACTGCTCCTTGACCGCATCCTGACCGAGGATGATGCGATCGAGCTCTGCTCGAAGCGCCTCCCATCTCGGCGCCACCTCAGCGAGTGTTTGCATAGCCCACCGTTTCGTATGCCTGATTGAGGATGGCCAGCATGCGCTGGAACTCCTCGCGCGACACGTCTTTGGATCGGGGACGCGGATCGTATCCCTTCGTTCGTTTTCGAACGAGTCGCTCCAGCGGCTCGCCGGAGAGGCCGGTGCGCTCGTGAACGGCGCGCACCAGTCCCTGGTAGTACAGCCGCAGCGATTCTCCGCGGTTGACGGACCGGTCGTAGAGCTGGCCGAGGGATTGGACCAGATCGACGGCCTCGGAACGGACATCGCGCTCGGGACGCTCGGGCGGTCCGACCCGTTTCGCGCGCCGCCAGAACGAGGCCACGGCCGCCCCGCCGAGGAGCACCATGGCCGGACCGAGCCGCCAGTCCTCGGTGAGCAGGTGCCACACGGTGCTGCCTTCGGCGATGCCGTGCGCCGTTTCGTCGAAGAGGACTGTCCGGCCGCTGCCGGCCAGTCTCTCCAGTAATTCCAGATTTCCAGGCCGGTCCAGAAACTGATTCGAGATCGCTTCGGGCATCGAAAAGGCGATGACTTCCCCCGTGCCGAGCGGCCATCGCGCCACCACCGGGCCGTGATCGTTGATGACCAGTGAGTGAAAGCGCCGCAGTGCGGCACCGGCCAGCGACCGGCAATTCGGCGAATCGATCTCCGGCAGGGGAGGGCTGATCGGAAAGACGGAGCGGAACGGAGTGCAGTCGCCGCTGCGCGTGGCCAGTCCGGCGTAAGGAGCCGTCAATCCGATCACCAGACGCCCGCCGGAGCGGATCCACCCCTCTTCGCCGGCGCTGAGAAGAGTCGTTCGCGTGTCATCGGGCCGCGGGCCGATCTTGAAAATCGTGGCAGCGCTCGGCAGTGGTTCGCGGGAGACGTCGCGCACGAGGCGGCGCACGTTCGCCGGTGAGGACTCCGGCGCTCCATGGCGCGCCATGAGGTACGCGAAGGCCAGCGACATGCCATCCGGCGAAGTGTTGTAGGTGGAGAAGGGCCCCCACGCCTGGTCGAGCTGGGGATCGTTGCCGACCCACGCCACGATCGCGACGAGCCACGCCAGCACCGCCACAGCCAGAAGGACGCCCCCTCTCAACGTCCGCCTCCGGAAAGCGCGTCGAGAATGGCGCGCGCGTCAGTCCTCAGCGCATCCAGCGCGTCAGGCGTGGTCTCGTGACGGCCGTACCACTCGCGATCGAAGTTGCGCGTCATGGTGATGAAGTGGGGCCGCCAGTGGTGGGAGGGAGAGAGCGCGCTGACGTACTCCCAGTTCGTCACTCCCTTGCGGTAATGAAGCGTGCCGGTGCGGTAGAGCCTGACCAGGACGGCGTGATACCACGCTCGAATGGCCTCGCGAAAGCGTCCGCCGGCGGCGAGGTCGCTCGCGTAGCGCTCCCACTCGCTCGATTCGCGCGAGAGTGGATCGGCATCGCGCGCCGCGGGCGCGACCTCTGCGCTCTGCATCGGAATCTGGCGGCCACGTCTGGTCCGGCGGATCACGTAGGTGGCCAGGAGCAGCATCGCCGCCACGATGAAGAGGGTGACCGACCACACCACGAAGGGAACGCCCAGAAACCCTCCTTCGTCTTCGCCTTCGGCGCTGTCCGGCCACAACTTCATGATCCAGTCGAAGAGTGATTCCAGACTCTCCGCGAGCCATTCGATGACGCGCACGATCATCCGCACGATCTCGTCTGCGATGGCCGGCGAGGCCAGGGGGAACTCCTCCAGTGTTCCACCGGCGGGCAGCTCATCCACCCTCTGCCGGGCGCGAACGCGCTCGAGAAGGTCGCGATTCGCCGGGGGAGCAGGCGCCGCAAGCGTGTCGCCATCCAGTGCGGCGATCGTCGCGCTCAATCGGCCGATGAGGACGAGATCGGCGCTCGATTTCGCCGCGGCTTCGCGCGCTTCGCGCAACAGGACTGTATCGGGCGCGAAACGGGTGTTCCCCCGGGCGATGGAAACCGTCGCGTCGATCTTCGCGGCCGCTTCCGCCGCGGCGAATCGTCCCGCCCCGAGCGCGTCGCGAACGACTCGCAGCTGCTGCACGTATTCCCCGGCAGGAATGGTCCGCTCCTGTCCGTGGACGACCGGCGCCGAGAGGAACATGAGCAGCACCGCGGCCGCGGCGTGCTTCCCGGCCGTGAGCGCGCGGAAGCGCCGGATGAGATCGTCGCCACTGCCTCGCGAGCGGACGCGGTCCGCAAAGACATGCATCGCCGTCAGGAAGAACGGCTCCAGCACCGCGATCGAGACCGCGATGACGGCCAGCCTGGCGCGACTCGACTCGGTGACGGCCATGCCCCACTTCAGCGCGTCGAATCCCGGCAGCGCGCCGGCCGCCCACACCAGAGCCTGCCCGAGCAGCATCACATTGATGCCCACGGCGATGAGCGCGATGCCGAAGACGCCGGAGATGCCGGTCAGAACCTGGCCGGGACGGAGGTACGGCCCGAGCGCGCGAAAGGGCGCGATGACACCGGCCGGCGGCCCGTCGGCAGACGCGGCCGCGGCCACTCCGCCGAGCATGACGGCCAGCGGGATCCCGATCACCGTCGGCGCGAACATGACCAGCGCCAGCTGAATGACGGACGCCACGTACACGTAAGGCAGAAACGACCTGAGGTCGACGCGAAGGAGCTGACGCCACGTCAGCGGCCTGGCATGGCACGCGCGGATGAACGCGGCCCGCCCGTACAGCGCGAGGAAGAACGCCGCGACGGTCAGAGTGGAGACCGCCATGAGCAGGTTGCCGTAGCGCGGAGCATCGCCGCGCAACCGCATCAGCAGGCCGATGAAATGAATCTCCAGGAGGCGGAACGGGAGCGACGTCAAAAGGAGGATCGCCGTCGCCGCCGCGCCGGCCTGGCGCAGATGAGGGACGACCGCGTTCAGGATCCCGGTCGTCGAGACGTCGCCGCGGCTCAAAACATCCCCGCCATGAGGACGCCCAGACCGACGGCCAGGCGGATGAGTGCGAGCGCGGCGACGACGGTCAGCGCGAGCATGGCCATGGTGCCCAGCGGGCGCCCCCGCCGGGCGGGCGCCGCCGCGAGCCGGCCGACGCAGTCCCGGCAGTAGTGGATGCCCTCCCACTGCGTCGTGCACTCCTGGCAGAGCAGTTTCCGGCAGGCCATGCAGACGGCGAGGGCGTGGCGCTCAGCATGTTCCGCGCACGTCTGCCGGTTCAGCGCGTCCATACCCCGCGATTATGGCATCGAGCACTCTCATCCACTGGCGTTCCTCGAGTGTGTCAACCGTGGGAACCGGTCGCAGCCATGGAGTGGCTCCACAACTGCAGAGGATGGAATCATGTTCAATAAAAAGAGTCGTTTCAGTAGCTTCGCTTTGACCGCCGCCCTCGGCGCAGTCGCCGGTGCCGCCGTAGCTCTGCTGTATGCACCGATGACCGGTAGAAAGATGCAGAAGAGAGTCGCCGACGTGACGGAGAGGCTGGTCGACGCCCTCGAAGGTTCTGTCGACAACGTTCAGAACGTACTACGCAAAGTCGCGAACGCGTAGTCCAGCGCTCCATCATCAGCGACTTCATGAGCCAGGCGGGCTGCAGCAAGGGCTGCCGCCCGCTTTTTCTTTCTCCACGACGCGCCCCCGCATCCCTGGTTGCTCCGGTCCCCTGATGCGTACGCTGTAACCGTGGTTGCCGGCCGTGGTGTCGGACCTCCTTGACCTCGAATACGGATTCAGCTTCTGATCGAGCTGTATCGGGGAGGGCCCATGACCAGGCCGCAACAGATGACCGTCGACGGGAACGAAGCAGCCGCGTCGGTGGCGTATCGCATCAACGAAGTCGCCGCGATCTATCCGATCACTCCCTCGTCCACCATGGGCGAGCTGGCCGACGAATGGTCCGCTCGCGGCGACACGAACGTGTGGGGGAGGCCGTTCACCGTGGTGGAGATGCAGTCCGAGGCCGGCGCGGCGGGCACCGTGCATGGCGCGCTGCAGGCCGGGGCGCTGGCCACGACGTTCACCGCGTCGCAGGGCCTGCTCCTCATGATCCCGAACATGTACAAGATCGCGGGCGAGCTGACCTCGTTCTGCATGCACGTGGCCGCGCGCACCATCGCCACGCATGCGCTGTCGATCTTCGGCGATCACTCCGACGTCATGGCCTGCCGGCAGATCGGGTTCGGCATGATGTCCTCCGCGTCCGTTCAGGAGGCCCACGACTTCGCGCTGATCGCCCAGGTGGCCTCGTTCCGCAGCCGGATCCCGTTCCTCCATTTCTTCGACGGGTTCCGCACCTCGCACGAGGTCGCGAAGGTGGACGTGCTGTCGGATGACGACCTCCGCGCGCTCTTTCCCGAGGATCTGGTCAGGCAGCATCGGGAGAGGGCGTTGACGCCGGACCGCCCCGTCCTGCGCGGCACCGCGCAGAATCCCGACGCCTTTTTCCAGGCCCGGGAGGCGTGCAATCCGTTCTACGACGCCTGCCCCGGTCACGTCGCCGAGACGATGGCGGACTTCGCGAAGCAAACGGGCCGCAAGTACGGTCTCTTTGACTATTTCGGAGATCCCCAGGCTGAGCGGGTGATCGTTCTCATGGGCTCGGGCATCGAGACCGCGCGCGAAACGGCCGGCCATCTGGTCTCGAAAGGGGAGAAGGTCGGAGTGCTTGCCGTCCGTCTCTACCGGCCATTCTCCGTCGAGCACTTCATCGGCACGCTGCCGAAGAGCGTGAAATCGATGGCCGTCCTCGACCGCACCAAGGAGCCGGGAGCGATCGGAGACCCGCTCTACCTCGACGTGATCGCGGCGCTGCGCGAGGCGGAGGACCTGGGGCAGCTGCCGTTCGAGATGCCGCGCGTCATCGCCGGCCGCTACGGCCTCTCCAGCAAGGAGTTCTCGCCGGCCATGGTCAAGGCCGTCTACGACGAGCTGGCTGCGAAGAAGCCGCGCCGCCGTTTCACGGTGGGCATCGTCGACGACGTCACCCACCGCTCGCTCCAGTACGACCCCGAATTCGACATCGAGCCGGACGACGTGGTCCGCGCCGTCTTCTTCGGCCTCGGCGCCGACGGCACGGTGGGCGCCAACAAGAACTCCATCAAGATCATCGGCGAAGAGACCGACTTCTACGTGCAGGGCTACTTCGTCTACGACTCCAAGAAGTCGGGCGCGGTGACGATCTCCCATCTCCGCTTCGGACCGCGCCCGATCCGCTCGACATACCTGATCAAGACCGCCGGATTCGTGGCCTGCCACCAGTTCAACTTCCTGGAGCGGATGGACGTCCTCGACTCCGCCCGGCCCGGCGCGGTCTTCCTGCTCAACTCACCGCACGGACCCGCCGAGGTCTGGGACAAACTGCCGCGCGGCGTGCAGGAGCAGATGATCGAGAAGAAGGTGAAGTTCTACGTCATCGACGGATCGAGCGTGGCCATCCAGACCGGGATGGGCGGCCGCGTCAACACCATCATGCAGACCTGTTTCTTCGCGCTGTCCGGCGTGCTGCCGCGCGAGGAAGCGATCGCCAAAATCAAGCAGGCCATCGAGAAGAGCTACGCGAAGAAGGGCGACGAAGTGGTGCGCCGCAACTGGGCCGCCGTCGACGCCACACTCCAGAACCTGCACGAGGTGACGCTGCCCTCGAAGCCGACCGTGCAGGGTCAGCCGCGGCCGGTCGTCCCCGCTCACGCCCCCGACTTCGTCCAGAGGATCACGGCCGTGATGATGGAGGGGAAGGGCGACCTTCTTCCGGTCAGCGCGTTCGCGCCCGACGGCACCTGGCCGACCGGGACCACTCAGTGGGAGAGGCGCAACATCGCGCTGGAGATCCCCATCTGGGACCCGGAGTTCTGCATCCAGTGCAACAAGTGCGCGTTCGTCTGCCCGCACGCGGCGATCCGCGCCAAGGTGTATGACAAGGCAGCGCTGGCGGGCGCCCCGGAAGCATTCCAGTCGGTCGACTACAAGGGAAGCGACTACAAGGGAATGGCCTACACCATTCAGGTCGCGCCGGAGGACTGCACGGGGTGCAATCTGTGCGTGAACGTCTGCCCCGGCAAGGACAAGACGAACCCGAAGCACAAGGCCATCAACATGCGCCCGGAGCCCGAGCACGCCGCGGTAGAGCGTCCCAACTTCGCGTTCTTCCTCGACCTGCCGGAGCTCGACCGCACGACGCTTCCCCGGCTGGACGTCAAGGGAACGCAGTTCCTGCAGCCGCTCTTCGAGTTCTCCGGCGCCTGCGCCGGGTGCGGCGAGACGCCCTACATCAAGCTCCTCACGCAGCTCTACGGCGACCGGCTGCTCATCGCCAATGCCACCGGCTGCACGTCGATCTACGGCGGCAACCTGCCCACGACCCCGTATTCGCAGAACAGCGACGGACGTGGTCCGGCCTGGTCGAACTCGCTCTTCGAGGACAACGCGGAGTTCGGTCTCGGCTTCCGTCTGGCCATCGACACGCACATCGCCCAGGCCAGGTCACTGCTGACGTCGATCGGTGCGGCACTCGGCGACAACCTCGTGAGCGAGCTCCTCACCGCCGACCAGACCACGGAGAAGGGGATCGCCGAGCAGCGCTCGCGCGTTCTCTCGCTGCGCGAGCTGCTGAAATCGGTCCAGTCGGTCGAGGCGCGGCGCCTCGAGCCGATCGCCGATTACCTCGTCCGCAAGAGCGTCTGGCTCCTCGGCGGCGACGGCTGGGCCTTCGACATCGGCTACGGCGGACTCGATCACGTCCTGTCGCTCGATTACGACGTGAACATCCTGGTGCTCGATACCGAGGTGTATTCGAATACGGGAGGGCAGGCGTCGAAGGCCACACCGCTCGGCGCGGCCGCCAAGTTCGCCTCCCGTGGCAAAGCCGTCGACAAGAAGGACCTCGGTCTGATGGCCATGAACTACGGCCACGTGTACGTCGCGTCGATCGCGTTCGGTGCGCGCGACGCCCAGACCGTCCGGGCCATGATGGAGGCGGACGCGTATCCGGGGCCTTCGCTGATCATCGCGTACAGCCACTGCATCGCGCACGGCTACGACATGGCCTTCGGGCTCGATCAGCAGAAGCGGGCGGTCGACAGCGGTGTCTGGCCGGTCTACCGGTTCGATCCGCGGCGGATCGACGCGGGAGAGCCGCCGCTGGTCGTGGACATGCCCGGCGGGAAGATCCCGGTGCAGGACTACATGAGGAACGAGGCGCGCTTCCGGATGGTGGAGCGCATGGATCCGGAGCGGTTCCGCGACTTCGCCCGCCGCTCGCAGCTCGCGGCGGAGCGCCGGATCGCCACGTATCAGCATCTGGCCACGTTGCGGCTCCCCGGATTCCACCAGGTCGCGGTGGAGACCGCGATCGCAGCGGCGCCCGCCGCGAAGAGTGAGGAGTGATCCGATGATCGACATGAGAACGAACTACCTGGGCCTGGAGCTGGATCATCCTTTGATCGTGGGCGCGAGCCCGCAGGCCGACTCGCTCGACGGCGTGCGCCGAGCCGAGGATGGCGGCGCCGCGGCCATCGTCTTCCGCTCGTTGTTCGAAGAGCAGCTCGACACCGAGTCGATGGCCACGTTCGCCGCCATGGAGTCGCATGCCGAGATGTTCGCGGAGGCGACCCACTTCATGCCGGAGCCGTCGGACTTCAAGGTCGGCCCGCAGCAGTATTTCGAGGGGATCCGCCGCGCCAAGGCCGCCGTGAGGATTCCGATCATCGGATCGCTGAACGGCACGTCGCTGGGCGGGTGGCTCAGTTACGGCCGCGCCATCGAGGAGGTCGGGGCCGATGCACTGGAGCTGAACATCTTCGACGTGCCGATGAACGAGCAGGTGAGCGGGGCCGACATCGAGAAGGAGACGGTGGAGATGGTCCGAGAGCTCCGCCGGCAGATCACCATTCCGATCGCGGTCAAGCTGTCGCCGTTTCACACCTCGCTGCCGCACTTCGCGGCGGCGCTGCAGGAGGCGGGGGCGGACGGGCTGGTCGTGTTCAACCGCTTCTTCGAGCCCGACATCGACATCGAGAACCTGGAGGTGATCGCCGAGATGCGGCTGTCAGACTCGCGCGAGGTCCTGCTGCGCCTGCGATGGCTGGCCATCCTGTCCGGCCTTTTGAGAGACACGCGGCTGGCGGTGAGCGGCGGCGTGCACACCGGAGTCGACGCCATCAAGGCGGTGATGTGCGGGGCGTCGGCGGTGCAGGTGGTGGCGGGCGTTCTCCGCTCGGGCCCGGAGCGGCTCCGGACGATGCGCGCCGAGATGCAGGCGTGGATGGCCGACCACGAGTACGCATCGCTCGAGTCGATGCGCGGCTGCATGAACATCCTGCGCGCCCCGAACCCGAACGCATTCTCCCGCGCCAACTACATGCGCATCCTGCAGACGTGGGCGGGGGAGTGAGCACTCGCTCTCTCGTCTTTCCCTCTCCGCGTCGTGCCCTCACCGGGTGAGCGTGACGGACAGCATCACTTCGCGCTCGCCGTCGAACACATACGGACTGCCGTCGGCCCTGACCCCTCCCTGAAGCGGAACGCGCGGGACGACGTTGCTGATGTTCGCTTCGCGGGTGAGGTTGCGAAGGTTGAGGCCGATTTCGGCGCGGCCGGTTCCGGTCGCGAAGCCATAACTGCCAAAGAGGTCGACCCGCGTCTCCGGCCGGTAGCGCAGTACGCGGCCGTTCAGCTTCTTCGCGATCTGGGATGCGGCTGCGGTGGGGCGGACGCGCTCGCCCGTCCAGACGATCGCTCCTCCGAACGAGGCTCCACTCAAACGGCCCCACAGATCGTGTTTGCCCCAGATCGCCGCCTTGTGCGGGATCTCGTCCACCAGCGGATCGCCGATTTCGGAGAGATCGGAACTGGCGGTGACCTCGGTGTCGGCGTAGGCGTAGCTCAGAACCAGATTGAGACGGTTCGTGGCCCGGATGAAGGCATCCATCTCCGCTCCGCGAGCTTCCGCGCTGCGCGAGGTCTCGCCGAACAGCTCCTCGTCGATCGTGAACACGCCCACGTTGGCATCGACTCGGCCGCCCCATAACCGGAGCTTCGTTCCCACCTCCCACTGCTCGCCCAGGCGGACCGGAGGCGCCAGGCTGAAGTCGGGGTCGTTCAGATCGGGAAGCTGCGACTCCGAGTAGTTCGCGTACACGCCGACGTTTCCGGTGAGCTCGTAGACGAAGCCGGCCTGGGGCAGCAGCTCCCGGCTGTCGGCGATGGTCCGAGCCACCGGGGCCGGCGTGGCGCGGTTGGTGTCGACGATGCTGATGTCGCTGTCGTACAGACCGAGAAGAACATGAAGGCGCCCGTCCATGTACGTCCCGTGATAGTTCGCGAAGAAGTTGCGCTGTTCGATGACCCGTTTGCGAGTCAGGACCGTGATCCAGTTCAGAGGAGTGTTGTTGCGATTGAAGTCGAGATTGTCGCTGGCCACCTGTCCCGGCTCGTAGAACTCGAAGAAGAACCCGCCGGTCTGGTTCGTGGCGCGCGGGCGGGCAATGACCAGGTCCTGGTCCTGGTCATACGTGTCGAAGCCGATCACGAAGCGGTGATCCAGCGGGCGCGGGCCCCACTTCGGCAGAATGCTGAAGATGGCCGAGGCCTGGTCGATGTCGTTGAGCAGGGCCAGCTGTTCGGTGAGGCGGCGGAGCTGGTAATCGGCCGGATTCGACGAGCCGGCCGGTGCACCGGACCGGAGCACCAACGGATAAAAGATGTCGATCCGCGGGCGGTTCCCGGGCCCGAAGACGAAGTCGCGGCCGTGGCGGTTGTATTTGAAGTCGGCGAAGAACTGCTCGCTGAAGAACTGCGTGAGCTGGACGCTGTAGTCGGCCAGCGACTCTTCGATGTCGGTCGTGCTCCCGAACCACGTGGAGAGCGGGTCCACTCCGTAGGCCAGTGCCAGAGGGACTTCCGTGCCCGGCTGGGAACCGGGGATCGTCAGCTCGATGGCCATGGGGCGATCGGTGCGGTCCGTGTTGTTGGCGTACTGGTAGTACTCGAGCATCAGGTGCGTCTTCGCGAATGGCTGCAGCCGGAGAGAGGCCAGTGCGCTGTCAGACCGGCCGTCGACCGTGGTCTTGAAGCCGGTGTCGTCCTGAAGACCGGCCACGAGGCGAAGCGCCGCGATGGAGCCCCAGTCGCGCCGCGGCCCCAGATCGCCGAAGTTCACGTCCACGTTCGCGCCGCGGTTGTTCCGGTCGTCGCCGCTGACGCCCCAGTAAGCGCCCACTCGATATCCGTTGCTGCCCGGGGTGGCCTGCTTGGTGATCATGTTCAGCGCGCCGCCCGGCGTGACCGGCCCGTTGAGGACCGCCGTGGCGCCGCGGACGATCTCCAGCCGCTGGATCATGTAGCCGGGCACGTCGCTGAGATGGATGAAGCCGTTGCGGAAGAACTCACTGGTGTCGAATCCGCGAACGCGCTTGTCGTCGACGGCGGCGTGAAACTGCAGCGCGTCGCGCTGGGAGATGAGCTGGAAGTCATCGATGACCTCCTTGGTCACCACCTGGACGTTCACCGGCACCTCGTCGAGGGGAACGCTGAGGCGCGTGGCGCTGGCCGTGGTCTCGGCCCAGTAGCCGGTGTCGGCGGGGACGTCGATGACCATCGACACGATGGCTTTCTCGACCTCGTCGTCCTTCGCGGTTTCGTCCGTGGGGGCCGGTTGTTGTGTCGCGCCGCTGCTTTGAGCGATCAACGCGTCACTCGGCAGGAGCGAGCACAACAGAAGGATGGCCAGGAAAAGCGGCGAGGCCGGCGAGCGCGTCATAGGTACCCCCTCAGGAAGCGGTGGACTTGGAGTGGATGGCAACAACGTATGCGTTTACGCATACGTTGTCAACACCGCCTCGGTCACAACGTCGCCAGGCGGTACTCGAGAAGCACGGCGGTGATCACCTCGCTGGCCCGGATTCGATGCCGGTAGTGAGTATCGCGAGCCGTCTCCGCATCGCCCCGGCGGATCGCTTCGAACACTGCCCGATGCTCGATGTTCGACTGCCACGGCTTGGGGCGGAGGCGCAGCGTGATCATGCGGGCGCGGTGTCCCTGATCCCTGACCGTGTTGGCCATGGCGGAGAGACGGCCGTTGTCGCAGAGATCGAGAATGGACCGGTGGTAGCGCTCGTCCGCCTCGGCCCAGGCCTCCAGATCGTCGCCCTGGAGAGCGCGGTCCATGTCATCGAGGGCCGTCTGCATCGGCGTCATCTCCTGGCCGGACGGTTTCCGGCGCGCCGCCAGCTCCACGGCCGTGCTCTCCAGCGCCGTCAGCACCTGATAGATCTCGCGCATGTCGGTCTGCGACAGCGGGACCACGCGCATGCCGCGCCGCGGCAACACCTCGATCAGACCCTCGTTCTCCAGAAGGATGAGCGCCTCGCGCACGGGCGTGCGGCTCATGCCGAGCTGCTGCGCCATCTCCAGTTCCAGCGCCTGGAAGCCGGGCGGGTAGGTGTTGTCGAGGATCCGGTTCTTGATCTGCGAGTACGCGGCCGACACTCTCGATCGCTCGGAGATCTCGTCGACGGCGGGAGTGCGCGATTTCACATCCACGTCCAGTGAACGGGCTCCGCTCCGGCCACCGGCAGCCGCATCGTTTCCACGCTGGTTCCCTGCAGCGATCCCAGGTATGCGGTCCGCAGGTCTGGTCCGCCGAAGGCGAGGCTGGACAGGTTCCTGAGCCGCGTCTTTCCTCCCTTTTCGAGGTGGGGCGGTCCCATCGTTCCGCTTTGGAATGCCTGTTCGACCCATGCCACGTGGTCCCGATCAGCGTCCTCGAAAAAGGCGCTCTGCTCACCGCCCCGGTCGACGCGAATGATGCGATTGCTGACGGGGCTCGTGATCCAGATGCCGTTGGCCGAGTCGCAACAGAGGCCATCAGGATACGTGCCGCTTCCGAACTCCGCAACGATTTCTCCGCGGCTCAGCGATCCGCCGGCGCCGATGCGAAACCGCGTCAGCCGCCGTCCGAACGTTTCGTTGACGAGAAGCGTTTCCCCCGCCGCATCCACCTGCATCTCATTCGTATACCCGAGACCCTCGGCCACCACGCGCGCACCCGCATCGTCGACCAGAACGATGAATCCGTCGGCCACGTCCGGCCTGTAGGCGAGATGGCGAGGCTGATGACGGGTGCTGACGCTGATCCACGTTCTCATCTGCCGGTCGATCAGCACGAAATTGGAGGGGGGGAGCGTCTGGTCGCCGACGGTGAGAAGAAAAGGACGGGCTGTGCCGTCGCGGAGCAGGCGCCAGACTCCGCCGCCCTGGCCCAGGTTCGCGAGGAGGAAGGAGCGGTCGGGCAGGAGGGCGATGCCGTTCGGCCGGAGGCCCAGAGATGCGTCCGAACAGAGGAACGCGGTCTGGGTTCCATCGGGCTCGATGCGGGTCACGCCACCTCGCCAGTCGCTGGTCCAGACGCTTCCGTCGGCGGTGCAGAGGACGGACTCGGGACGGTGAAGACCGGTGCCAAGGGGGCGGAGATTGGCGACGGCAGCGTCTTGACTGCGCATTTGCTGAAGTATACGCTGCGTCCTCAGCCCCTTCATGACGATCCTCTCAGGTTGCATCGCCGATGACTCGACGGGAGGGACCGATGTGGCCCTCATGCTCGCTCAGAACGGGATGGATGTCGTGCAGATCCTGGGAGCTCCTCGCGGCGGGTGCCCGGAAGCCGACGCCATCGTGATCTCGCTCAAGACGCGCACCATCCCCGCCGCCACCGCCTCCGACCTCTCGGTGGCGGCGGCGCGTTATCTGCTCGACTGCGGGGCGGGTCAGCTCCTCTTCAAATACTGCTCGACGTTCGACTCCACGGACCGCGGCAACATCGGGCCGGTCGCCTCTTCGCTGCTCGACCTGGTGGGCTCGGACTTCACGATCTTCTGCCCGGCCTTTCCCGCGAACGGCCGGACGGTTCGCGACGGGTATCTCTTCGTAGAGGGCCGTCCTCTCTCCGAGACGAGCATGCGCCACCACCCCCTCACGCCGATGCGCGACTCGAACCTGGTGCGGGTGCTGGAGAGACAGAGCGCGCGCGGCGCCGTAGGGCTCATTCCTCTGGCAGTGGTCGAGGAGGGGGCGGAAGCCGTCCGCCGGCGATCGGACGAGCTTCGCCGGCGCGGCCACGCGTTCGCCATCGTCGACGCGGTCACGGACGACGACCTCATGACCATCGGGTCGGCCTTTGCCGATCTGCCGCTGATCACCGGCTCTTCCGGAATGGCGCGCGGGCTTCCGGAGAACTTCCGGAGAGCGGGACGTCTGCCGCCGCGCCGGCCCCGCCGCGTGCTGCCGGCGGTTGGCGGCCCGGTGGCGATCCTGGCCGGAAGTTGTTCCGAGACCACGCTTGGCCAGGTCGACGCGGCTCGCTCGCGGTTTCCGGTCGTAGCTCTGAAGCCCCTCGAAGTATCGGGCCATCCCTCGCGCCTCGAAGATGTCCGCGACCAGGCGCTGGAGGCGATGAAGCACAGCGGCGCCGTGCTCGTCACGTCCAGCGCACCGCCGGCGGAGGTGCGCGAGGTCCAGGAGGCGCTCGGCGCGGGACCGGCCGGTGAGCTGATCGAGGAGGCCATGGCAAGGCTGGCGTTCGAGCTCGTGGGGGCCGGCGTGCGCAAGCTGATCGTCGCCGGCGGCGAGACCTCCGGCGCGATCGCAGAGGCGCTGGAGATCCGGCAGCTGCGGATCGGCCCTGAGATCGATCCGGGAGTTCCATGGACGATCCGTGTCGAGGATCCGGAGATGCTCATCGCCTTGAAGTCGGGGAACTTCGGAAGCCCCGATTTCTTTCGCAAAGCGGTGGAGATGGTGGCATGAGCAGCGAGACCGCGCTGCGGGAGAGGATCGTCGAGATCGGCCTCTCCCTCGTTCGCCGCGGCTTTGCCCACGGCACCTCGGGCAACATCAGCGCGCGGCTCTCCGACGGCATTCTCCTGACACCGACCAATTCGTCGCTCGGCAATCTGAGCGCGGAGAGTCTCTCCAAAGTATCCCTGAGCGGAGCCCATGTCTCCGGCGATCCGCCGTCCAAGGAGGCTCCGCTTCATCTTGCCGTTTATCGTTCGCGGGAGGGCGACAACGCCGTCGTGCACCTCCATTCCACGCACGCGGTCGCCGTCTCGTGCCTTGCCGGTCTCGATCCGGACAATGTCTTCCCTCCCATCACCCCGTATTCGCGCATGCGCCTCGGCACTGTGAAGCTCGTGCCGTATCACCGGCCCGGCGATCCCGCCGTCGCCGATGCCATTGCCCGGGCCGCTCCGCGCCATCATGTCCTGCTGCTTGCCAATCACGGTTCGGTGGTGGCGGCGCCGAGCCTGGACGACGGGCTCTACGTTTCGGACGAGCTCGAGGAGACGGCCAGGCTGTATCTGATGTTGCGCCATGAGAAGCGGAATGATCTCTCGCCGGCGGCGGTCGAGGAGTTGGACCGCCATTTTCCGAGGAAATGATGCATGTCGTGACGGTGGAGCTCGTGGTGAAGCGGGAGCACACGGAGGCGTTCGGACGGGCCGTGCTGCAGCAGGCTCGCAACACCCTGTCCAGTGAGACCGAGTGCCGCCGGTTCGATGTCTGTGTCGATGCGGCCCAGACGAACCTGTACTTCCTGTACGAGATCTACACCGATGAGTCTGCATTCGCCGCGCACCTCCGTTCGCCGCACTTCCTGCAGTTCGACGGCATGACGCGTGACTGGCTGGAGCGCAAGAGCGTGCGGGCCTGGCGCGGCCCTCTGGAGGAGCGATGACGCCGCTGCGGATCGCGGTGCTGCCCGGTGACGGCATCGGGCCGGAGGTGATGAGCGCCTGTCTGGAGCTTCTCGAGGTCGTGAATGACCTGGCCGGCGGACTGGGCTTGATCTACGAGACGGTCGAGGCAGGAGCGGGGTGCTATCGGCGTACGGGCCAGGCCATTCCTGAGGCATCGCTCCGGAAAGCGACGGAAGCGGACGCGATCCTTCTGGCCGCGATGGGCGATCCGTCCGTTCGCTATCCGGACGGTACGGAGATCGCGCCGCAGATCGATCTGCGCGAGAAGCTGCAGCTGTTCGCCGGCGTCCGGCCGATTCGGAGCCTGCCCGGAATTCCGGCGGTGCTGGCCGACCCTCGTGCGTCCGGGATCGACTTCGTCATCGTGCGCGAGTCGACGGAAGGGCTGTTCGCGGCGCGTGGCAAGAGCATCGTGAGCGGCGATGAATCGGTCAGCGACACCATGATCATCACTCGCGCGGTGTCGGAGCGGTTGTTCGATTTCGCGTTCGAGCTGGCCGGGCGGCGGAAGGCGCGGGGCTTTCCCGGCCGCGTCATCTGCGTCGACAAATCCAACGTCCTCGGCTCTTTCGCATTTTTCCGGAGGATTTTCCGGGAGCGGAGCGAGCGCCATCCCGGCATCGAGGCCGAATGCGCCTACGTCGATGCCGTGGGCCTGAACCTCGTCAAGCGTCCGTGGGATTACGACGTCCTGGTCACGGAGAACATGTTCGGCGACATCCTCTCGGACGTCGGTGCGGCGATCATCGGAGGGATGGGCCTGGCTCCTTCGGCGGACCTGGGCGAACATCACGCGGTGTTCCAGCCGTGTCACGGCAGCGCCCCCGACATCGCCGGCCGCGGCCTCGCCAATCCGACGGCGATGTTCCTGTCGGCCGCGATGATGCTGGAGTGGATCGGCGAGCGGCATGGGCGCAAGCAATGCCTGGTGGCCTCGACGATGGTGACGCGCGCCGTCGAGGAGGCGTTCCGCTCCGGATGCCTGCCGTGTGAGATGGGCGGGAGTGACGGGACGCGCGAGGTGCTGGACGCGGTCCGCAGCGCGCTCTTCGCCACGACGGAAAGCGGACTGACCGCTCGATGACGGCGGCCGACTACACCATCGTCGTCGCGTACTTCCTCGTCATCGGGGGAATCGGGCTGTGGTTCTCGCGTGGCCCGGGAACGACCTCGCGCTACTTCGTCGCCGACCGCCAGCTGCCGCGCTGGATCGTGGCGTTCACTCTCATGGCCACGCTCATCAGCACGAACACCGTGGTGGCGCATCCCGGCATCGTGTTCAGCAAGGGCATGGTGCTGGTTCCCGGATTCCTGATGATTCCGGTGGTGCTGCTGGGCGTGGCCGTGTTCATCGTGCCGTTCTACCGGCGCGTGGTCAGGATGAGCGCGTACGAGTACATCGGGAGGCGTTTCGGCACGGCGGGCCGTCTCTATGCCTCATTCGGGTTCGTGGTCGAGCGGACCTTCGATGTCGGCCTGACGCTGGTGACCACGTCGATCGCCGTGCAGCTGATGACTGGATGGAGCATGGGCAACGTCATCATCGCCGTCGCGCTCTTCACGATGGCTTACACGATGGTCGGAGGGATCCGGGCCGTCGTCTGGACGGACATGGTCCAGGGGATCCTGCTCATGGCCGGTGGGGTGGTGGTCCTGGGGCGACTGCTGTTCGCACCCGAGGCGGGTGCTCCGTTTGCGGTGCTATCGGAGGCGGCGGCGGCGGGGAAGTTCAGTTTTGGATCGACGGCTCTTTCCTGGGAGACGCTCTATGCGGAAGAGCGCACGTTGTGGATCCTGACGATCGCCATCATCGTTCAGTGGACGCGCCGTTTCGTGTGCGATCAGCACATGGTGCAGCGTTACCTCCTGGGTCGCACCGATGCGGAGGCCCGGGCCGGAGCGCTGTTCGGTGCGTTGCTGCTCGTGCCGGTCCTGCTCCTGTTCAATCTGATCGGGGCGTGCCTCTACGGTTTCTATCAGCTTTCCGGAGCGAAGGCTCCGGCCATCGTCGACCACATCCTGCCTCACTTCATCATCCATTACCTGCCGCCCGGGCTGACGGGGCTGATGCTGGCGGCGGTTCTTGCCGCGTCCATGTCATCGCTCAGTTCCGATCTCAACAGTCTCGGTGCGGTGTTGAGCAGCGACTACTTTCAGCGGCTGTTCCCGCGTCTTTCCGAGAAGGCCCAACTCGCCATCGGCCGGACCATGGTCTTCGTCACCGGCGTGGCGGCGGCCGGGGTGGCGTTCGTCCTGATTCCGGGCGAAGAGAGCAGGCCGCTTGCGGAGCGGGCGCTGACGATTGCGGTGATCGTGTCGGCCGGATCGCTCGGACTGTTTACGCTGGGCTCTCTGACCCGGAGAGCGACGGCCAGGGGGGCGATGGCCGGAATCGCGGCGGCCGTTCTGTTCACGGCATGGGGAGTGTTGACGGAGCCGGCCGCTCGATGGATGGACCTGGGCCGGCTCAACTTCGCGATGAACGCGATCCTGATCGGTGTACTCGCGCACGTGGTGCTGTTCACGGTCGGTTACGCGGTCAGTCTGCTCTTCGGCGGCTATCGTCCCGCGGATGTCGACCGCCTGCTGCTGCGCTCGCGGGTTGAAGTTTCAGTCGTCGGGCGGTAATCGCGGATGCCCGTGCTATGCAGGCGCCGTGAGGACAGCGGCGCCCCAAGGTTTGCGTACCGTTGAGCGCCGGTGTCCTCTGGAGTGGCGAGGTCTTCGCCGCCATCGTTTTCAGGACGAGCCGGCGGCAGGTGCCGTGTTGAATCCCAGTCTGCGGCTCACGTCGCCCTGCCGATCGTCGAGCGTGAGAAAGGCAATCTCGCGATCGGAGTCGACGAACAACGCCACCGCCAGATGCCACAGATCAGCTCCCCGAACGTAGCCGGCCTCGAGCACCGTCTGCATCTCTGCAGTGAGCGGGCGGTCGGGGTACACCCACGAGATTCCCGCCAGCAAATCAACCGCATCGGCAGAGACCTCCTCCCGTCGAAGAACGGATCGAAGTTCCGCCTCCAGCAGATTCGACGAAATCAGCTCGCCGAAACGGGCCAGCGTGCGAGCCATTGTCGCGGCCCTTCCCTGATCGAGCGCGATCGCCACGAGGCACGATGTGTCGATGTACGCCGCGCTCATTCGCGAGAGTCGAGGAAACGGCGCAGCGCGCCGGGCCTGCGCGCCAGCGGTTTCAGAATGCTCTTTTTGAGCGGACGTGAGACCAGCCCCTTCCTGCGGAGCTCATCGAGGCGTTTGGCGAGCGGCTCTTTGAGCGTCTCGATCGGGCGCACTTCCGCGATCGGCTGGCCGCGATGGGTAATGGTGACGATGTCGCCCTGGCGCACGCGCTCGAGCAGCTCGCTCAGCCGCGCCTTCGCCTCATAGGTCGAGTAGGTCTTTGGCATACAGGTGGCGTAATTCCCTGGAGCAACCCATCCCACTAGTCAGTCTAGTCCTATACGAAGCGCGGTCAACCCGCCGCGGATTGACACGACCTCTGTTGTTGCTGGAGACTCTCCCCAGCGCGCTATGGGGCGCCTCCGGTCCGCGGCAAGGGAGACCACTCCCACCCTCTCCATCAGCAGGACAAAGCCATCAACCTTCACTCCTGCCTGGCATCAGCGGACTTCAGGCAACATGGAGGAAGGTCCAATGACCAGGCGGATCACGCCGCAGACAACCCTCGACAACCTCAGGAAAGAAGCAAAGCGCTGGCTCAGGGCGCTGCGCGATGGTGCGCGGGTCGCGAGCGCCCGGTTCGAGCGTGCGCACCCCGGCGCTCCTTCCCAGCCCACTCTGCGCGACGTGCAGCACGCGCTGGCGCGCGAATACGGCTTTGCCGGATGGACGGCGCTGAAGGCCGCCGTCTCAACACGGTCGAGATCCGGTGGGGAGGGCACGACCGGGACTGACGTGCAGCTCGTGGCGCGCTTTCTCGACTACGCCTGTCCCGACCATCACGTGCGCGGCCGGCCCGCGCACAGGATGGCCCGGCACGCCGCCATGCGTATCCTGCAACGCCGCCCCGGCATCGCCCATGCCAGCCTCGCCACCGCGATCGTATGCGGCGAGATCGAAGACGTCGAGAGCACTCTGCGCGAGCGGCCGGAGCTCGCCCATGCAAAGAGCACCGCGGCGCCGGAGCGCTCGCGTCCCGGCCACGCGGCGGACATCTTCAAAGACCACGGAACGAAAGGGTGGGAGCCGCTGCTGTACCTCTGCTTTGCGCGCCTGCCGTTGTCACGGGCGGCAGAAAACGCGGTGGCCATTGCGCGCGCGTTGCTCGGTGGCGGCGCCGATCCGAATGTCTATTTCATGGCAGGCGACAGCCGGTACACACCGCTCACCGGCGTGATCGGCGAAGGCGAAGAGGACCGTCCTACGCATGACCGGCGCGACGAGCTGGCACGGCTGCTCCTGGAGCACGGCGCCGAGCCCTACGACACACAGGTGATCTACAACATCGGCTTCCACGGACAGATCCTCTGGTTCCTGAAGCTGATGCACGAGCTCTCAGTGAGAGCCGGGCGGCAAGCCGATTGGGATGATCCCGAATGGCACATGCTCGACATGGGCGGTTACGGGACAGGGGCGCGATGGCATCTCCGGATTGCCGTCGAGAACAACGATCTGGAGTTGGCCGATTGGTGTCTGTCGCACGGCGCCGGTCCGAACGCCGCACCGGAGCGCGACCGGCGGTTTCCACAGCGCAGCCTCCACGCAATGGCCATGCTGGAGGGGCACACCGAAATGGCCGGACTGCTGGCGCGGTACGGCGCCGCGATGAGCCCGCTCGTGCTCGAGGGAGAGGAGGCCTTCATCGCGGCATGCATGCGCCTCGATCGCGCCGAAGCGGCGCGACTGGCCGCCGGTCACCCCGAATCGCTGCAGTCGCCGAAGGCGATGTTCACAGCGGCGAAAAGGGACCGCGCAGATGTCGTCGAGCTTCTGCTCGATCTCGGTGTGCCGATCGAGATCGAGGATGAGAAGAAGCGGCGTCCCCTTCACATTGCCGCCATGAGCGATGCATGGGGCGTGGCGGAGTTACTCATCCGGCGCGGCGCGGAGATCGACCCCGTCGAAAGCGAGTGGAACAACACGCCGCTCGATTTCGCGGTGCACTCCGAACATTTGCGCATGATCGAGCTGCTCGCCCGGTATAGCCGTGACGTCTGGAACCTGACCTTCACGGGGAATGTGGCCCGCCTGCGCGATGTGCTGACTGCCGCACCCGCCCTTGCCAGGGTGACATCACAGACAACTCCGCTGTTCTGGTTGCCGGAGGACGAGGAGGCCGCGTTCCAGATTGCCGGGCTGTTCCTCTCTCACGGCGCCGATCCCGCTTTCCGCAGCCCGAAAGACGGAATGACCGCCGCGGACGTCGCACGCAAGCGCGGGATGGACGGGATTGCGGCGCTGCTCGAGAGCAGCCGGACGGGTGCCGGCGCCGAGCAAGGCGGGCCGCAGCCGGCCAGTCGTTCGATGGAGGAGTATGAGCAGATCGCTCTCGACCTGGTGGCCGCCCATGACGCCGCCGACGCGGCCGCGCTGGAGCGCCTCCGGCAGTATTACGGGCGGCCGCTCACGCACGAAGACGTCCTGGCCGGCGTCTGGGGACGTGTGTACGAGCTTCGCCAGCGCGTCTCTCGGAGCGGTGAGCGCCATCTCCAGATTGCCGAAGCGCGAGAGTTGATCGCGCGCGAAGCAGGCTTCGGCAACTGGACGGACTTCATCGAGGCGGCCGCCACCGGCCGTCCGGCGCCGGGCCGGACGTACGAGATCGATCGGAAGGAGAACGCCATCCGGCCGCGCCGCGCCCTGATAGCAGGCCAGTGGGAGGCCCTCATCGACGTGATGAAGGAGCAACGGATCTCGGCGCTGGAGGCGAACGGACAGATCACGGATGCGGTTCTCGGCCGGGTCGCGGATCTCGATCACCTCACGCGGCTCGACCTGGAAGGCTCCCGCCAGCTCACCGATGAAGGCCTGCAACACCTCCGGCGGATGCCGCAGTTGATCGATCTCGACCTCAGTGGATGCGTGCTCACCGACCGCGCACTCGAAGTGCTGCGGCACCTGCCCAACCTGCGCAGATTTCAGATGCGCTGGCAGCACGGCATCACCGACGCCGGGGTGGAGAGCCTCGCGTTCTGCGAGCAACTCGAGAGCGTCGACCTCATGGGCACGCTGACGGGCGACGGCGCGATTCGAGCGCTCGCCGGCAAGCCGAAGCTCCGGCGGTTCAAGAGCGGACGGCTGGTCACCGATGCCGGCCTGGCGCTGCTGCACCGCTTTCCGGTCTTCAAGGAGTGGCAGGGCGGGGAGATGAAGTACTCGCTCATGGAGTCCGAGGCTGGGCCGAATCAGTTGCTGCTGGACGGCCCGTTCACGAATGACGGCGTAGCGAGTCTGGTGGGGCTCGACGGCCTCTTCGGCCTGAGCTTCTTCTGGCACGCGTCGGCCATCACTCCCGCAGCTCTCTCGCCGCTGGCGCAACTCCCGAACCTCGGCTTTCTCGGATGCGAGGGGACGCTGTGCGACGACACGGCCATGCATTCCATCAGCGCCATTCCTCGGCTGCGCATGCTGGTGGCGCAGGGAACCGTGGCCACGGACGAGGGCTTCATCGCGCTCAGCCGCTCGCGATCGCTCGAGTATCTGTGGGGACGCGAGTGTCCGAACCTCACCGGACGGGGCTTTGCGGCGCTCTCGCAGATGCCGGCCCTGCGAGGTCTCGGCGTCAGTTGCAAACGCGTGGACGACCAGGCGCTGGCGACGCTGCCGCACTTCCCTGCGCTCCGCGAGCTGATGCCGATGGACGTGCAGGACGACGGCTTCCGGCACGTGGGCGGTTGCCGGCAGCTCGAAACGCTGTGGTGCATGTACTGCCGCGACACCACGGACGCGGCCACGGAGCAGATCAAAGGTCTGTCCAGGCTGAAGACGTACTACGCCGGAAAGACGGGGATCACCGACCGGAGCCTCCGGATTCTGGTGGAGATGCCGTCGCTGGAGCGGCTGATGTTCTGGGAAACGGAAGCGCTCACCGATGCCGGTGTCCGACTGCTGAAGCGACTGCCGCGACTGAGCGAATTGAGTCTGGAGGGATTACCGCACGTCACCGCGGACGTAGTCGCGGAGTTTCCAGCAGAGGTGCGCGTGAAGTATGTGCCGTAAGGAGTCTCAGGCGCTGTGGTCACCGGCCGCATCCGCCTGGTTGACGCCACGAAGCCTGAGGAATTACAGTTAGTCCACTCGGGTTAGTTCAACCTTATGAACACCGTCAACATCCACGAGGCCAAGACTCAACTCTCCCGGCTCGTTGATCGTGCCGCGAAGGGAGAGTCGTTCGTCATCGCCAAGGCAGGGAAGCCGCTCGTGAAGGTCTCATCTGTCGATGCGCCGGCGGAGCCGAAGCGCCTCGGGTTCCTGAAGGGCGAGATCAAAGTACCGGACGACTTCGACCGGATGGGCGAGCGTGAGATCGCCGCGCTCTTCGGGATCGGGGCGTGAAGCTCCTCCTCGACACGCAGCTCCTGCTCTGGGTGGCGGGTCAGCCGGAGCGGCTTTCGGCGCGCGCGAGGCGCCAGCTCGCCGATCCAGATAACGAGCTGCTGTTCAGCGCCGCCAGCCTCTGGGAGATCACCATCAAGACCTCTCTCGGTCGCGACGACTTTCGCGTCGAGCCGCGCGTGCTCCGACGCGGGCTTCTCGACAACGGCTACGTGGAGCTCCCGATCACGAGCGAGCACGCCGTCAGCGTCGACACCCTTCCTCCCCTTCACAAGGACCCCTTCGACCGGCTCCTCCTCGCGCAGGCGCTCGTGGAAGGAATCACTCTCCTGACCGCCGACGCGCAACTGGCCCGCTACCGCGGCCCGGTTCGAAAGGTCTGAGCCAGGAGGCGCCCGCCCACAGCTTCCGGAACGAGCTCTAGTATCGCCACGCCGGCGACTGATGCGGATCGCGCCGGCAACGCGAAATCTGGGTGTGGGAGTGCCTCCTCACTCCCTCACCGCCCTCTGGGTCTGCCCATCCGGGGTCCGGAACAGCATCGCCACGACCTTGCCGCTCGCGTCGCGCTCGAACGTGATCGACGAGCCGCTCACCTCGTAGAAGAACTCCGTCTCCGAGCTGGGGCGGATCGCGAATGGCGGGCTCCCTTCCCGGATCGTGTACAGGACCGAGCCTGCCTTCAGCACCCGGCGCGTCGACTTCTCGTCGATCCGGTAGCTTCCGACATAGCGCGCCAGCACCTCGTCGCTCACCGTGGCCACCCTGCGGACCGGGATGAACGCGACCGGGGGCGCGGCGACGTAGCGCTCGCGCAGCGGCTCGCCCCGCAGAAACGCCTTCATCGCCTCCAGAATCTTCGGCGTCGACAGGAACAGCGGGTCGCTGTGGCCGGCGCCCTCGATCACCAGATGCTCCGCGTTCGGCATCGTCAGCCGCAGCTCGTCGGCCTGGCGCGGCCGCGTCCGGCCATCGAGCGTGCCGCTGATCAGCAGCGCCGGTACGCTGCTCACGATCGGGCCGCGGAATGCGTCGCCGGCATCCGGGACGACCGCCCCGGCGCAGATCTCCGGAAACGGAGCGTTGATGGCGTCGCCGAGCAGCGTCCCCCGCGCCTCTTCGGCAATGCGCTGCCTCCGCCCCACGGAGATCCCCGACGAGCAATCCATCGCCACCGCCATCGCCGAGCCGGGGCTTCCGAACCGCCGCGGCCCCGCCGCCAGCCCCAGCGCGGTCCAGTCGCCGCTCTCGACGCGGGAGATGAAATCGGGCATGACGGCGAACGAGTCGGGTCCGGTGAGCATGCCGGCCAGCGCAACCTGCAGATCGAACTTGCCGAGGACGAAGTCGGCGGTCATTCCGTTGATCGGATGCGTGAGCGAGACCGTCTTCGGCCTCGCCTCCAGCTCGCGCAGCACGTTCCCGATCGACGCGACGAGATCGCGCGACTTGCCGTCCTGTGCGGCCAGACGGGCAATGTCTTCGATGAGCGTCTGCTGATCGCCCGGCAGCTTGTACGAGTCGTCCGGACCCTCGATCCCCGCGAGGATGACGCGGTCGACGGAGCCCGGATGGTAGCGAAGCGCCGCGATCGCCAGATGCGTGCCGTAGCTGATGCCCCAGAGGACGAGCTTCTCCGCGCCGAGAGCCTTGCGGAGGTCCTCGAGGTCGGCCGCGCTCTCACGCGTGTTGTACCCCGCCAGATCGACGCCCGTTGCCCGCAGGCGCTCCACGCACTGGCGCAGCGCCGCGGCCGCGACTGCGCCGGCTTTGGCCCGGTCGAGAGGGTGGCCCGGCGGAATCACGTACTGCTCGGTGCAGTGCATGTCCGGCTCGGAGCGATTGATGCCGCGCTGGTCCCAGGCGATGACGTCGCCGTGCTCACGCAGCGCCATGAACAGAGGGAATCGCGACCCGCGCGCGGCACCGACCCCCGACCCGCCCGGACCTCCCGCGAGATAGACGATCGGATGCCCGGGCCGGGGAGACGTCGACCGGAAGCGGACGAAACGCAGCTTGATCGACCGCGAATCGTCTTTGCTCCGGTTCTCCGGGACGGCGATCTCGCCGATCTCGGCGCGGACCTTCGTGCCATCCGCCGCGACGAATTCGTGCGGCGTGAACTTCGCAGGCGCCGCCGAGAGTGCCGCCGCGGTCAAAACAAGCGCCGCTGCCATCCGTATCGTCTTTCGCATGTCGTGTCCTCCGGGAGTAACTTACGGGGTGCCCTCGCAGAAGATGCAGGGGGATCGGCGAACGACCTTGCTTGTCGGTGAATGTCTCTCTGTGCCGCTTGAATGGAGCGGCGGTGTCCTCACCGCCGCCCCCGGGGCGCGGGTGAGGACACCCGCGCTCCATTCCGTGATGAACAGCCGCATGAAAATCTCTTCATTCCTGGCGATGCTGCTGTTCGCGACGACAGCCTCGGCCTGGGACGGCCCGCGGATGCGCGTCGGGCACGATCCGGCCTGGGCATCTCCGCAGCTCGATGACTCGTCGTGGACGCCGGTCGATCTCAACGATGTTCCGCAGCCGAACGACTCGGTCTGGCTGCGATGGACGATCGACCTGACCGAATTCGAGCGCAAACCGGGCCGCCCGTTCGGCATCTATTTCGCCGCGCTGGCCTCGCACGAGATCTGGTGGGACGGGGAGCTGATCGGCCGCGGCGGCGTCGTGGGACGCACGAGAGAGACCGAGACGCCGGGGCCGGTGGAGGCGCACTACCAGGTTCCGGACCGTCTGGTCACGCCGGCCGTACACACGGTGGCCATCCGCGCCTCGGCATTTCACCGCGGCTTCTCGCCGCGGCACGGCTACTGGACCCTGATCGCCGGCAACTACGACCGCATTCTCGAGAGGCGAACGGGAAGCGCTCATCTCGCGCTGATCGCGCTCAGCGGCATCCTCCTCACCAAGGTCTTCGCCTTCTCGATGTTCTGGCTCACGCGCCGCGACCGCTCCTTCCTCCTCCTCGGCACGCTCTGCCTCGCGGCCGCCGCACTCCTGGCAGCCGAGGCGTGGCGGCCGCTGTGGGGGTACACGTACGACTGGCACCTGGTGCGGCTCCTGGCCATCGTGGCGCTCTCGTGGCTCACCGGCGTGCAGCTCGTCGCGCTCGTAGTGACGCGCTTTCCGCATCGCATCGGGAAATGGGCGCTCGCCGCGACGGGCGTGATCTGCCTCGCCGCACCATTCATCCCGCGGGGCTGGGATCAGAAGGCCGTGATCGTGTTCTTCATCTCCTTCGGAGTGGCCACACTCTGGACCGCATGGGCGGCGCTGCGGCGGCTGAACGGCAGTGTGCTGGCCCTGATCGGCGTGGGCGGCGCCACGCTCGCGCTGGCCGTGAGGCCCTGGCAGTGGCTGGACAACGTCGTCTACTTCGCGCTCCTCTTCCTCTTCGTCTGCCTGCTCTGTTCGCACGCCCTCGAGGTCCGGCGCGAACAGCATCTAAAGGCGCGCCTCGAGCTGGAGATGCTGCGGCGTCATCTGCAGCCGCACTTTCTGATGAACACGCTCACGGCCCTTTCGGAATGGATCGAGAGCGATCCGAAAGCCGCCGTCCGCATGATCGAGTCGCTCGCGGACGAGCTGCGCATCCTCGCCACGATGGCGAACCACAGTCTCGTTCCGGCGGAAGACG
Source organism: Thermoanaerobaculia bacterium (assembly GCA_035544675.1). Lineage (GTDB taxonomy): Bacteria > Acidobacteriota > Thermoanaerobaculia > Gp7-AA8 > Gp7-AA8 > DATKCA01. Next base: position 2,938 of record DATKCA010000002.1, on the reverse strand, counting down.
AGCTGCGGCTGTGCCGCACGCATCTCGCCAACATGAGCATGCGCAAGGACGTCGCGTACGAGCTGGAAGTCGATGGCGTGGACGGGCGACAGCTCGTTCCGCCGGCCGTGTTTCACACGCTCGTGGAGAATGCCATCACGCACGGGACGCCCTCCCCGCGATCGGTCACCTTCCGCCTCTCCGCTCGCGCCGCGGGTCATCGCATCCGCTACACGTTCGAAGCGCCCGCGCCCGACGAGGATCCCCCGGTCACGAGGGGCGGCGGCACGCGCTACATCGAGGCCCGGCTTCGCGAGGCGTGGGGAGAGGCATGGTCATTCCGGCAGCATCGCGCCGGGACGACGTGGCGCGCGGAGATCGAGGTGCCGGCGTGAGGATCGCCATCGTGGAGGACGAGGCTGTCGTGGCCAGGCGTCTCGAGCGCATGGTCCGCGACTTCGCCGGACCGGCCGCCTCGATCGAAGTGGCGCCATCGCTGGCCGCGGCTGTCGAGATCATCCGCCAGCCGCTCGATCTCCTCTTCCTCGATCTCAACCTCGGCGGACGAGACGGGTTTTCACTGCTCGAGGAGGCGGCGGCTTCGCCATTCCAGACCGTCATCGTATCCGCGCACCACGATCAGGCGCTGCGCGCATTCGACTACGGCGTCACCGACTTCGTCCCCAAACCATGGAGCGAGGCGCGACTGCGCACCGCCTTCGACCGCGCAACCGGCCGCGAGCCCCACGGCCAGGCCCGCAAACTGGTCATCCGCAAGGGCCGCGAGCTGCGTACGGTCGATGTGTCCGAGGTGATGTATGTCCGCGGGGCGGATGACTATGCGGAGCTGCACCTGGCCGACTCCTCGGTGCACCTGCACGAGAAGTCGCTCACCGCGCTCGAAGCGCTGCTGCCGCGTGAGTTTGCCCGCGTGCACCGCTCGTACATCGCCAATCTGGGGCGGGTGCGGGGAGTCACGGCCAGCGCGCTCGTGCTCGACGACGGGTCGGTCATCCCCCTCGGCCGCTCCTCCCGCGCCGCCGTGCGTCAGCGCCTCGGCGTCGGATAGCGTTGGGGCGCCGCTGGGCCGGGCTCGGGCTCGGGAACGGCATACTCTCCAACGATGACCCCACGGCTCATCCAAGTCTCAGACCGGATGCAGACGGGCTACACGTACCTCCTCACCGAGCCCGCCGGCCGCAACTTTCATCGCGACTTCCGTCCTCAGCTGACGCCGAAGGAGATGCTCGCGCTGGGCGTGTTCGGCGGGAAGTACATGACCGACTGCCGCGATGAGTTCCCGGCGGACTGGTTCGAGAAGGCGAAGCTCAACTCGCAGCGGCACGATCCCGCTCTGAACTTCTTCGGCGTGAACGCGTCGCAGCCGCTGTCGGTGTGGCGCGCCAGGGGGTGGATTCACGAAGACGATCCCCGCGGCTGGTTCCAGTGGTATTGCCGGTACTACCTGGGCCGGCGCGGCCTCGACGACGAGCGGCAGGTTCGCCGCTGGCGGGCCATGGAGAGACACGTGGCCCAGGTCCGGAAACACTGCGCCGGCGGCACGCTCGACTGCCGCCGCCGTCAGCGGCAGGCACTGCTTCACTGGGCGTACGACTCGCGCAGGATCTGAGCAGAGCGGCCGTCGTCCGTCTCCTCACTTCCTCACGCTCGCCGCGAACGCCGCGTAGATGGCTTCGCTCTCGGCGTCGGCGGGGAAGACGCATTCCACGACGAGCTCCTCCAGAGTGACGTCGATCGCGGCGCCGAACGTCAGGACGGTCGTCATCCACCGCACGACCCGATCTCCGAAGCGCAAGGCGATCGGAATGAAGAGATCGGATCGCCCGGGATCGAGCGCGCCCGCCGCGAGCGGTGCGACGCCCGGAAGACCGCGGATCTCCGCGAAGATCTTCTCGAGCTCCGGGTGCGGGTGCGGAGCACTCAACTGGCGCGCCACCCGGCGCAGAATGACAGTTGCACAATCGTCCCAGTTCTCGATGTGGGGGCGAAGAAGCCTCGGATCGAAAACGAGTTTCAGGATGTTGCCGGCTCCTTCGCTTTCCCGCGGAACGAGCAGCTCCACGAGCATCCGATGCCAGCGGTTCGCCGCGATCACGTTCCACGCGCCGTCCATCGCATACGCGGGGTACGGCGCGTGCCGCTCCAGAAGCGCATCGATCGCAGCCCGCACCTGGGCCATCTCCGGGCCGTCCACGCTGCTCTCCGAATATCCGGGCGCATACCCGGCGCTGAGGAGCAGCCGGTTCCGCTCCCGAAGCGGCACGGTCAGCGTTTCGGACAGCTTGACGATCATGGCCCGGCTCGGGTTGGCGCGCCCGTTCTCGAGAAACGAGAGATGGCGGGGGGAGAGCTCGGCCTGGTGAGCGAGGTCGAGCTGGCTGAATCCCCGATGATGCCGCCACCGCCGGAGGAGACCTCCGAACGTGCCTCTCGTCTCCGCCGTCTCTTTCGATCTCAGCATCTCAGCGATCCCCGCGCCGCAGCCGCTCCACCCGCCAGAGAGCCAGCGGGAGCGCACAGGAGAGGCCGATGACGACGTTGACGAGGATATAAATCCAGGGCCGATCGAGCCGCTCGCGCGCCGCGCGCTCGAACAGAAAGATCCAGAAAACCAGCGACGAGATGAGCAGGTCGATGGTGAATCCTGCGCTCGCTCCGTTCGAGAAGAGCGCTCCGACGAAGTCTCCGGTGATGCCGTGGGCGGCGAAGAACCTGGCGAAGCCGGCCCAGGGCGCGACGGCGCCGAGGATTGCCAGGGTGAGGTACGCTCGCTCTCGCTTCATGATGCAGTTCCTTTCGACCACGAACATGCACCTCCGGGAGAAGCGGTGCAATTCCCTCCCAGGTAAAGCCGGATCAACGAGTCTCAGGCCGATGACGGGAACCGGGCAGATGGCTCAGTTTATACGGACCGCCAGCGCCTCCTCGATGACCGCGT
>DATKCA010000001.1:0-10767 GCA_035544675.1 Thermoanaerobaculia bacterium | reverse complement strand
GCGGCGCGCTCGTATCAGTCAAAAGCCGGGAGCGGGCACGAGCGCATCAACTACCGTTGCCGGTTACCGGTTACCTCCGGTTTCCGGTTTCCGGTTTCCGGTTTCCTCCGGTTGCCGGTTGCCGGTTGCCGGTTGCCGGTTACCTCCGGTTTCCGGTTTCCGGTTACCTCCGGTTTCCGGTTTCCGGTTTCCGGTTGCCGGTTTCCGGTTTCCGGATACAGTGTGTCCGACGGAGCGAAACAGAAGAAAAAGACCCGCGGTCTCTGGCCCCGCGGGTCCATTCTCGATTCGTTAACAGCCACCAGAGGGCATCCGAACCGACTGCTCGACGAGCCCTGCCTCTTCGAAACCTTCGTGATCCGTTGGCAGCTGCAGGGAGCATCCGGATCACTCCGCTTCGAGAACCCATCGCATTCCGAAGCGACGCATCAACCCGTTGTCATCGTGCGTGGCGTATCCGGGTTGAAGGTGACGTTCAATCTGTGTTCGGGATTTCGGTTCGTCAAGAGGGGCCCATGAAATTTTTCGGCGGGTCGGATTCTGAGCCGGAACGCGAGTTGCGTACCTCCAGATGAATTCCTGTAAGATACGCAACCCAGCCGATCTCACGGACCGAGACGCAATCATTCGAAAGGTATCAAAACCCCCATGACGCAGACGAGAGACAACGCCGAGGCGAGCTTTGCCGAAGCGTTCGAAGCGAGCCTGAATTTCAAGACCCCCGAACAGGGGGAACAGCTGCGCGGCCAGATCGTGTCGATCTCCGGCGACGACGCATTTGTTTCCTACGGTGGACCTTCGGAAGCCGTGATGTCCGCTTCCGAGCTCGAAGGGCTCGAGGTCGGCGACAGCGTCGAGGGCACGGTCGTGAAGACCTCACCCGAGATCCGCATCTCGCGCAAGATGATGAAGGGCAAGGCCTCCCTCGACCAGTTGCGGCAGATGTACGAGAACAGGCTCCCGGTCCAGGGGAAGGTCAGCGGGCGCAACAAGGGCGGGTTCGACGTCAGCGTTGCCGGCCTCCGCGCTTTCTGCCCCCTCTCCCAGATCGCCCTCGGCAAGATCGAGAATCCCGATGCGTTCCTGAACCAGATCTACGACTTCCGCGTCACCGAGATGTCGGACGACGGCCGTCGCATCGTCGTGTCGCGTGCCGCGCTCATCAAGGAAGAGGCCGCGGCGCGCGCGCAGGAGACTCGCAAGGCGATCGTCCCCGGCGCCGAGCTGACGGGACGCGTCAAGACCATTACGCAGTTCGGCGCCTTCGTCGATCTGGGCGGTGTGGACGGCCTGCTCCACGTCTCGGAGATGAGCCGCCGCCGCGTCACCGATCCGAAAGAGCTGGTCAGCGTCGGACAGGAGCTCCGCGTCAAGGTCATCAAGGTCGACAACGATGGCAAGCGCATCTCGCTGTCGATGAAGGACCAGGAGCCTGATCCCTGGTCCGACGTCGCCGACCGGTATCCCGTCGGCGCGCAGTTCAACGGGAAGATCGTCCGCTCCACGGACTTCGGCTATTTCGTCGAAGTCGAGCCAGGTCTCGATGGCCTGGTCCATCTCTCCCAGCTTCCTCTCGGTGTGAAGCAGGGCGATGAGTCGGTGGCCATCGGCTCGAGCGTCACCGGCTGGGTGCGCGAAGTCGATCCGGGCAAGAAGCGCCTTTCGCTCTCCCTGCGCGAGGTGGCCGTCACCGACCCGTGGGAGAGCGTGGGCTCGCGCTATCCCGTCGGCAAGGTCGTCGAAGGCATCGTCGATCACGGCGCGGCGCCGGGAATCTTCGTCCAGCTCGAGCCGGGCCTGACCGGCCTCATCCCCAATTCGGAGATCACGGTCGCTCCGGGCGCCGATCCCTCCAAGGCTCACACCGCCGGCGAGAAGATCGTCGTGCGCATCATGAGCGTCGAGGCCAGCCGCAAGCGCATCTCCCTTTCCGCGGATGCGGCCAAGGCCGCCGCCGAGCGCGACGAGTACGTGAAGTTCATGGACGATCAGCGCGGCGATGTCACCGGGGAACCCGGCGAGAGCGCCATGGCTCTGGCGTTCAAGCGGGCCATGGAGAAGAAGGGCTAGGCCTTAGGCCTTAGTCCTTAGGCCTCAGGAATTCGATCAGCAGCGCGTTGACGATCTCCGGCTGGTCCGTCTGCACGTAGTGGCCGGCGCGCGCCACGCGGGCGATGCGCAGGTTCGGCACCCACTCGTCGAAGTCCTCCGTCGTCTCGCGCGTGAACACCGGCTCGTGCTTCGCAAAGATGAGCAGCGTCGGGATGTCGATGCGGCGGACCAGCTCGCGCAGCTCGCGGCGGTTCTGCTTCACGGCCATGGCGCGGTAGTAATTCGCCATCCCGCGCAGCGCACCTTCCTTCCGCCACGCCGCCCGGTACGTGGCGATGTCTTCCGCCGAGAACCGGCCCGCCCTCCGCATCATGAGCGGCAGGAGGGCAGGCATCAGCAGCTCCGGAATCCACGGCGGGCGGAAGAAGAGCTGATAGGCCATGCGGAGCTTCTGCGATGTGCTCCGGTGCAGCTCGCGTGAGAACGGCACGGGGTGCGGCACGTTGAGAATGACCAGCTTTCGGAGCAGCTCCGGTCGCGTCATCGCCACGTACCAGGCCGTGAGCGCGCCCCAGTCGTGGCCGGCCAGGGCCACCGGCGCACCCACGTGCTCGATCAGCGCGGCGATGTCCTGCGCTACGACGGTCAGCCGGTAGTCTTCGACGCGAGGCGGCCTGGACGACTCGTTGTAGCCGCGCAGGTCGGGAGCGATGGCGCGGAATCCGGCCGCGGCCAGCGCCGGGATCTGCTTCCGCCACGAATACGAATGCTCGGGGAATCCGTGGAGAAGCATCACCGGCGGGCCGGTCCCCGCCTCGATGAAGTGCAGGTCGATGCCGTTGACGGCGGCGTGGTGCGAATGCCAGTTCGCCATGAGAGGTTCGAACGCGCGCCTTTGACTTTCCCGAGCCCGTGCCCGAGCCCTCGTGAAATCCGCCTTCGATTGACGGCTTCTGTGGAGGTCAGGCAATCCTGCCTGACCAGCGAGGACAGGCAATCCTGCCTGACCAGCGAGGACAGGCAAGATTGCCTGTCCTCCACAGATCCCGTGCCCGAGCCCGAGGCCGGCTTTTGACTGCTAGCTCCTGTCGCGTCCGATCGAGCTGAGCAGGAGCCCCGCTCCGACCGCCAGGACGGCTACACCGGCGGCGACTTTGCCGGGGTTGTCCTTCGCGTACGTCGTGGCTTTGTCGGAGCCGGTCTTCAGCTTGTCGCCCGCGTTTTTCAGGTACTCGCGCGCCGTGTTCAGGTACTCCTCGACGTCGACGTTCTGCATCGACGACTTCAGGTTGTTGATCATCTCCTCGGTGATTCCGATGCGGCTGAGGAACTGCTCGAGGCCCTGGCCTCCGCTCAGCGGTGCGCCGCAATGCGCGCAGGTCTCGCTGCTGCTCGTCACGCCGGCGTTGTTGATGCCGCCCGTGGTCCCGCTGGCGCCCGTGGGGGTGGTTCCGATGTCCGTTCTGCTGTTCTGATCCATGCTCATTCCTCCTCGTCCTGGCTGGAGACGACTCGCTTCTCTCCAGGTTCGTATGTCCTTCCGTGTGTTCCGATTCGAGGATCACCCGACTTGTTGGTCAGGCGGTCCTCGTCCTTCCAGCGGTCGTTTCCTGCGCCGCGGGCGTAGTCCTGGTCGCGCTCCCGGTCTGCGCCGGAGGCGCGGAACGGCGCTTTCAGACTGGTCTGTGTCGGCGTGTAGCTGCTTGCGATCTGATCCATGAGAATGTCGGTCTCGCGGCGCGGCTGCCGCGCGGCTCGCGGGGCGACCTCTTTCTTCTTACGGGCGGGAATCGGATTCGTTTTGCCGGATTCCGCAGGCTTCCGGGTGAGCGACGCGGCGACGGCGGACAGCAGGCGCTTCAGGACGTCGCGGCCGTACGCGACCGCAGTCGTTGCGGCCTCCTTCGCCTTCCGCGAGGCTTTGCGTTGTGGCGAAGCCCGTTTCCTGGCCGGTTTGCCGGCCGCTTTGCCGCGAGAGTTCCCCTTCCTGCTACTTGCTTTTCGAGGCATCGTTCGCTTCCTTTCGAGTGGTACCTGGCATCCTGAGGTCATTGCAAGAACCGGAGCAGCGCGCCCGAACGTGGGAGACTACGCGCGAATGCAAGATGATCCGCTTCTGATCGACATCGCGATCATCCTCATCGCAGCGTTTCCTCTTTTGTTTCTGGGACGGCGGTTCCGGATTCCGGAAGTGGTCAGTTATCTCGCGGTGGGCGTGATCATCGGCCCGCACGCTCTCGGATGGATCTACGATCCGGCGCGCATCGAAGTGATTGCGGAGCTCGGCGTCGCGCTCATCCTGTTCTTCATCGGATTGCACGTGCCGCTCGGTCGTCTCAGGGCGCTCGGCCGGACGACCTTTCTGGCCGGACCGCTCCAGATGCTGTTCACGGCCGGCGCCGTCGCCGCGGTGGTGATGGTCTTCGGCGAGCCGCTGCGCCAGGGATTGTTCTACGGACTGCTGATCGCTCTCGGGTCGACCGCCGTCGTCGTGCCGATTCTCACCTCGCGGGACGAGATGGGCATCCCCTACGCGCGGAGATTCCTCGGCGTCTCGCTGTTCCAGGACCTCGCGGTGATTCCTCTGATCCTCCTGGTGCCGGCGTTCGCTCCGGCAGGCGACGATGTTCCGCCCCTCCAGTCGATCTTCATTCGCGTACTCGTCGCGGTGGGAGCGGTCGTCGCTCTCATGCTGATCGCCCGGGTGGTCGTGCCGCGGCTCTTCGGCGCGATCGCGCGGCTGGGAAGCCGGGAGGCGTTCACGGCCGCCGCCGTCGTTCTGATCGTGGGGACGATCGCCATCGCTCATCGCATCGGGATCTCTCCAGCCCTGGGGGCATTTGCGGCCGGCGTGGTCATCGGTGATACCGACTTCATCCACGAGATCGAAGGCGTCCTCAGGCCGTTTCGCGACTTTCTCTCGGCGCTCTTCTTCACCTCGATTGGAATGCTCCTCGATCCGGCGTTCATCGGACGCGAGCCATTTCTGGTCGCCGGGGTCGCGATCGGAGTGGTGGTGCTGAAGGTGCTGGCGTCCTATCCGGCGTTCCGGCTCTCGCCGGCGATGAAGCGAACGTCGGTCCGTGCGGCGTTCGCCATGGCGCCGGTCGGGGAGTTCTCGTTTCTCCTGGCCCAGAGCGGCAAGCGAGCCGGACTCCTGAACGCCGATCGCGAGCAGATGTTCGTCGCCGTGGCCGTCCTGACGCTCGGGGCGACCCCGCTTCTGCTGAATGCAGGGCGGTGGTTCGCGGACCGGCTTCACGAGCAGACGGCGGAGCGGCACGAGGACCTCAAACCGCTGCAGCGTCACATCATCGTGGTCGGTTACGGCCTGAACGGGCAGAACGTGGCGCGGGTGCTGGCCTCGACCGGTGTCGCGCACGTGGTGATGGACGAGGATGCGGATCGCGTCTCCGCGGCGCGCCGCGCCGACAGCCACGCCTTGCTCGCTGACGCAGCCGACCCCAGCGCGTTGCGCATGGCCGGCGTCGAGGCCGCTCTGGCCGCGATCGTGGCCATCTCCGATCCGCACGCCACGAGGCGCATCGTCCGCCTCTGCCGGGAGATGCAGCGCGACATCCACATCATCGTGCGCACTCGATACGTCGCCGAAGTGGAGCGGCTTCGCCTCCTCGGTGCGGACGAAGTCATCCCGGAGGAGTTCGAGACGTCGCTGGAGATCGTGACCCGTACGCTGCACGTCCTGTGCGTCCCTCAGAACATCGTCGCCAATCAGATCCGCCTGCTGCGCGACGAGGGCTACCGCATGCTGCGCGATCCCGCTGTGCGCGCCACCGACAGCAGGCGCCTCACCGCCATCTTCGCCGGTGGCACATCGCAAACGTATCTGGTGTTCCCGGGCGCCTGGTGCGAGGGCCGATCCATTCAGGAACTCGGACTCGAGCATGATTCCGTGGCCGTGGCGGCGCTTCTGCGCGACGGCCACGCTCTCTCACCGCTGCCGCTGCACGAGCCGCTGCAGGCGGGCGACACGATGCTCCTGGTCGGCGGCCACGAGGACCTCACACGCGCCGTGGCCCGGCTCGAGCATGCCGGCGCTGCTAGTGGCCTGTAACTAGCGAATCATCGCCGTCGCCAGGCTGAGAAACAGTCCCATGCTGGCCACGTCGGTCGCGGTCGTCAGGAAGATGCTCGATGCCGTGGCCGGATCGGCGCCGAAGCGTCGCAGAGCCAGAGGAATCACCGCGCCGGCGATGCCGCTGACGATGCAGCTTCCCACCATGGCGATGAAGACGATGATGCCGAGCATCACCGCCTCGGGATGGGACTGCATCTTCGCCGCGGCGAACATGCCCAGGCCGGCGGTGATGCCGACCAGCGTTCCGTTGAGGAGCCCCAGGAGCGCTTCCTTCATGACCAGCATCCGTTCGGTGCCCGGCTGCAACTCGCCCAGGGTCATGCCGCGAAGCGCCACGGCCAGGGCCTGGCAGCCGGTGTTTCCCGACTGCCCCGCCAGCACGGGAAGGAACGCCGCCAGGATGACGATGCGATCGATGGTCCCCTGAAAGGCGCCGACGACCGCCGCCGCCAGGAACGCCGTCACGAGGTTCAGCTGCAGCCAGGGATGACGGAACTTGAGGCTGCGCGTCCACGGCGTGGTCAGCCGTTCCTCCTTGTCGACACCGACCATGCGGCCGGCCTGCGCGCTGATCTCGTAGGCCTGCTCCTCGAACATGGCCTGCCCGCGAACCTGCCCGAGCAGCTTTCCGTCCGCCTGGCAGACCGGATAGACCGGGAAGTGCCTGCGCACGACCTGCTTCATGGCCTCGGGCAGCTCCATCTCCGGCGGCAGGAAAAACGGCTCGCGCAGCATCACCTGTTCGAGACTCTGATCGCGCGACGAGAGCAGGAGATCGCGCATCGTCACGATGCCGATGAGGCGCATGCGGTCGTCGACGATGAAGAGGTACGTGACCAGCGTCGTCTTCGACAGCTCGCGTACGGACTCGATCGTGCTGGCGATGGTCTGTTTTCCGCGGAACACCGCCGTGGGAGGCTCCATCAGCCGGCCGATCGTGTCCTCGGGATATCCGTCATTGCGCAGCCACTGCGTGCGCTGCTGCGGCGATGCGGCCGCCAGCACGGCATTGCGGCGCTCGGGATCGAGCTCGTCGAGGATGTCCTGCGCCATGGCCGGATTCATCGACTGCAGAAGCTCGGCGACGATGCGCGGTGCAGTCGAGGCCAGAAGCAGTGCGGCGTCGCGCGGGCTGCGACGCTGAGTCTCCTCGGCCAGACTGTCGGTCCCCATCTCCGGCAACGTCTCTTCTACGGTCAAGGGCTTCCTCCTCGGACAACTGATAGAGATTGTAGCGGTCTGGACAAGAGGGGAGCGCGCGCCCGGGCCGAGAGACCCGGCCGCACTTCAGGGCGGGACAGGTGGAGCGCCGCCGACTCGGCGGCCCGGCCTGCCGCTCAGGGTCGCTTCTCGTAGGTCACGCGCCAGATCACATTGGCGCCGTCATCGGAGACCAGCAGCGAGCCGTCGCGCAGGACCAGGATGCCGACCGGCCTTCCCCACACGATGCGGGACGCGGGATCGGGCGCCCATCCCACCACGAAGTCGTCGTAACCGCCGGCCGGGCGGCCGTTCGAGAAGGGGATGTGAATGACCTTGTATCCGGTGCGGCGCGAGCGATTCCACGAGCCGTGCAGCGCGACGAACGCTCCGCCCCGGTACCTGGCCGGGAACATCGTGCCGTCGTAGAAGCCGATTCCCAGAGCGGCCGAGTGTGATTCGAGGAGGACGGAAGGGACCACGGCTTTGGCCACGAGATCGGGCCGCTCGCCCTTGCGGCGCGGATCCTCGTTCTTCCCGATGTACGAGAACGGCCACCCGTAGAACGCGCCGTCGCGCACGTCGGTGACGTAGTCGGGCACGAGGTTGTCGCCGAGGCCGTCGCGCTCGTTCACGGTGGTCCAGAGCGAGCCGTTGGCCGGGTTCCACGCCAGGCCGACCGGGTTGCGGAGGCCGGAGCCGAAGATCCGCTGGCCCGATCCGTCCGGATTCATCTCCGTGATCGCGGCGCGCTTCGGCTCGTCGGTCTCGACACTGACGTTCGATCGCGAGCCGACCGCGACATACAGCTTCGAGCCGTCGCGGTTGAAGATGACGTTGCGCGTGGAGTGTCCGCCGGTGGGGAGGGCCGCGATGCGCTCCGGCTTGCCGGCCGCCTCGGTCTGCCCCGCGCGGTAGGGGAGCCGCACCACCGCGTCCGTGTTGCCGACGTAGAGATAGTTGCCGCCCAGAGCCAGCCCGAACGGCTCGTTGAGGCCGGACGCGAACGTGAATCGTCCCTCCGGCACGCCGTCCTTGTTCGCATCGCGGAGGATCGTGATGCGGCCGCCATCGGTCTCGGCGACGATGACGTCGCCGTTGGGTGCCTGGATCATGTTGCGCGGCACGTCGAAGTCGCGCGCCCACACCTCGATCTTGAATCCCGGCGGCAGATGAAGCGCCGCATCTTTCGGCCGGGCGCCGACGTTCGGCGGGTTGGTCGAGCTCTTGGTCTCGAACGGCGGCGGAAGCGTGTCCGCGCGGACCTCGTAGTGCTTGAGCAGCGGGTTGTCCGGGCGCGCCACCACCGGCGGAGCACTCTGCTCGGCCGCCGCCCGGCAGGAGAGGAAGAGGATCGCGATGCACGCCAGGGCCAGCTTTGTTTTCATGGCCCGTGATTCTATCGGCAACCGGAAACCGGAAACCGGAAACCGGAAACCGGTGGCACTCCCGGCAAGCGCATCCTGCCGGTAACCGGCGGCATCCCGGCAACGCAACGGCAACCGGAAACCGGCAACCGGCAACCGGCGGCACTCCGGCAACCGGTAACCGTGGTGTAGTCTCCGGTTTCCGGTTTCCGGTTTCCGGTTACCGGTCCGGTACCGGTTTCCGGTTTCCGGTTGCCGTTTCGCCTAGGAGGAGGGCTCGTGAAACGAACACTCTCGATCATTCTCGCCCTGGCGGCGCTCCCGCTATCGGCCCAGCGGACGCAGAAGCCGCCGCTGCACGGACGGCACTGGATGGCCATCACGGGCAAGCCGCTTGCGGCCACTCCGGGCGCGATGATGTTCCAGAAGGGCGGGAACGCCGTCGATGCCGCAGCGGCGATGCTGGCCGCGACGTGCACGATGTGGGACACGCTGAGCTGGGGCGGCGAGACGCAGGCGCTCATCTACAACCCGAAAACGAAAAAGGTCATCGCCATCAATGCTCTCGGCGTCGCTCCGACCGGTGCGACCGCCGAGTTCTACCGGTCCAGGTCGATGAAGTATCCGCCGCAGTACGGGCCTCTCGCGGCGGTGACGCCGGGAACGCCGGGCGGGCTGATGGTGATGCTCGCCGAATACGGGACGCTCTCGCTGAAAGATGTGCTGGAGCCGTCGATCCAGATGGCGGACGGCTACCCGATCGAGGCGCAGGCGGCCAACAACATCGAGCGCCAGAAGAACCGGCTCAAGGAGTGGCCGTACTCGAAGCAGGTGATGCTGCCGCATGCGAGTGGAGGTCAGGCAATCCTGCCTGACCGGGGACAGGCAGGATTGCCTGTCCCCCACAGCACCGCGACGCCTTCGCACGACCGCGTTGTCACGGTGACGACGACCACGAACCGCGAAGCGCCCGAGCCGGGCGAGATCTTCCGCCAGTCCGACCTGGCGGCCACGCTCCGTAAGCTCGTGGAGGCGGAGCAGACCGCGCGCGCGGCCGGCAAGAGTCGCAAGGACGCGATCATGGCCGCGTACGACAGGTTCTATCGCGGCGACATCGCGCGCGAGCTCGTGCGCGGAACGCGCGAGCAGGGCGGCCTCTTCACGCTCGACGACCTGGCGCGCTGGCAGGTCCGCATCGAGGAGCCCGTGCGCACCAGCTATCGCGGCATCGACGTCTACAAGCTGACGGTGTGGACCCAGGGGCCGGCCATGCTGCAGGCGCTGAACATCCTCGAGAACTTCGACCTCAAGGCCATGGGCTACAACACGGCGCGCTACATCAATACTGTCTATCAGGCCATGAGCCTGGCGTTCGCCGATCGCGACTTCTACTACGGCGATCCCTATTTCCCGCCGGAGGAGCCGGTGGCCGGACTGCTGTCCAAGGAGTACGCCCGCCAGCGCGCGAAGCTCATCAACCCCGAGCGCAACGATCCGACCATGGGTCCCGGCGATCCGTATCCGCATCAGCAGGGCACCAACCCGTTCACCGATCTGCTGCGCGAGTGGAGCACCACCACGTCGAAGCCGGCGCAGACCGCAGAGGCGCAGTCGCGATTCAAAGAGGCCATGTACGGCGGCACGACGACGGTGCAGGCGGCGGACGCGGAAGGATGGATCGTGTCGATGACGCCGAGCGGCGGTTGGATCCCGGCCGTCATCGCAGGCCGCACCGGCATCGGCCTGTCGCAGCGCGCGCAGAGCTTCACGGTGGACCGCCGCGAGAATCCGTACAACGTCGTCGAGCCGGGCAAGCGACCGCACGTGACGCTGACGCCTTCGCTGGCGCTGAAAGACGGACAGCCGTTCCTCTCCTTCGCCGTGCAGGGCGGCGACACGCAGGATCAGAACCTGCTCCAGTTCTTCCTCAACGTTGTCGAGTTCGGCATGACCGTGCAGCAGGCAACCGAGGCGGGGAACTTCAATTCGTCGCAGCTGCGCACGTGGCTCGGCTCGCATCAGTCGGATCCCGGCCGCATCCTCCTCAAC